>JBDLQQ010000347.1:0-13336 GCA_039800465.1 Verrucomicrobiota bacterium
ATTCCGGAATTCGAGGATCCCGATGGGCCGCACCCTCGCGGCCTCGGAGTATGCCGTGTCGGTGGCGGATGCCGGTCGGGTCCGACGATTCCGTTCCCTCGCGGGCTGAGCGGCCACCATCACACCCGCAGATGCCCACACCCCATGGCTGACGCCTACGAACTGGTCCAGCTCAAGAACGGCACCTGGAGCGTCCGGTCCACGGCGGAGGGTGAGACCTTCCATCCGGTGGTTGGACCCGAGGCCGAGGCCGAGGCCCTGTATGTGCGCGGACTCCGGGTAGCAGACCGCATGGCGGCCCATCAGGACGGCCCCTGGGTGATCTGGGATGTCGGCCTCGGTGCCGCGGCCAACATCCTCACCGTCCTCCGATCCCTGCCCGCCAACGGCCGACCTGTCCGGGTGCTGAGCTTCGACCACACGCTCGAGCCCCTCCGGTTCGCCTTGGAACACCGCACCGCCCTGCGGTACGTCGAGGGGCACGAATCCCTGATCGAGGGGCTCCTGAGCCGTGGAAGGGTGGTCCGGGACGCCGGCCCCTTCCCGCTGGACTGGGAGGTCCTCCAGGCAGACTTCCCGACGCTGCTCGAGGGTTCCGGGGCGACATCATGGCCCCGGCCTCATGTGATCCTGTTCGACGCCTTCTCCCCGGCGCGGAACCCGGCAATGTGGACCCTCCCCGTCTTCCAGCGGCTCCGGGAACTGGCACCGTCATCGACCCCCTGCGCGATGGCGACCTATTCCCGGGCGACCCTCCTCCGGGTCACCCTGCTTCTCGCGGGCTGGCATGTGGGGGTGGGGCACGCGACCGGTGAGAAGGAGGAGACGACCCTTGCGGCGAACGTGCCGGAACTGATCGGAGAACCCCTCGGGGCCGTCTGGCTCGATCGGGCCAGACGCTCGACGAGTGCGGAGCCACTGCGGGGCCCGAGATACCGCCAGGAACCCCTCTCGGAGACGTCCTGGTCCGCGCTCCTGGCGCACCCGCAGTTCCGGTCCCCCACAGCGGATCCCGGGAGGCCGGATCCGTCCTGAACAGGCCCCGACGCGCACCGACAAACTTTCCCTTGGCCTGAAGATCTCGGGCCTGTCTATGGTCTCGCTGCTGTTTTTTCCGCTGGTTTCCGAACTCCCATCCCCGATGCATCTGGCCCCTCGTCACGGACTTCCCCTCTTCCTTGGCGTTGTCCTCTTCCTGCTCGGTTCCCCGGTCTGGGGACAGGCCCCGGTCATCACGACCAACCCAGCGAGCCAGACCAACACGGTCGGAACCTCGGCCATCCTGAGCGTCGGAGCCTCCGGGACCGGGCCGCTGTCCTACCAGTGGTATTGGGGAGCCGTGCGGCTTCCTGCCGCGACGAACAGCACCCTCGTCGTTGGGCTGTTCAACGTGCTGCAGGCCGGCAACTACCTGGCGGTCGTCAGCAATGCCCTCGGGTCCGCCACCTCGGCCCCTGCCGCCCTCACGGTCCTGGGCCCGCCGGTCATCGTCACCCCCCCTTCGCCCCAGGCCACCTACCTGGGACAGAATGCCACGTTCACGGTCCAGGCCGCCGGAACGGCCCCGTTGACCTACCAGTGGCTGTTCCGGGGCGGGCCCATCACGGGGGCCACGAATGCGACGTTGACGGTGACCAATGCCGCCGCCAACCAGGCGGGACCCATCTCGGTCCGGGTCCGAAACGCGTACGGGACCACCACCAGCCTCCAGGCAGACCTGATCGTCAACCCGTGGCCCTCGACGGCGCTGCAGATCGGTCCCATCACCACCACGAACCGGGTCCAGGCGCCTGTGATTCTCACCGCGAACAGCACCGAGACCAACCTCTCCTTCTCGGTCACGTTCAACCCCGCCGTCTTCACCAACATGACGTTCGTGGCTGAGCGCCTGCTCGGTGCGGTCCTCGGCACGCGGTCGTCCCTTCGCCCCGCTGCCCTTCCGGAGGACGCGGTCGTGACCCTCGACACCTCCCTGTTGTCGGGTGGGAATCTCGGGGTGTCGATCGCCTGGTCCCAACCCACGCTGCCGCCCGGACCCGGGCGGATCGGATGGCTGGAGTGCGACCTTGCCGAGGGTGCCACCAACGCGATGGCCGGGCTGCTCGGGCTCTCCGGAACCCCCATCGCCGGGACCTTCGGCCCTCCGCTCGGCGGCACCAACAACCTGATCCTCCTGCCGATGGATCCCCAGACGGTCTCGATCGGTGCGTTCAGCCTCGACCGGCAGACCGGGTTCCAGCAGCAGACGTTGACCTTCGCCAATCCCGGCAACGGGTTTGTCCCGAACACCCGCATCACGGTCTCGAATCTCGGCAATGACTCGCTGACCAATCTCATCACCCTCGCCAACGCCCAGGGACGGCTCGTGCCGTGGCTGACCCCGTACGTGGACCTCGGTGGGATTGCGCCGGCTGAGACCCGGGAGTGCCTGATGCAGTTCCACGTCACCGACCGCGTGACCACGCCCACGCCGACCTATTCCGTCCAAGCCACCCCGGGGTTCACCCTTCCGACCCCGAGCGGCACGGTCCTGCCGAACGTCACCACCCGATGGACGAACGGCTTGGTGCTGGTCGAATTCCCCACCAGCACGACCTACCGCTACTACATCCAGTACGCACCCACGATGGCCGGGTTCACCAACGGGAACTTCCAGACCTCGTTCCCGCCCATGGTGGGCACCGGCAGTCGGCGCCAGTGGCTGGATTCCGGGCCGCCGCGGACCCAGTCCCCACCGGTCGAGGGTTCCCGATTCTATCGCGTCGTCGAAACCCCCTGACCCTTCCCGCTCCTCCGCCCTCCACGTCCCATGCGCACCTCCCTCCGATCCGCGACGACCCCGAAGAACCTCGCCGCAGCCACCGCCGCCCTCGTGGCCCTGCCCGCCCTGGCCCAGGATTCCCCGTATGACCTGGAGAAGGCCGGATGGTACATCCGGACCGGCGCCTACATCCAGATGGGGATGAAGCTCTCCGTCAATCGGACGGCTCCCGTGGCGGCACCCACGCCGGGGATCTATGACAACGGCTATGTCCAACCCGACATCAGCAAGGGCGCACAGGGTCTGACATCGAACTGGGGCTACACGGACGCGGGCCAGGTGGCGAATGGTCAGATCCAGTACAGCCGGGTCGACAACCTGGCCCCGGTGGGGTCCTTGAACGGGTTCAAGGATCCCTCCCTCTTCGGCCCGGAGGTCCTCGTCGGGTTCGACTTCTACCAGTTCGAGATGCTCCGCAAGGACGCCCACTTCGGCTTCGAGGTCGGATTCCGCCAGGGCCGCTATTCGGGGAGCGACCAGGCGACGGTGGGCAGCGATGTCGTCCAGCAGCGGGATGCCTACGACCTGGGTGGGATCACCCCGCCGCTCGCGCCCTATTCGGGATCGTTCGCGGTACCGGGCCCGCTGATCTCACTCAATCCTCAGCCCCAGACGCCGATCGCCTCCAAAGCCACGTCGTCGCTCGCCACGAGCTTCGCTGCCGACTTCTACACGGCCCGATTCGGGGCCTGGCTCACGTATCCGCTGTCACCGAAGTGGGATCTGGAGGCCAGCCTGGGGTTCACCTCGATCTACGCCCAGGGCAACGCGATGTTCATCCAGAACACGACCTACACGGATCCCTCGATCCCCGGCACGATGCAGTCGGTCCGGAGCTCCTCCGGTGACTGGCTTCCCGGCGGATACCTCCAGGTGCGGGGCGAGTATCGGGTCCTCCCCTGGCTCGGGATCTATGCCGGACTCGAGGTCGCCTACAACGGTGCCTTCCGTCTGAGCGGCCTCGGCTACGAGGCCAAGTTCGACTTCGGCGCCAACTATGGCGGAAGCGCCGGTCTCCAGTTCTCATTCTGAACGGCTGACAGGAAACCGTCGGCCCCTCCCACCCCACAGGGTCCACCAACAGCTCCCCGGAAAACACAAAACGGGCGGCCTCCCCAGGAGAGGCCGCCCGTCTGCTGTCGACTCAGTCGACCCGGTGCTCAGTACCGGTAGTGCTCCGGCTTGTACGGGCCGTCCGCCGAGACTCCAAGGTAGTCCGCCTGGGCCTTCGTGAGCTTGGTCAGCTTGACCCCGATCTTCTCGAGGTGGAGGCGGGCGACCTCCTCGTCGAGCTTCTTGGGCAGGCGATAGACCGTCTTCTCGTACTTGTCCCGGTTCGCCCAGAGGTCGATCTGGGCGAGGGTCTGGTTGGTGAACGAGTTGGACATGACGAACGACTGATGCCCCGTCGCGCAGCCCAGGTTCACCAGACGGCCATCGGCGAGCAGGTAGATGCTCTTGTCGCCGGGCAGATGGTACCGGTCGTACTGGGGCTTGATGTTCTCGATGCGGACACCCTTGGCCTTCTTCAGGCCCTCGACCTGGATCTCGTTGTCGAAGTGGCCGATGTTACAGACGATCGACTGGTCCTTCATCTTGAGCAGATGATCGACCGTGATGATGTCGCAGTTTCCGGTCGTGGTGACATAGATGTCGCCCGTGCCCAGCGTGGACTCGATGGTGTTGACCTCGAAGCCCTCCATCGCGGCCTGCAGGGCGTTGATGGGGTCGATCTCGGTGACCACGACGCGCGATCCGTAGGCCCGCAGCGAGTGGGCACAGCCCTTGCCGACATCGCCGTAGCCGCAGACGACGGCGACCTTGCCGGCGAGCATGACGTCGGTGGCGCGCTTGAGACCGTCGGCCAGCGACTCGCGGCAGCCATAGAGGTTGTCGAACTTCGACTTCGTGACGGAGTCGTTCACGTTGATGGCCGGGACCAGCAGCTTGCCGGCCTCCTGCATCTGGTAGAGGCGATGGACACCGGTGGTCGTCTCCTCCGAGACGCCCTTCCAGTCCTTGACGATCTTGGTCCAGACGCCGGGTTTCTCCTTCGCCACACGGCGGAGCAGGGCCTTCACGACGGAGACCTCGTGGTTGTCAGTCGGCTCGTAGGCCCACTTGGATCCCTGCTCGAGCTCATAGCCCTTGTGGATGAGCAGGGTGACGTCGCCGCCGTCGTCGACGACGAGCTGCGGTCCCTGGTCCCCGGGGAACAGGATCGCCTTGAGGGTCAGCTCCCAGTACTCCTCGAGGGTCTCGCCCTTCCAGGCGAACACCGGGGTTCCGGTGGCCGCGATGGCGGAGGCCGCGTGGTCCTGGGTGGAGAAGATGTTGCACGAGGCCCAGCGGACCTTGGCGCCGAGATCCACGAGGGTCTCGATGAGGACCGCGGTCTGGATAGTCATGTGGAGCGATCCGGTGACGCGGACGCCCTTGAGGGGCTTCTTCTTCGCGTACTTCTCGCGGACCGACATCAGGCCGGGCATCTCATGCTCTGCGATGGCGATCTCCTTGCGTCCCCACTCGGCCAGCGCGATGTCGCGGACGATATAGTCGGCCCCCTTGGGGGTGTTGGACGCGAAGCTGGCGAGGTTCGGCAGGGCGGCTGCCACATCGGCGAGCGCCGCGGCTGCGGTGGCTTTCTTGGTCTTGGCCATGGTGTGTTTCCTTGGAATGGGTTCGGGGGTGGTTCCGGTCACTTGATCGCCTTCTGCAGGGCCTGGACCTTATCGGTCTTCTCCCAGGGCAGGTCGGCGTCGATCTTGCCGAAATGTCCATAGTTGGTCGTCTTGCCGTAGATCGGGCGCAGCAGGTTGAGCTGCTTGACGATGTCGGCCGGCTTGAAGCTGAACACCGACTCGACCGCCTTGGTGATCTGGGCGTCGGTGAGCCCCTCCTTGGCGGTGCCGAAGGTCGAGACATACACGCTGACGGGTTCGGGATAGCCGATCGCGTAGGCGAACTGGATCTCGGCGTGAGACGCCAGACCGGCCGCAACGATGTTCTTGGCGACGTACCGGCCCATGTAGGCGGCGCTGCGGTCCACCTTGCTCGGATCCTTGCCCGAGAACGCACCACCGCCGTGGCGTCCCCAGCCACCATAGGTGTCCACGATGATCTTGCGGCCCGTGAGGCCCGTGTCGCCCTGGGGACCGCCCACGACGAAACGACCGGTCGGGTTGATCAGGAACAGCGTGTCCTTCGAGAGCAGTCCGGCGGGCAGCTCCTTGCGGATGACCTCCTCGATGCAGAACTCCTCGATCTCCTTGTGCTCGACCGAGGCCGCATGCTGGGTGGAGATGACCACGTTGCTGATGCGGACCGGCTTGCCATCGACGTACTCGACCGACACCTGCGACTTCGCGTCAGGACGCAGCCAGTCGACCTTGCCCGCCTTGCGGAGCTTCGTCAGGCGTCGACCGAGACGGTGGGCGAACATGATCGGGCAGGGCATCAGTTCGCGGGTCTCGTCACAGGCGTAACCGAACATCAGGCCCTGGTCACCAGCACCCTGCTCCGCCTTCTTCTTGCCCTTCGCCGCCTTGGCATCGACACCCTGGGCGATGTCCGGCGACTGCTGGGTCACCAGAAGGTTCACGAAGACCTTGTCGGCATGGAACACGTCGTCGTCGTTGACATAGCCGATGTCCCGGATCGCCTTCCGGGCGATCGCCGCATAGTCGAGCTTGGCCTTGGTCGTGATCTCACCACCGATCACTACCACGTTGGACTTCGCGTAGGTCTCGCACGCCACGCGGCTGTACTTGTCCTGCTCCAGACAGGCGTCGAGCACCGCGTCCGAGATCGTGTCGCACACCTTGTCAGGATGACCTTCACCGACGGATTCGGATGAGAAGATGAATCGTTTGCTCATGTTTCTTTGTGTTTTCGTTTGTTGTATTGACGTATCGGGATGAGATGATGCGTTTTTGAAAAAGGGGGTCAATAGGTTTTTGCCGCAGGAGGGCTAGGGGGAATGCCCTGGGTGGGGAGGGTTACGGAGCTCCGGGATCACCCCGCCGGATGCGGGTGTCCTGGGCAGCCCACGCGGGATTGGGACTGGGGAAATCGAGGTTGTAATGCAGGCCTCGGCTTTCGGGGCGTCTCAAGGCACAGGCCACGATCAACTCCGCCATTGTGGCCAGGTTGCGGAGCTCGAGCAGGTCGGCTGTGACCCGGAAGTTCCAGTAGAACTCCCGGATCTCCCCACTGAGATTGCCCAGACGGGTCTCGGCGCGTCGGAGGCGCTTGGTCGTGCGGACGATACCGACGTAGTCCCACATGGCCCGACGGATCTCATCCCAGTTGTGGGCGACCACCACGAGTTCATCGGGATCCGTGGCCGAGCCCACCTGCCATTCGGGGATGACGGCACCCGTATGGGGCACACCTCCACTGAGGGCACGGGCTGCGGCCCGATGGGAGCAGACGAGGGCCTCGAGGAGGGAGTTGCTGGCGAGCCGGTTGGCACCATGGAGGCCGGTGCAGGCCACTTCGCCAATGGCGAAGAGCCCCTCGATCTCCGTCTCGCCATCGACCGTCGCGACGACGCCACCGCACTGGTAGTGAGCGGCGGGCACGACTGGGATGGGTTGCCGGGTGATGTCGATGCCCAGCTCCCGGCACCGCGACAGGATCGTTGGGAAATGCCCTGCGATGAAATCCGCCTTGAGGTGGGTGAGGTCGAGGAAGACGCAATCGGCCCCGGTCCGCTTCATCTCCGAGTCGATCGCCCGGGCCACGATATCCCGGGGCGCAAGCTCCGCCCTCGGGTCGTAGCGTTCCATGAACCGGTTCTGGTCGACCCCGCGCAGTACCGCCCCCTCGCCCCGGACCGCCTCGGTGATGAGGAAGTTCCGGACCTGCGGATGATAGAGACAGGTGGGATGGAACTGGACGAACTCAAGATTCGCGACGGAAAGCCCGGCCCGGTAGGCCATCGCCACCCCGTCGCCGGTGGCGATATCGGGGTTTGTCGTATAGAGATACACCTTGCCGCTGCCACCAGTGGCCAGAACCACGACAGGGGCTGCGAACACCTCAACCTGCTGGCGGAGGCGGTCGAAGACATACACACCCAGCACCCGATTGGGTCCGGACAGCCCGAGCTTTGCCGACGTGATCAGGTCGACGGCAAGATGGTCCTCGAAGAAGGTGACCGAGGGTTGCCCGCCAACGGCCCGGAGGAAGGTCCGCTCCAGCTCCGCCCCCGTGGCGTCAGCCGCGTGGAGGACCCGCCGCTTGGAATGCCCGCCCTCGCGGGTCAGATCCAACTCCCGTCTGCCCGGCGACTCAGGAATCTCCCGCTCGGAGAATCGGGCTCCCAGGTCCAGGAGCTCCCGGATCCTTGCCGGCCCCTCCTCCACCACGGTCCGGACCACGTCCTCCCGACACAGCCCCGCACCCGCTTCGAGGGTGTCGCGGATGTGCAGGTCGAAGGAATCCTCGGGACTGGTGACACTGGCGATGCCGCCCTGGGCCCAGTTGGTGTTCGAATCGGCCCGGTTCTTCTTGGTCACCACCGCCACACGGCCATGGCCCGCCACACGCAGTGCGAAGTTGAGGCCAGCGATGCCGCTGCCCAGAACGATGAAGTCGAAATCTCGCCGGTGTGTCGCCATCGAGGTCTACGGTCCAAGCCCAAGGGAAGCCGCAGGACACCCCCGCACGGCGACTCGGTCCACTACCGCGTCCAGTCGAAGGCGCGCTTCCTCAATGCATAGAGGTAGCCGACGAACAGGACCCCCATGAAGCTCACCATCCCTCCCAGGATGAGGCTCGCGTTCTCCTTGAGCAGGTCCTTGTAGACCACCGCCCACGGATACATGAAGACCACCTCGATGTCGAAGAGCACGAACAGCAGTGCCACCAGGTAGAACTTCACGGACAGCCGGGAGGTCCCCTCCCCCTCAGGCACCATGCCACACTCGTACGGGATGTCCTTGGTGCGGGTCCGACGCCCCCGTTTCCCGAGGAGCACGGAGACGACCAGAGTGCCGAAGGCGAATCCCATGGCCACCAACAGGAGGAACAGGACCGGAAGGTATTGGGCGAGTTGCGAATCCATCCGCGCCGACTCTAGACGGGACCGTCCCGGAGACAAGGTCGGGATTCCGCGAGAGCCCTGAAGATCAGCTCCCCCAGACACCGGGGCCTGTCCCAGGTGACGGATTCGTGGCAGGCTCAGGCCCATGAGGATCGTCAAGACGCCCGCTGGCATGCAGCGATCAGCCCGGGACTGGCAGCGGAAGGGTCGCAAGATCGCCTTCGTGCCCACCATGGGATACCTCCATGAGGGCCACATCAGCCTCGTCCACGAGGCGCGGAAACGCGCGGGACGGGACGGGATCGTTGTCGTGAGCATCTACGTCAACCCGACCCAGTTCGCCCCCTCGGAGGACCTGTCCCGATATCCGAGGGATCTTCCCCGCGACCTCTCACTCTGCCGACAGGCCGGTGTCGACGTCGTGTTCCTGCCCTCGGATGCATCCATGTACCCCGGAAAGGAGAACGGCCTCTACTCGACCTATGTCGTCGAGGAACGCCTGTCCCAGGAAATGGAAGGGGCGTCGCGTCCCACCCATTTCCGAGGGGTCACGACGATCGTCGCCAAGCTGTTCCTGTGCGTCCAACCCGACATTACCATCTTCGGGGCCAAGGATTGGCAGCAGGCCCAGGTGGTTCGGAGGATGGTCCAGGACCTGAACTTCCCGATCCGGGTGGTGGTGGCCCCGACCCGACGTGACGTGGACGGCGTGGCCCTCAGTTCCCGGAACAGATACCTCTCACCCGCAGAACGCTCCCAGGCAGTCATCCTGGTCCAGAGCCTCCAACTCTGTCGCGAGGCCGTCCAAGGCGGCCCGGTCCCGGCCCAGCGCCTGAAGACCCGGGTCCAGAGGGAGGTCTCCCGCCATCCCGCGGCCCGCCTCGACTACGTGGAGTTCTTCGACCCGGACTCCTTGGAACCAGTCCAGACAGTGGTCCGTGGTTCCCACATGGCTCTGGCGGTCCGTGTTGGAAACACGCGCCTCATCGACAATGGCCGGCTCTGATGCGAGCTCGGCACCCACCCCCATGTCAGAGTTTGTTCCACCTCCCCGGGTCAACGTCCTCGGTGTCGGCATCTCGGCGCTCAACCTCGACTCCGCCGTGGAAGCCCTCGCCGCCGCCCGAGCCGCCGGCCGCCGTGGCTTCGTCACCATCACCGGCGCCCACGGGGTGATCGAGTCGCAGGATGATCCCGCGCTCAAGGCCATCCACAACGCATCCCTCCTGTCGACCCCAGATGGCATGCCCATGGTCTGGATGGGACGACTTCAGGGGCACCGCACGATGGGCCGGGTCTACGGTCCGGACCTCATGGAACGGATGATGGCGTGGTCCCAGCGGAGCGGGGCCACGCACTACTTTCTGGGGGGAAACACCGGAGTGGCACAGGACCTCCAGCAGTGCTTCGAACGTCGATTCCCGGGTGTGCGCATTGTCGGGACCCATACGCCACCCTTCCGTCCCCTGCAGGCTTCCGAGGTCCGGGCGCTGGCGGAGGAACTCCGGGAGAAGTCCCCCGACTATGTGTGGATCGGGCTCAGCACCCCGAAACAGGAACGCTTCATGGCCGCCCACCTCGAACCCCTCGGAGCCCGCATCATGCTCGGTGTCGGCGCGGCGTTCGACTTCCACACGGGCCGGGTCACACAGGCTCCCCGATGGATCCAGCGCTCCGGCCTGGAGTGGTTCTTCCGGCTCACCAAGGACTTCAAGCGACTCTGGCCCAGGTATTCAAGGGTCGTGCCCCGGTTCCTGTGGCTCGCAGCCCTCCAATGGACCGGCCTCCGGGGGTTTCCCCTGGAGGAGCCATCACACGGGACCGCGAAAACATCACTCCAGTAGACCCCAACGGATGACCCGGACCGGGGTCCCGACGGGCCAGTGAAGGCCGGCCGGCTGATCCACGAGGCCATTGGCTTGGGCCAGGGAGGTGATGTGGTGGGAGGCTTGGATTCCAGCCAGACGGACAGCGCCTTCCTGATCCATGACCACGCGAAAGAACTGGCGTCGCTCACCGGGATTGGACAGCGGCTCGGCCAGGACGCCCGGAACCGTTGGGAGATGCACATCGCGGGCACCCGACAGGCGACGGATCACCGGGGCGACGAGCAGCAGGGCCGTCACCCAGGCGGAGGCGGGGTTGCCCGGCAGGCCGGCAACGAGGCGATCCTCCCATCGAGCCCAGAAGAACGGCTTGCCCGGCTTGATCGCCATCGGGCCATCGTGGACAGCGGCGCCGATCCGCCGGAGAGCGGGGCGGACCAGATCCGGCTGCCCAACCGAGGCCCCTCCGGTGGTGACGAGCAGATCCACGGAAGGCAGCGCTGCCCGAAAGGCGGCATCCAACGCCTCCGGCTCATCCGGAACACCGGGTAGCACCCAAACATTGGCCCCGAACATCGACAGCAGGGACTCCAGCATGGGGGAGTTGCCATCAAAGACCTGCCCAGGACCGGGAAGGTGTCCCATAGGGGTCAACTCACTGCCCGTGGGCAGGATCCCGACCCTGGGACGCCGGTGAACCCTCAAGGAGCTGATCCCGGCCGCGGCCAAGAGCGCGAGGCACCCCGGACCGATGCGATGACCGGGTGTCAGCAGAACCTGCCCCTCAGCGACATCCTCCCCCCGAAAACGGACTGACTGCCAGGGCCGCACTCGATGCAGGAGCCGGATCCGCGTGGCATCACCCGTGATCGGCTCGACCTCCTCCACCGGGACGACCGCGTCCGAACCCTTTGGCAATGGAGCGCCCGTCGCCACGACGACGGCCTCACCCGATTCCATCCTCCCGTTGAAGGGCCGTCCAGGGAACCCCCGACCGACCACATGAAGCACGATTCCGGATTCCTTCGCATCCGCGGCGCGGACCGCAAATCCGTCGAGACCGACGGAGTCCTCCACTGGATTCGGGACACAGGCGACGGGTGGAGAGGCCAGGTACCGGCCGACACCGTCAGTCAGGGGCACCTCCTCGTCAGCGAGGACTCCTGCCGAATCCAGAAAACAATCCAAAACCTCCTCGAGAGACCGAGGACTTGAGGAGTACTGAGAGGCTGAAGAGGTGTCGTCCACAATCATCCGGATCCGGAAACCCGGTCCGGTGTCCCGCCACTCCGCACCCCTGTCAAACCAAGACCCAACCACCTCAGGGTGCCCCACCACTCGAAGGGGCGGAAAACGAGGATCAGCCCCCTTACTCCCCGGAATCGCCGGTCGAGGTGTCGTCGCGGAGCCGGGAGCGCCAGACGAGGAAGAAGCCCACCGCCATCACCAGGAACAGGACGCTGAGGAATAGCTGGGATCCCAGATCCAGCAGCGAGAGGGCGATGGCCAGGATCCCGGTCACGATGGCGACGCTGTAGAGGATCCATGACGCCTGTCGGTGGTCATATCCCATGGCAAGGAGATGATGATGCACATGACCCTTATCGGCCTGGAAGATGGACACATTCCGCCTCCAGCGGTTGTACATCACCTGGGTCGTATCGAAGAGCGGGAGAGCGAAGAGAAGAAGGGGTACCGTGAGGATGGAGGTGGCTCCCCTCGCCCCATCCGCACCACCGTTGAAGAGGGAGATGATGGAGATGCAGGAGAGTACCATCCCGATCGTCAGCGACCCTGAATCCCCAAGGAAGATCCTGGCCGGGGAGTGGTTGTGAGGAAGGAACCCCAGACAGGCACCGGCGAGGGCCAGGTTGAGGAGGGATACGAGCACGTTCTGGGAAAAGATGTTGATGACGGCGAGGGAGAGCGCCATGCACGCCGTCACACCCGCCACCAGACCATCGATTCCATCGAGGAGGTTCACGGCATTCGTCACACCCACGATCCAGAGCACGCTGATGGGAAGGCTCAGGTAGTCGAGCTCTAGAGGGCCCAAGAGGGGCATCATCATGGAATCGATCCGGAAGCCGCCATACCAGAGCCCAGAGGCGATCACGATCTGGGCTACAAACTTCTTCGACGCATTGGCACCCTTTATGTCGTCGTAAATACCAAGTGCCAGAGTGGCCAGCGATCCGAGGAGGAGAGGGACCATCAGCTGGGCGAAACGCCGGAATTCCCCGGCGATGGAATTCTGCAGGAACGGCACGGCGAGCAGCGATAACAGGAATGCCAGATAGACGGCTACCCCCCCCAGACGGGGCATGACGCTCCGGTGAACTTTCCGCTCATTGGGCACGTCGACAGCTCCGATTCGGAACGCAAGCCACCCAGCGAGCGGTGTCAGCCAGAAAGCCGTGACCGCCGAGACAACAAGGATGCCCAGATAGGTGTTGTACCTCATGCGCAGGCCGTACCGGTTTGTTGGGTCAGGGACCTGAAAAGGTTCATGAACCCCTGAATCATGACGGGGCTCGAGAATTCGGAAAATGCACGCGCACGCCCTACCTCACCCATCCGTCGTGCCAGTTCAGGCGTTGACAGGATCCGGTTGAGAGTCGCGGCCAAGGCTGCGGAATC
>JBDLQQ010000348.1:0-12057 GCA_039800465.1 Verrucomicrobiota bacterium
AGGGTTGGGTTGCGGCTCCGGGAGCGGTCCTCTCCGAAGAGAGCGTCGCGTCGCCAGTGGTTGCGGTTCTCCACTCCAGCCCAATGCCCGAGGATGAGTTCCATCCATTGGGGGTCTGCTCGCTCCTGAGCCCCCAGGCTGCTGACGTAGAAGCGACTCTCCTGGGTCGTGGTGCCGGTCTTCTTGTTGGCCCGTTGGCTGCCCACCACGATGACGCTCCGGGCATACGGGAAGTCCAGCGCCATGCCATCGGTCTGGAAGGCGTGGAGGCGTCGGGTCTCCAGTCGGCCCTGCCTGGACTGGTTCAGCTCAAAAAAGGCCTATGGATGGCTGGATTCCCGGGGTGGAATTCGACCGTGGATCGGACAGAATAGAACCACCGCCCACAGGCAAATGCAGAGAGGGAGAGATGTACGGAGGAAACTGGAGGCGAGGGTCGGAATCGAACCGACGGATGGGGCTTTTGCAGAGCCCTGCCTTACCACTTGGCGACCCCGCCTCGAAGGGCGCGCGAAGTGAACGTCACAGAGGACGATCGATCAAGAGGGATTCAAGACCATCTGCAGATCCCACCCTCCGGACCCGAACATGGGAAGATGTGGAGCGTTGAGAGTCGGGCGTTGAGAGCGCCGCTACCACGTCACCACGGAATCCGCCTCGAAGACCTGCTTCACCACTTCCACATAGTCGGGGCGCGATCCCGTCAGATCCACGACGCGGACCTCCACGCCCGGCTCGCGTCGGATCGACTCGAGCAGCTCCGCCTTCGACGCGTCCAGGGGCCGGGTGAGGATATGCAGCTGGATCTTCATGGTCAGAACCTCAGGACATAGGTGCTCGCGGCGATGCGACGCGCCAGCTCGATCGATGGGATCTCCTCGTAGGGCACCGAGGCCTCGCCCAGATCCGACAGGTCCGGCGCCCCCTGCTCCACCCACAGCGGACGGCCCCAGTCGCGGATGATCGGCAGGTAGCGCGTGAAGTTGTCCTCGTCGACCAGCTCGTCCACGAACTCCCCCAGCGCACAGACCGCCGGCGCCTCGAGGTACACCGACACCTCCGCCTTCCTCCAGGCCCCGATGCCCGCCGCGATCCGGATCGCCTCGGCCGGACGCGGACTCGTCCGGGGATCGCCGGACACGATGAAGAGGACCTTGGGAATCGTCATGGGCCGGATTCAGTTGAACGAGACGAAGCGGTCGGTCCCGGCGATCAGGTCGCTGACCACGGTCAGACCGGCGAAGGCGGCGGTGTCGTCGACCGGCACCCCATGTCGATGGGCCCCGTAGGCGCAGGCGTAGAGCTTGAGTCCCCTGCCCTTGAGGGCCTGGACCTCCGGTCGGGCGACACCCTTCACCGCCTCATCGATGCAGTAGGCGAAGACATCACATCCGGACTCGAGTGCCGCGGTCACGACCCCGAGGGCGTGGCGGAACGAGTCGGTGTCGGGCGCGGCCGACACCAGGACGCCGAGCTTCCGAGTGCGTTGTGGTGAGTGCTGTCCCATGCGGCCAGCCTAGCACCGGTCCATCGGTGGGAGAAGCGGTTGCGCGCGATCGATTGGACGCGGCCTGCACATCGGGGGCCGGTTGCGGAAGAGGGAGTTTGACAAGGCCCAAACAGTTACCTACACCGACCCGGTACTCCGCTTCATCCTATGCACCCATTCCATCTCCCCCGGTTTGGTCGTCCCTCCAAGGACGCCTTCACCCTGATCGAGCTGCTGGTGGTGATCGCGATCATCGCGATCCTGGCCGGCATGCTGTTGCCCGCGCTCGGCAAGGCCAAGGACAAGGCCCAGATGACCACGGATCTGAACAACGTGAAGCAGATCCTGTTGGCCAACCACATGTACTCGACCGACAACAACGACTACAACGCCCACCCGGGCTGGGGGTCGGACCTGTCGGGTCCCGACTGCTGGGCGTATGCGACGAAGAACAACGGCCGCATCCCCTCGCTGGCCCCGACCGCGACGGCGACGGCGTTGGCCAACTGCGCGGGCAAGGACGTTCCCTCGCCCCAGTGGAGCAACCAGCTCGCGTTCTTCCGCATCGGACAGCTCGGGCCCTTCCTCCAGACCCATCAGGTCATGTGGTGCCCGAAGGACGTCGCCCTCCGGAAGTCCAACCAGAAGCAGCGCACCGCGTGGCTGGGACGCCCGGTCAAGGTGACCTCCTACTGCTGGACCGGGAACATCGGCGGCTACACCGGCACCAAGGGCGCGGCTCCCTCACCGGACGGGCGCACCTACAAGATCACCGACTTCATGCCGACCGACTGGCAGATGTGGGAGCAGAACGAGGCCGAGGCCTTCTTCTTCAACGACGCCGGCAACAATCCGGAGTCGATCGGCGAGACCCTCTCGATGCGCCACTCGGGCGTGGCCAACAGCATCGGCCTTCCCTTCGCCAGCGCGAAGACCCTTCCCGGCGGCGCAGTCGTCGGCCGCTTCGGCGGCAGCGCGGACAACGTGAAGTGGGTGAAGTGCTGGAACCTCGTGAACCGCAAGGAGCCGGCCCCGAACGACCTGCTCTGCGGTCCCCGGTATCGCTGATCCCCAGCCTGCCTCCGACATGAACGTCTCACGGGTCGCATCCTTCAGTGGCCTTCTGGCCGCGGGTCTGATCGCACTCTCCGGCTGCGGCAAGCCGCCGGCCGAGGATCCCAGCGTGATCCAGGCCGTCGACAGCATGCCCGGCTCGAAGGAGGTCTGGGCGGCCGTAGAGAAGAAGGATTACGACGGCATCATGACCGCCCTCGGCAAGGTCCGGGAGAAGGTCACCACCGAGGAGCAGAACACCCAGTACATGATCCTCGCCTACAAGGTCCGGGAGCGCCTCACCGAGACGGCCCCGAACGACCCGAAGGCGATGGAGGTCGTGGCCCTGCTCCGGGGACTGACAACGGGCCGCTGACCGCGTCCACCCTCTCACACACGAGGGCGCCCTCCGGGGCGCCCTTTTTGTTTTCCGACCCGGACTGCTTCGGAGGGGCCGCAGCGGAGCGCGGGATCGATCCGGGGATCGGGGCGGAGCGCAGCACGGGACGCCGTGTCCCGGTTCCGGCCTCGACTGGATTGCCATGCTGAACAAACGCGGTCTATCCTGCGTCCTCGTACTGACGCATGAAGCTCCCGATTGCCTCCCTCCTCGGTCTCGCCCTGGTCTCCCCGGTCGCCGCGGCCCAGGTCGACTTCAAGAAGCAGGTCCGCCCCATCCTCGAGGTCTACTGCCTCAAGTGCCATGGCGACGAGAAACCCAAGGGAGGCCTCTCCCTGACGACCCGCGCGGGCGCCCTGAAGGGCGGCGAGGACGGTCCGTCGCTCGTCCCCGGCAAACCGGACCAGTCGCCCCTCTACACCACCACGACGCTGCCCGCCGACCACGACGACGTGATGCCGCCGAAGGGCGAGAAGCTCTCCAAGGCCCAACAGGCCACCCTGAAGCTGTGGATCGAGGAGGGCGCAGCCTGGCCCGACGATCTCAAGCTGCAGCAGCGCGAGAAGGTGGACTTCGTGAAGCAGGTGAAGCCGATCTTCGAGGTGAACTGCGTCGCCTGCCACAAGGAGGGCCATGCCAAGGGTGACCTCCGGATGGACGACAAGGCCGCCTTCTTCGCGTCGTCGAGCATCGTCCCGGGCGATGCCCAGGCCTCCAAGGTCTACACCACCACGGTCCTGCCGGCCGACCATGACGACCTGATGCCGCCGAAGAAGAAGGGCGGACCGCTGGCCTCGACCAAGACCGACCTGATCCGGGACTGGATCGACCAGGGTGCGGCCTGGCCCGACGGCCTGAAGCTCGAGCAGAAGGAGGCGGACTCGAACGGTTCGGACCGCGACTGGAAGGCCGTGATCGCCGCGATCCACGCCCACCTTGTGAAGACCGCGGCGGCCGAGGCGGCGAAGTTCCAGAACTACCGGGGCCAGGTCAGCAAGGAGGTCGGCTTCGACATGATCGCGATCCCCAGCGGTGAGTTCATGATGGGTAGTCCGGATTCGGAGCCCGGCCGCAAGCCCAACGAGGGACCGCGCCACAAGGTGAAGGTGGACGGGTTCTGGATGGGCAGGACCGAGGTGACCTGGAACGAGTACGAGCTGTTCCAGTTCCCCGCCCTCGAGAAGGGCAACAACGTCAGCACCGAGCGGATCAACCGCGAGCTGCAGGTGATGGTCGCCTTCCCGACGCCGCCCGGCGGTGGCAACCCCTATGTCGGCAAGGAGGCCGACGCGGTGACGCGTCCGACCACGCCGTATGTCGAGATGAGCTTCGGCATGGGCAAGGACGGGTTCCCGGCCATCAGCATGACCCACTACGCGGCGATCGCGTACACGCGCTGGCTCTCCGCGAAGACGGGCCATTTCTACCGTCTCGCGACGGAGGCCGAGTGGGAGTACGCCGCGCGCGCCGGCACGGATACCACCTACTACTGGGGCAACGACGCCGCACCCGCGGGAGACAACGCCTGGTTCTTCGACAACGCCGATGGCAAGTACCAGAAGGTCGGCTCGAAGAAGCCGAACGCCTTCGGCCTGCATGACATGCTGGGCAACGTGACGGAGTGGGTCTACGACGGCTACAAGGCCGACGCCTACGCCACGGCCGGGGACAACAACCCGGTGGTGGCGGGATTCGCCGAGTATCCGCATGTGGCCCGCGGTGGTTCGTGGGACGACGGGGTCGAGGCCCTGCGCTGCGCGGCCCGCTTCTTCAGCGAGCCCGCCTGGAAGATGCGCGACCCGCAGCTGCCCAAGTCGAAGTTCTACCTGACCGACGCGCAGTTCCTCGGGTTCCGGATCGTCCGTCCGACGAAGGTCCCGGAGACCCCGGAGGAGCTGGCCAAGTGGTGGACCACGTTCCCGGCGTTCAAGTAGTCCCCCTGCCCCGCCATCGACGGTGAACGAGGCCTACATCGCGGCCAAGGAGCGCTGGGCGCGCCGCCAGTCCGGCGCCGCCCGGCCTGCCCCGCGACCCACCTCCGAGCGCATCCCGCAGGGACAGCGCCAGGTGCACAACTTCCCGGTCCTGGATCTCGGGGTGAAGCCCGCGATCCCCCGCGAGACCTGGGAGCTCCGCATCGGGGGCGAGGTCGAGAACCCCGTCGTGCTGAAGTGGGCGGACTTCATGGCCCTGCCCCAGATCCAGGACACCAGCGACTTCCACTGCGTGACGACCTGGAGCCAGCTCGACATGACGTGGGATGGGGTGCTGTTCCTGACCCTCGCCGAGCTGGTGCGTCCGAAACCCACCGCCACCCACGTGTTCTTCAAGGGCTACGACGGCTACTCGACGAACAACCCGATCGAGGTCTGTCTCGACGATGACGTGCTCGTGGCGCATTCGTGGAATGGCCAGCCCCTGGCGGTCGAGCACGGGGGGCCTGCCCGGGTGATCCTGCCGAAGCGCTACGCGTGGAAGGGATCGAAGTGGGTCCGGGAGATCTCGTTCCTCGACCACGACATCCTGGGGTTCTGGGAGAACCGCGGCTATTCGAACACCGCGGATCCCTGGACCGAGGACCGGTTCTCCTGAGAAGGCTCCTGACGGGACCGGTTGGGCGGGTTCAATCGGTGATCAATAGGTGATCAGGTCCACGAGTTCCTGGGCCTTGGGGAGGAGGGTCCAGACCTGTCCGCGCCGGAATACCATCTTGCCGCAGGGGTGCTGGGCGAGTTCTGCGGCGTTGACCTCGAGGAGCTGCACCTTCCCGGTGCCGGGAAGCTCCCGGGCGCTGCGGGGGGTGACCCGGATCGGGAGTCCATTGAAGGCGAGCGCGAACTCATAGCCGGCCACGCCCTCGCGCTCGGCGACGGGATTGCGCACGAGGAGCTGGGGGTAGCGTCGGACCCACGCGGGCTGTCCCCCGCGGACGGCGACGCGGGCGAGGACGGGGCGGGACTGGAGGAACTGGACGAGCCGGAATCCCGCACCGAGGCGGGACTGCTCGCGGAAGATCGCGGCGGGATCGATGCCCAGGAGGTTGCGACCATTGAAGTTGCCGTGGTCGTTTCGGATGCCCTTGAGGTTGCTGGCGTGCCAGGCGGCGTAGCGTCCGTTGGCGACGAGATCGATCTCGAAATGCAGATGGGCGCGGTCCTTCGAGATCCCCTCGCGGGTGTTGGTGGTGCGCCCCATCGTGGCCACGACCTCCCCGGCCCGGACGCTGTCGCCCACGCGGAGTCCCTTCCGGACCGACGACAGGTGGGCGTAGAGCGTGTAGACCTCGAGTCCCTCGATCTGATGGCGGAGGACGAGGTAGATGCCGTAGTTGGAGAGTCCGGCGCGGGTGCTGAGGTAGGCGACGGTCCCGTCCGCGCTCGCCATCACGGGATCGGTGGGCTCACCGCGGCGGTCGCGGGAGAGGCTGCGGATGTCGAGCCCCTCGTGGAACTTCCGTCCCTCGCTCCGCACGCAGCCAAACTGCCCGCTGGTCCAGGGACGACCGATGGTGCCGACGAAGAACTGCTCCTGCTTGGCGGGGTCCAGGAGGGAGGTATTTGCGGTGGGGAAGACGAATGTGGCTCCCCACGACCGGACGGAGAGGAGGATCGCAAGGATCCAGACCGTGTTCCTCATGGCTTCTTGGCGTTGTCGATCGCCTGCTGGGCTGACGAATCCGGGCTGGTCTTGGGCTTGGTGCTGGAGGACGAGGTCTTGGACTTGTCCTTCGGGGTGGAGGAAGCACTGGACTTGGCCTTCTTCTGGTTCTTGAGCTTCACGGCAACCCGGTTGATGCCCTCGACAAAGCGGTCGGCCTCCTCGCGGTCCATGTCAGCGGAGAACACGATCATGCCGGTCCGGAGGACATTCCGGACCACGGGAGCGGCCAGCCACCGTTCCTCGGGCTTCGTGTCCGTTTCCGTCGTCCACTGTCCGAATATCAGGAGATGGCGTCCCAACGACGAGACGGTGCCCATCTCGAGCGCCTGCCGGCCATGGGGCTGGGTGAGTTCCACCTGGATCATGAACCCGCCATCGGGCGCCTCGACGACGGTTGCCCGGACGATGTCGCGCTCGTCGATGAAGGGCGACTGCTGGACGGGATACGTCTGCGGAAGCCGTCGGATGACCTGGGCCTTGGCGGAGTTGGAATCCTCGTTCGCCTCGAGGAAGAGGCGCAGGATGCCATAGGGGGCCGGCTTCTTCTTCGGCTTGGAATCGTTGGCCTCGGTGGGCTTTGGAGACTGGGCCTCCGCCCCACGGATTTCAGGCCCCGATAGGAGCAGCGCCAGAATGCCGGTCAGGAAAAAGGAATTGAACGTGTGAAACGCAATCCGCATCGTCCACCTCCGAAACGTCAACCTCGTTCGATCCACCAGACAACTATGGGCAAACAGCACAACAAAGTCGAGAAACGCCGCCGTCAGATCCGCTACCTGAAGCGGAAGAAGGAGGAGGCCGCGACGAAGAAGACCCGCGGCAAGTCCTGAAGACACCGGTTTCCACCAACGCCACCCCACCGGGTGGCGTTTTCTTGTGCCCATGATCCTCTGCGGTATCGGCGACGAAGCCGGAAACTCCCTCGACTCCCAGATCCAGGCCACCCGCGAACTGGGCTGGTCGCATCTCGAGGCGAGAAACATCCAGGTCCCCGGCGTCCCCAAGGCCAACCTCCACGAACTCCCCGAGCCCGCGTTCGAGCGCGCGGCCGGGATGCTCGAGGCCGCCGGGATCTCCGTGTACTGCTTCGGATCCACGATCATGAACTGGGCGAAGCGGGTGGAGGATCCCTTCGAGATCACCCGGGCCGAGGTCGCCCGGGCCATCCCCCGTCTCGCCCGGCTCCAGACCCGCTTCATCCGGATCATGAGCTTCAAGCCCCCGGAGGACGAGTTCCGGCTCCCGAGGACGGTCGTCGACCGCGTCCGCGAGGTGGTCCAGCGCTTCGCCGACGTCGGTGTCCAGGCCGTGCACGAGAACTGCATGAACTTCGGGGGCATGAGCCCCGCACATGCACTCGAGCTGATCGACCAGGTCCCGGGACTCAGGTGGGTGTTCGACACGGCCAACCCGGTCTTCAACACCGACCGCTCCAAGGCACGCCCCTGGCCCCGCCAGGATGCCTGGGAATTCTGGACCGCGGTGCGCGACCACGTTGCCCACATCCACATCAAGGACGCCCGCTGGGTGGAGTCCAGGAACGACGCCGACTACACCTGGCCGGGCGAGGGCGAGGGGGCGGTGGAGCGGATCCTGACGGATGCCATCGCGCGCGGGTACGATGCCGGGCTGAGCATCGAGCCCCACATGGTGGCGGTCTTCCATGATGCCCAGGCCCAGGCCCAGGACGACGCGCTCCGGACCAACTTCGTGGAGTACGGTCGCCGTCTCGAGGCGCTCCTGGCCCGGATCCGCGGGACGCCGGGCGGATCCTCCCCGGGCTGAGGGCGACCAACCCACGGGGGCGGATTCTCCCGCCACCTCCCGATCGAACCCCACGAGGGTGGAACGGAAATAGGCTGGCCCGGGACCACAGGGCCGCTCAGGGTCGTTGGACCGTACCGTCCTGATTGCCGACATGGCGCCTTCAGACAACGCCCACCCGACACCTGGAACCCCTGCCCCTGCCGAACCGGAGGGCCTGCTGGAACCCACCCTCACACCGGGGACGGAGCGGCGTGTCCAGGTCGGGTTCCTCCTCGGGATGCTCCTGCTGCTCGCGGTCGGCGCCGTCTCGTACTGGAGCGTGCACCGGCTCACCGACAGCGCCGCGGTGCTGCGGGAGCGGGATCGGATGGCGGCCCTGCTCCAGCAGGTCGAGGAGGGTGCGGCCGACATCTGCATCGCGACGGAGGCCTTCGCCCTCTCGGGTGATGACGCGGACCTGCCCGCATACCGATCGGCCATCCTTTCGGTGGAGACGTCGCTCCTGGCCCTGGAGGGCCGGGTGGCCAGCGACGCGGCCCAGCGGGACGCCGTCACGGGGCTGCGTCGGGCGATCACCACGCTGATCGGGTCGACCCGTCTGGTGGTGGATCCTCCGCAGATCGAGGGCCAGCCGGCCGAGGCCCCGGAGTCGAAGCCCGAGCTCCAGATGCGGCACCTGGCCGAGGTCCGCAAGGCGGCAGAACGCATCGGCCGCCTCCAGGACACGCTCCTCGAACGGACCCATCGCGAGACGGACTCGAGGCTCGACGAGGCCCGGCTCGTGGTGGGGCTCGTGGCGGTCCTGGTGTTCGTCGGGGTGCTGTTCTCCACGCTCTCGATGAACCGCGAGGTGGCGAGGAGCCAGGCGGCGGAGGCCGGATTGAGGCGGGCCCGCGACGACCTCGAGTCCCGGGTCCAGGAGCGCACCGCGGAACTCGACCGGTCCCTCCAGTCCCTCCACGCCAGCGAGGCCCGGCTCGCCCAGGCGCAGAAGATCTCCCAGACCGGCAGCTACGAGTGGGATCTCCGGACCGGGGTGCAGACGTGGTCCGAGGAGCTGCGCCGGATCTTCGGGCTGGGGGTCGGGGAGCGGGCTTCGGTGGAACAGATCGAGAGCCTGGTCCATCCGGAGGATCTCCCGCGGCTCCAGGACGTCATCCAGCGGGTGCGACGGGGGGAGTCGTGCGACCCGCTCGAGTTCCGCATCGTCAGGCGTCCCAACGAGCTCCGCCATCTGCTCGGCAACGCGGTCGGCGTCACCGATGACCGTGGCATGGTGCAGCGGATCCTCGGGACGATCCAGGACGTCACGGCCCGCAAGCGGGATGAGGTCCTGATCCGGTCCCAGCAGCGGCTGTCGGAATCCCTGCTCCGGCTGGCGAAGCGCCTCGAGCGGTCCCATCGCGTCGCGGAGGCGATGAGCATCGCCGCCGAGGAGATCCATCGGACCCTCGGCCTGCCGTCGCTGTGGTTCCTCCAGTACTCGGAGGATGGCGAACGGGCCCGGCTCGTCCACAAGGCCTCCGCGCTGGAGGATGGCCAGGCCTCGGGGGGATGGGTGCCGGTCGGATCCCATCCCCTGCTCGGGGCGATCCGTGCAGCCCGGGAATGGACGCTGATGCGGACGGAGGGCGAGCCCCGCAGCGGGGCCCCGGAGGGATGGCCCGACATCCTCGGCCAGGACTCCCTCCACGTGCCGATCCTGCTGGCGGGAAACCAGCGGGGGGCCCTCGGTCTGTCCCGGACGCCCTCGCCGGATCGACCGGAGCTGGGCGGACTGGAACGCCAGTTCCTCCTGTCCGCCATGGCCAACATCGGGGTCGTCCTGGACCGGGTGCTGGCCTCCGAGGCGCGCGACCGCATGACCCACGCGCTCCAGGTGAGCGAGGAACGGCTCCAGATGGCCTCCCGGGTCGGCGGAGCCGGCGTCTTCGAGGAGAACCCGTCCACGGGCGAGTCGTATGCCTCCCCACTGCTCACCGACATCGTGGAACTGCCACCCGGGGAGCGTCCGCTCCAGAACCTGCTCGAGAGGATCCTTCCGGAGGACAGCCATGGGATGGTCACATTCGTCCGACGCCTCCAGGATGCGTCCAGCGGCGGACGTGCCGAGCACGAGTGCCGGCTGCGGATGACCGATGGGAGGGTGCGCTGGATCCGGATCCAGGCGCAGACCTGGTTCGCCCCGCAGGGGGGCATGACCCGACCGGTGCGGACCATCGGGACCGTGGTCGACATCACCGGACGCAAGGCGGCGGAGGCGGCGCTGCGGGCCTCGATCCAGGAGAACAGCGACCTCCGGACGGCCCTCGACCAGCATGCACTGGTGGCGATCACGAATCCCCTCGGACGGATCTCGTTCGTGAACGACAAGTTCTGCGCCGTCTCGCGCTATGACCGATCGGAGCTCCTCGGCGAGGACCACCGGCTGATCAACTCGGGGCACCACACCAAGGAGTTCTTCCGGGACCTCTGGAACACGATCGCGGCCGGGAGGGTGTGGCAGGGCGACATCCGGAACCGGGCCAGGGACGGCTCCTTCTTCTGGGTGGCCACGACCATCGTGCCGTTCCTGGACGAGCGGGGGATCCCCTCACGGTACATGGCGATCCGCGCGGACATCACGGAGCGCAAGCGTGCCGAGGACCAGCTGCGCCAGGCGCAGAAGCTCGAGTCGATCGGCACCCTGGCCGGGGGCATCGCCCACGACTTCAACAACATCCTCAGCGCGATCCTCGGCAACGCGGAGCTGGCCCGGATGGACCTCGACCCCCGCCACGAGGCCTATGGCTGTCTCGAGGAGATCCGCAAGGCGGGGCAGCGGGCCAAGGGCCTGGTCCAGCAGATCCTCGCGTTCGGCCGACGCCAGCCGTCCGAGCAGAAGGTCGTGCCGCTCCAGCCCCTGGTCGAGGAGATGGCGCGACTGCTCCGGGCCACGCTCCCGGCCGGGGTCGAGCTCCAGCTCGCCCTCGACCCCAGGGCGCCGTCCGTGCTGGGTGATGCCAACCAGCTGCACCAGGCCCTGGTGAACCTGTGCACCAACGCCTGGCACTCGCTCGACGACCAGCCGGGCACGATCTCCATCCGTCTCGGCTCCTGCACCCTGGACCACCCGGCCGCGGCCGCCCTCCCCGGGACCCGACCCGGACGCCATGTCCGGCTGGAGGTCGTCGACACCGGACACGGGATCGAGCCCGAGGCCCTGCGCCACATCTTCGAGCCCTTCTTCACCACCAAGCCCCCGGGCAAGGGCACCGGACTCGGACTCACCGTGGTCCAGGCCATCGTCCAGAGCCACCACGGCGCCATCGTCGTCGACAGCGTCCCGAGGAAGGGATCCACCTTCACGCTGTATCTCCCGGCGACGGAATCGTCCCCCGAGCCCGCACCGGTCCCGGAGCCGGCCGCCGGCCGCGGCACCGGCCAACGCATCCTCTACCTCGACGACGAGGAGCAGCTGGTGTCGCTCGGCACCCGGATGCTCAGCCGTTCCGGGTTCCAGATCTCCGGGTTCACCCATCCCGGCACCGCCATCGAGGCCTTCGCCCAGAACCCACATGGGTTCGACGTCGTCATCACCGACCACAACATGCCGGAGCAGTCGGGACTCCAGGTCGCCGAGGAGCTCCTCCGGATCCGGCCCGACGTGACGATCGTCCTGTGCTCGGGCTACCTCACCGACGAGCTC
>JBDLQQ010000349.1:0-9705 GCA_039800465.1 Verrucomicrobiota bacterium
CCGGGCGTTCCCGACCGCCGCCCGGCTCGCGCTCGTGACGGAATCCCGCCTCCGGGACTGCAAGCTGGGGTTCCGGGCGCGCTACCTGGCAGCGGCCGCCCAGGCAGTCGACGCGGGGCGACTGGACCTCGAGGCGCTCCGGGGACTGTCCACCGCCGCGGCTCGGGAACAGCTGACTGGACTCCCTGGGGTCGGACCCAAGATCGCCAACTGCGTGCTCCTGTTCGCCTATGGCCGACAGGACGCCTTCCCGGTGGATGTCTGGGTGCTGCGCGCCCTCCGCGAGCTGTATTTTCCGCGGAGACGTCCGAAGGCACGCACCCTGCAACGGTTTACCGAGACCCACTTCGGACCGAACGCAGGCTATGCCCAGCAATACCTGTTCCACTACATCCGAAACCATCGCCCGACCGAGACCCGGCTGACCTGACGGCCCTCCCTTTCCGCAGACGATCATGATCACACGAACCGAAGTCCTCCAGACCCCTGCCGAATTCGCTGCGCTGCAAGGGCGTGACCTGAGCCAGGCCGTCTGTGTGGTGTTCGACGTCTTCCGGGCCACCTCGACGATGCTCGAGGCCCTCGCCAACGGGGCGGCGTGCATTCTTCCCGTCCGTGACATCGCAACGGCACTGCAGGCCCGGCAACAGGAGGCCTCCGTCCTCCTAGCCGGCGAGCGGGATGGCTTCCGGATCGGGGCCGACCGGACCGGCGGGATCGAGTTCGACCTGGGGAACTCGCCCAGGGAGTTCACGCGGGAGCGGGTGGAGGGACGGAAGGTGGTGATGACCACTTCGAACGGGACCCGGGCGCTGGATGCCTGTCGGGGCGCTGGCGAGGTGTTGGCCACCTCGTTCGCGAATCTCCAGGCCACCGCGTCATGGATCCGCGAACGGCGACTTCCCCATCTGGTCATCGTCTGTGCCGGGACCCTCGACCACGCCTCGCTGGAGGACACGCTGGGTGCGGGGGCACTCGTCGACCGGCTCTGGCAATCGGTCTGCGGCGGGTGGATCGATGACGCAGCCCGGACCGTCCGGGAGGTGTTCCGCGCGAATCAAGGAGACCTGCAGGCCCTGGCCGGCAGCGGCAGGAACGGGGCCCGGTTGCTGGGCCTGCCCGAGCTGGCGGACGATGTGCCGCTCTGCCTGATGCCAGACCGCTTCCCATTCGTGGCGCGGATGGGACGCGACGGGCTCCTACGCGCCGAGCGGGCGTCGGATTGATGCCTGCGGACGCACTCCCTATCCTGAACCCGTGACGATCATCGCCAACGGCCAGCAGATCGCAGCGGCCAGCGCCTGCACGATCGAGTCCTTCCTCGTCGCCCAGGGACTTCTCCCGAAGAGCGTGGTTGTGGAGCACAACGGCGAGGCCGTTGCCCCGTCAGAGTTCCCGGACCGGACTCTCCAAGACGGAGACCGGCTCGAGATCGTCCGCATCGTGGCGGGCGGCTGAGGCGATCCTCCCCAGATTCCAGAGGCATCCCAGCCGGGGGCCGGTGGTTGAGCGCAGCGACACCACAGGTCCCCCGATTCCTCCGGCCCGCACCCCGGCAGGGGTGCCAGCCAGCATGGGGTGGGTGCTGCAGTGCTCTGCGGCACTTGGGCGTCCATGACGCCCACCCTCCCCAAGCTCAACCCCACCCCACCCCAGTCAACCGCGTCACCGGTCCCGACCCAGCCCAGACCGTCCGCCAAGCCGCGCGGATGAGATGGGGACGCAACGGAGTGCATCCCTACCCACGACGGGTGCTACCGCACCCCGTGATGCAGGGCACTGCATCACCCACCTCCGGATGCCGGAGGCATCCCTGCCGGGATCCAGAGATTGAGCGGAGCAACACCACCGCCCCCCGATTCCTGCAGCCGAAGAACACCCATCAGTGTCCCACACCCTCATGTTCCCGGATGTAGTCCTGCTTGAGGCCCAGCTTCTCAGGCGCGTGCAGGACCAGCATCTTGAGACGGACATCCGAGGGAATAGACGATCGGGTCAGCTTGCTGACGAGGATCATCAGCATGATGGACATCGGCACGGTCCAGATCGCCGGCTGCTCGCACAGGATCCGGAGCAGCGGATGGTGAGCCCAGAAGTCGTTGAGCGGGGCGAACGGCGCGAACAGCCGACCCATCGGTCCCTTGTCGAGCGACAGCGTGCTGACGTTGGTGAGGGCCACGGCCATGAGCGCGAAGATGCCGCCTGACAGCATGCCGGTGGCAGCCCCCTGGAGGGTCATGCCGCGCCACCAGACGCTCATGAAGAGCAGCGGGAAGTAGCTGGCGGCGGCGATGGCGAACGCCTGGCCGACCATGAAGTTGATCTCGAGCGGCTCGACGAAACAGCCCAGCAGCGTCGCCACACCCCCGGTCAGGGCCGCACACCACTTGAACATCTGCATCCGATCCGCCGCCGAGGACTCCGGCCGCAGCATGCGGCCATAGACGTCATGGGCGAGCGCTCCCGTCATGGACACCAGCAGTCCCGAGAACGTCGACATGAACGCAGCGAACGCCCCGGCACAGGTGATCCCGCTCAGGATGCTGCCCCATCGGATCGACCCCGGGCCGCCTGCGGCATCCAGCACCTTGGGCAGTTCCAGGACGATCTTGTCGGTGCCATTGACCCCGGTGCCTTCATAGAGAGCGGGGAGCAGGTTGCGTCCCATGACGCCGAAAACCGGCGGGAACACGTAGAAGACGCCGATGAGGATCATGACCCACATGGTCGTCCTCTTCGCAGCGACGCCGTCGGGGTTGGTGTAGAAGCGGACCAGGATGTGCGGGAGTCCAGCAGTGCCGCAGACGATGGCGATGATCAGGGAGTAGGTGTAGAGCAGCGCGTAGGGCCGGCTGGCCGGTCCCTCGATCTTGGCGGCCTTGGCAGCCTTGCTGGTCAGCGGGCCGAACGGGTTGAGCCACGAAGCGTCGACCGGGGCCTTCGTCGGGAGCGGCTTCCTGAGCGACTCCGCGGTCGCGGCACCTCCCGATGATGCAGTCTGGACCACAGCGGCAGAGGCAGGCTGCCCCTGGACCGACAACTGGGTGCCATAGCTTCCATAGACGCTCATCAGGACGAACACCGGGACCGAGATCGCGAACATCTTCAGCCAGTACTGGAACGCCTGGACGAGGGTGATGCCCTTCATGCCGCCTACGGCCACGTTGAAGGTGATCACCCCACCCACGAGCACCACGCCCACCGGATACGGAAGCCCCTTCTCACCGAACCACGAGATGTCCTTGAAGATGTAGGAGAGCGTCGTCCCGGCACCCTTCATCTGGGGCATCGTGTAGAAGAACCCAATGAAGAGGACGAAGATCACCGCGATCTTCCGGAACAGCGGCGAATCGTACCGTCCCTCCGCGAAATCCGGGATGGTGTAGGCGCCGAAACGCCTCAGCGGTCCGGCGATGAAGAGGAGCAGGAACAGGTAGCCGCAGGCGTAGCAGACCGGATACCAGAGCGCGTCGTAGCCCGAGCTCATCACCATGCCCGCCACGCCCATGAAGGAGGCTGACGAGAGGTATTCCCCGGAGATGGCCGAGGCGTTCCAGCCGACCGAGACACCACGTCCGGCAACGAAGAAGTCGGAGGCGGTCCTCGATTTCTGGGCGGCCCAGTAGCCCATCCCGATGGTGACCAGCACCGTCAGGGCGCTGAATGAGAGGATCCAGACGTCGAAGGCGGCAAGCATCATGTCCGTGGAATTCGGTGGTGGAGCGGGGTGTCCCGGAAGTCGGAGTTCAGAATCCCTCGGCCGTCAGCGTCGGGGCGTGGCGTGCTGTCGCTTCCGGGCATTCACCTCTTCGACCTCCAGGTCCTCGAGGGAGATGCTGCGCCGGATGAACACCCAGGCGATGCCCCAGACGAGTGGGAAGAAGAGGATGCCGAGGATCAGCCACGACAGGGTAAAGCCACCGACCCGACCCGACATCACCTCGGGCATGAAGTAGTTGAGGAGCGGCAGCCCGAGGAGCGCGATCAGGAAGGAGAGGGCGCAGGTGATCGACAGCTTCAGCTGACGTCGCATGAGCGACCTCAGGAAGGATTCACTGTGGGTGTGCTCGTGCGGGTCGGAATCCGGGGTGGCCATGCCCCGCAGCATGACGAGCGGACCCGCCGGCGCGCAAAGCCCAAAGTGATTCGGATCCCTCGGGGATGGGGGCAACAAGTCGAACAGCATCCGCGCGCAGACGTCCGCACACTCCACCGGGCGATTCTTGCCAGAGTGTCGCACCCACCCCTAGCGTCCCATGGTCGATGACGCCCGATCGTCCCACCCAGCCAAGCCACAGCGTGAAATGCCTCGGCGTCGGCGAAGGCAAGGCCTGCGGCCGACGCGCCAGCTCCTCGTTCCTCTACCAGTTCGGCCCAACCCGGCTGCTCGTCGATTGTGGGGACGGGATGAGCCACGCCCTCATCCGCGCGGGGGCGGGTCCCGACGACGTCGATGCCCTGCTGCTCTCCCACATGCACAGCGACCATGTCGGGGGCTTCTCGATGCTGATCCAGACCCTGTGGCTGCACCGCCGTCGACGTCGACTTGCCATCCATGCGCCGGCTGGAGCCATCCCCGCCCTCAAGGCCTGGATGCATGCGACCATCCTCCACGAGAGGCTGATCGGATTCGAACTGGACTGGGTTCCGTTGGTGACCGGGACACCCTTCGCCGTTGGGACGGTGGAAGTGCTCCCGAGACCAAGTTCCCACCTGGAGTCCCTGCAGCGGGGGTTCGGCGGCTCCCTTCCCAAAACCGCCTTCGAGGCCTTCAGCTTCCAGCTGTGGGATGGCCAACGTCGGGTCGCCCACACGGCAGACATCGGGCGGGCCGTCGAGATCGAACAGCTTCTGAAACCCCATGCAGACCTCCTGGTGACCGAGTTGTCCCACGTTGAATTGCCTGAACTTGGAGCTTCTATCCGTGGGAATCCCCCGGGGAAGGCGGTCTTCGTCCATGTGGCCTCCGAATGGCTCGGGACAGAGCCGTCCCTCGACTCACGGATCCGGGGCACCCTCGACACCGTGCCATTCCTGGTGGCCGCGGACGGGGACACGATCCCCTTCTGAGCCGCTGTCCCTCCGCCCTACGGCGCCCGCACCGAGGCGTGGGCGGACATGTAGATCATGTCCCGGTTCCCCGAGGAGGGCACCACCAGCGTCATGGGCTTGAGGGTCACTGGCTTGATCGTCCGGGCATCGACCCACTTGTGCACCTCGGCATGACCATCGCCGAAGCTCAATCCACCCGCCCGATTGTGGCTGCTGGCCGGGTAGTCGATGATGTGCACCGATGACGCCGGGGCCCCGTCGTTCATCGCCACCGCGAAGTCGCCGTAGTTCAGGCTGTCCGGGTGCTCGTCGATGAACACATAGGCCTCTGATGCCCCCATGAGACTGAGATCCGAGAGCTTCCGGAACACCACGTACTTCTTCTTGGTGAGGAAACTCAGCCAGTCGTCCCGGGAATTCATCGCCTGGCTCAACGACAGACTTCGGACCCGGGGATAGCGCCGCCCCTTGGAGACCACGTAGGACATGTCGGCAGGGCACTTGTAGATGCCGACCGCCTGGGTGTACGGCGCGAGCTTCGCGTAGTTGGGGTCGCTGAGGTTGGCGAGGTTCGTGTTGTGCGGGTTCCCCGGGTTGTAGTCGAGGATCCCACGGACCCAGCCCGCCCCATCGGCCGACAGTTCATTCCAGACCAACTGGTCGGAATGATCCCCCGCGTAGAGCGTCCAGGCCAGGGTCAGCTGGCGCTGGTTGCTCATGCACTGGATGCCCTGGGCCTTCGACTTCGCCTTGCCCAGGGCCGGCAGGAGCATCCCAGCCAGGATCGCGATGATCGCGATCACGACCAGGAGCTCGATCAGGGTGAAGGCGGAGCCTCTGGGGTCTGATTCCCGACGCGGAAGGCCTGGAGATTTCCGGATCACGACGGGAACCTCAGAGGGCCGGGGTCAGGGTGATTTTCCGGAACTCCACCACGCCGTGGTCGCCCTGGATGTACAGGGGCCCCGGAGCGGCCTCGTTGCTGTCGATCGCCCCTCCGGTGATGCCGGGAATCACCTGGTGGTCGATCACACGCTGGCCGTTGAGCACCACGGTGACCACCCGACCCGTCAGGGTGATGTCGTACGACTGCCATTCGCCGGCCGGCTTGCCCGCGTTCACCGAGGGCGTCAGGAACCCGTAGATGCCACCGATCAGATGGGACTCGGCCTCGAGCCCATGATTGTCCTCGATCTGGGCCTCGTAGCGGCCGCGGAGGTAGATGCCGCTGTTGCTCTTCGGCGGATAACGGAACTCCACGTGCAGCTTGAAGTCCCCGTAGGTCCCGGTCGTGACCAGGTTCACACCCGGCTTGGCGTTGACGAGCAAGCCGTCCTTCACGACCCAGCCATGGGGCCCCTTCGCCCAGAGGGCTTTCCATCCGGTCAGGTCCTTGCCGTTGAACAGCTCGACCGGCTTGCCCCACTTCGGTTCACCGGCCGGCAGCAGCCCCGGCGCACGGCGTCCGGTCCACGCAAGCTTCCGACCCTGGTCATCGGTCACGGTTCCCTGGACGGTGTCCCCGATGAGGGTTCCCTCCACGACGACATCGGTCGTGCGCTCCTCCCACTGGGGAGGGACCGTGAACCGGAAGCGGTTTCCATCGACCACCACCTGGCTGATGGGACGGGCACTGCCGAACTGGCCGACATAGGAGCCGACCAGGGTCTTGTGACCCGACTTCTTGACCTCGAACCACGAGGGGTACTCGCGCTCGGGTCCCTTCACGGTCAGGTCCCAGCGGCCGAGCAGCGGGGAGGCTGGGGTCGATTCGGCCGCGTGCAGGCCGAGGAAAGCGGAGAGCAGTCCAAGGATGAGTCCGATGGACCGGAAGAAGGCGGGAGCGCGGTGGATCAGCAGGGGATGCATGGGGGGAGGATTACCCTCCCCCCAACACACGGGCAATGCCGGAGACCCGCAACCTCAATGCTCCCGCAGGTACGCAGCGATGTCGGCCAGGTCCTGCGCGGAAAGGCCCAACTGGTCGGCGCTCAGCATGAGGGACCGGTTGAGGCCCTGGCGGGACTTCACCTTGGACCGAGGGATCATCTGGGTGAGCCCCCCGGCGGATTGGACGATCATCGGATCCCCCTCGGACAGGAGCAGTCCCTGGATGACGGTGCCATCGTGGGTGGTGAGCTCCGAGCCATTGAATCCGCTGGCGATCTCCGCGCTGGGCTGGATCACCGCCTTCACGAGCACCTCGGGGGTCTGTCGACGCGCCCATCCGGTCAGGTTCGGCGCGTACTCGGTCCCAACGTCGTCGACGCGGTGGCAGCTGATGCAGACGGCCTTGAATCGTTCCCCGCCCCGCTTGGAATCACCACGGAGGGAGAGCACATCGCTGGCGGTGAACTTCGGAGCCTCCGCCGCGGGCACGGTGGCCTCGACCCATGATACCGCGTCGGGATCGTAGATGCCGCGCGCCTTCAGGGCGGTGGCCAGACCGGCATCCTTCCACTGGGAATCCTTGCGGTTCAGCAACCACCACATGGCCTCGGCCTTCACGGTGCCCGAGGACTTGGCCGCCACCTCGAGGACCGCGTCGGCCGCAGCCGGGGACGCATTGAACCCGAGGGCGGTCAGGGCGCGCTTGCGCTCGGCGTCCGACAGCGACTCCGCCAGACCGCGGGCCTTGAAGTCCCGGATGCTCGACTCGGGATGCAGGCGCCACGCGAGCGCGGCGAGCGCGGGGGTCCACTGGACCGCCCCCCTGCCCTGCGACTTGGCCACCAGCGCCCCGTAGACCTGGGCCTCCTTCCCGGTGGCACCGGTGCCCCAGGCCTCGAGGTAGGTCCGGTCCGTGCCATCGAACCCATCGGCCAGGGTCAGGAGGATCGGGACGGCGATCTCGTAGGGCTCATCGCGCAGGGATACGGCGACTTCCCGGCGGACGGCGGGCGAGGGGTCGGAGGCCAGACGCTGGGCGGTCTCGAGGAAGAACGCGCGGGATCCAGGAGCCTGTTTGCGCGACGATCCGCTGTTGTCGGCGACGACATTCTTCTCGGCTGCCTGACGGAGGGCGCGGAAGGCGACGACCCGGATCTGCGGATCGGAGTCCTTGAGCAATCCAGCCACCTTGGGCAGGCCCTGCCTGGGATCGAGCGACAGCACCCAGGCGGCGCGGGCCCGCACATGGGGGTTCGGATCCTTCAAGAGGCGCTCCACGGGCTTGATCGCCGAAGGGCCCTGCGCCTGGAGGGCGTTGTAGGCAGCGGCGCGGACGTGGAGGACTGGATTCTTGAGCGCCTCGGCGGCGCCTTTGGGAGTGGACAGGTCGACCTTGGCCGGACGACTCCGATGGCCTTTCGGGGCGATCCGGTAGATGGCTCCGGAGGTGGTGTCGTCCCAGTCGGCGTGCCCACCCACCCGCGGGTCGAACCAGTCGGCCACATAGATGGCACCATCCGCGCCCACGCCGACGTCGCTGGGACGGAAGAGCGTCTTGAGCTGGCGTTGGGGATTGCTGCCCCCCTGGAAGTCGGTCCCGGAGAACTCGCCCTCGCGGTTGCTGGTCAGGAAGTCGAACCGCTTGAGCGCGAACCCGGCACCCTCGGGTTTCGGCAGGTAGCCGAAGACGACATTGCGACCCGGCTCACAGCTCAGGAGCAGCCCGCGGTACTTGGGACCCAGGGCGCTGTCCTCCACGAACGCGATGCCCGTCGGGGATCCTCCACCGTAGACATCGCCCGGAGGCATCGTCCCCGGATCCTCCTGACGCCACTCCGCCACCGGGACGCTCTGGCCCGGACGTCGATCCGCACCCCATGAGCGCTTACCGTCGGCCGAACAGAAGCCGGCATTGCCCGACTCGAGCAGGAACGTGGTCCGACACGCCGGCGGGTCGTCGTTGTCGTTCTGGAAGACATCCCCGAACGAGGTGACCGTCTGCTCGTAGCTGTTCCGGAAGTTGTGACCGATGATCCGGACCTGCGATCCGTCCGGGTTCATCCGGGCGGCGAAGCCGCCGATCCAGACGTGGCCATCGTCGCTCTTCATCCCAGCGATCTTCATCGGCTCCCAGCCCAGATCGCGTCCGCCGTCGTAGGCACTGCCAATGCGGAAGGTCCTGCCGGACTTGTCGGTGAACATCGAACCGCAGTTGCCCGCGTTCCAATACCACTGACCGTTGGGCCCCTGGGTGACGCTGTGGATGCTGTGGTCGTGGCGCCGTCCGTTGAACCCGGTCAGGAGCACCTCGCGACGATCGACGGCGGGGTCGAACTTCCGATCCCGATTCACATCCGTGTACACGATGATGTCGGGCGCCATCGAGACGATCACCCGGTTGTCGATGACCGCGAGGCCCATCGGGGCGAGGAGGCCCTTCTCCTGGACGAACACCGATTGGCTGTCGGCGCGTCCATCCCCATCGGTGTCCTCGAGGACGACGATCCGGTCGCCCTCGGGCTGGCGTTGGTGATGGCCACGGTAGTTGACACCCTCGGCGACCCAGACACGGCCCTCGCCGTCGAAGTCGAGGTTCGTCGGATTCTTGAGCTGCGGGGACTGTGCCCAGAGGGTCACCTCGAGATCGGGATCAGAGACGGACAGGACCCCCGTGGGGACCACGTTGGGAGGGCTGGTGGGATTCTGGGCCAGCAGGTTCGGGATCAGGACGCCGGGGGCCAACGCCAACAGGATGACAGGAGG
>JBDLQQ010000350.1:0-13733 GCA_039800465.1 Verrucomicrobiota bacterium
TCAGCCTCCTGGTGCAACCTAGCGAGGTTAGCGTTAAAAACATCCAAGGAGTCGGAAGATAGGGCTTCGCGGACCCCATCCGCCGTCTTCAGGAAGCCCTTCAGGGCCGTCCTCTGCTCCATCGAGGGTTCTGGAAGGGTTTCAGCATCCGCTGATGGGAACTCTCGAGGGGCTTGGACGAGTTGATGGAGCTGGGCCTGGGCGTCCAGCAGGAGTGCACCCTGCGTCACCACCCGCTCGCCTTCAGAGACGCCGGATCTCACCTCGACCTCCCGATCACCCCGCAGGCCGATGACGAGGGGGCGAGGCTCATAAGCCCCGGTGCCGAGCTCGACGTACGCCAGGGGTTGTCCGGAATCGAGGACGGCGCTCCGCGGGATCGTCAGAGTGGGCTCGGAGGCGACCCGGACCCGGGCCTCGGCCAGAACCCGATGGGGGATGCGACGTCGGGGGCCCGTCGGAGTTGATTCCAAGGGGTTCGGGATCTCGACCCGGATGAGGGTGGAGCGGGTCTGGGGATTAAAGTTGGGATCGATGAAGGTGATGGCGTTGGTGAGGACCAGGCCGGGCAGGGAGGGGGAGGTGATCTCGACCGCCTGGCCTGGCCGGAGCCAGCCGAGATCGTTCTCATAGACCTGGAGCTTCAGCCACATGGTGTCGAAATCGGCCAACTCGAAGAGGGGTTGTCCCACCGTCAGGGACTGTCCCTCGAACACGTTCTTGGCGACCACCGTGCCGGTCATGGGGGACAGGATCTCGAGGGTGAGGTTGGTGTCCGCAAAGGTCCTCGGCAGGGAGTCCACCTGGCTGGGCAGGAGCCCGAGCTGGACGAGGCGGAGCGCGGCGGCGTCCCGGATGGGGCCTGATCCGGCTGGCCCCTTCAACAGGGCGAGGTATTCGCGGACGGCGGTCAGGAGCGATGGGCTGTAGATGAGCGCCAGGGGTTCCCCAGCCCGGACTTCGGCGCCTGAGTAGTTCACGAACAGGCGTTCGATCCGTCCCTCGATGCGGGCACTGAGGATCCGATGGCGGGAGTCATCGTCATCCACGCTCCCGTTGAGCCGCACCGAGCGGACGACCTGTTGGCGGATGACAGGCGAGGTCTGGACGTGGCTGACGGTGATGCTGTTGCTGCTCAGGGTCACCAAGCCCTCGGAGCCGGTGAACCCGGCCTGCCCCTCGAAGACCGGGGCGAGATCCATGCCGCAGATCGTGCATTTGCCGGGCCGGTCGGACTTGATCCAGGGGTGCATCGAGGACTGGTAGTAGAGGATCTTGGGGCCCTCTTGATGGGGCTTGGTGCTCGGGACGGCTCGAGGGCTTCGGCCCAGGAACCAACCGAGGGCCGCGGCGATGCCAACGGTGAGGAGCCAGAGGATTCGGGAGGCGTTCATCGGGTGCGTGGGATCAGGGCTTGGCTGCGGAAGGAGTTGCGGGAACGGACGAGGACGGTGGGGTCGAGGTGAGCACCTCCGGCCCGGGCAGGCCGCAGAGGAAGGTGAGTTCGGCAATCAGGGTCCACTGGTCCGCCGTGGCCCGTGCCAGCTGGGCCTTGGCCTCGAGGAGGACCCTGTGGGAGTCCATCACGTCGCGGATGTTCCCGTTCCCGGCGGTCCATTGGGCAAGCGCGGTCTGACGGGCGTCCTCGGCCTTCGGCAGGACGTCGTGGGTGTAGAGCTCGGTCCCCCGTCGGGCGGTGGCGATCTGGAGGCCCAGACGCCGAAGCTCCTCCCGGACCGTGAGCGCGGCATCCACCTGGTCCTCCTCCACCGACTTCAGGCGCTGTCGGTCGCGGGCGAGATCCTTGCGGTAGTTGCTCCGGTTCCAGAGCGGGAGATTCACGAGGACTCCGAAGGTGCCGGATCGGAAGTCCCCATCCCCGGTGTACTGCATGCCTTGCACGCCCAGGGCGATGTCCGGGCGTCCGGAACGTCGGGTGGCCTCGACCACGGCACCGGCCTCCTTGCGTTCCGCCTCAAGGAGTCGTCGCCGTGGGGCGGTCTCCAGGGCGCGGGCCATGAGCGGTTCACCGACCTGAAGGGCTGGGGCTGGCGGCGGGAGGTCGAATCCGGGCAGGGGCGCGTCGGGATCCTGTCCGAGCCTTCGGTTGACTCCGGCCAGGGCCTCGGCTTCGTGGGAGCGGAGGCTCTCGACCTCGAACCGGCGGCGGGCCAGTTCGGTCTGGGCCCGGAGCACGGCGACCGGGGAGACGGTGCCGGACGCCAGCTGGGCCTCGAGGTTCCGGATGAGGTCGGTCATCCAGGTCTGGTCCGCCTCGGCCAGTTCCACCGCCCTCCGGGCCAGTGCCGCCTCGAACAGGGCGATGGTCAGATCACGCTGCAGGTCCTGGAACCGGATGTCGGCCCGGACCTCCTCCAGGTCTGCCCCGCGGAGGGCGACGGTCCGTCCAGCCTGTTCCTTGCCGAGGAGGGGAAGGGGTTGTTCGACACCGTAGAGCAGGTTGCCCTGCTGGTAGGCCTCCATGCCCTTCGGACTGTAGACGGTGCCGGCGAACTGGACCTGGGGATCGGCGATCCGCCGTGCTCCTTCGGCATTCAGGCGGGCGGCTAGAGATCGGGCGGCGGCGGCCTTCAGCGAGGGATGGTTTGTGGCCATCGTGGCCACCCATCGCTGCAGCGTTGCTGGGGTCAGGGGTTCGGGAGACGACGCGGCAGCGTGGGCGTCAGGCCCAGATGCCAGCAACGCTACGGCGACTGCCAGAAGGGATCGCCGGCCCCGGATGAGGGCGGATCGGTGGGATTGGAAGTTCATGATTCATTGCGGTCATGGAGACGACGGACGGGCGGCGCGGACACGGGAATGCCCGAAGTGCGCCCGCGCCGGGCACACCTCGACCGTGGCAATGAATCGGGTCAGATCAACAGGACGCCATGCCGGAGGAAGAGAGGCATGGCGGCGTCCACCACCGCAGACGGGGAGTCCTGGACGCTGGGACAGGCAGCAGGACGGGGTGCCGAAAGCACCCAGGCGAGCGCCAGGAGAGTGGGGGTGTCCACCGTGACGCGGGAGGCCTGGGCAGGTAGGCCCGCCGGGGAGGATTCGGAGGTCGGGGTCGTATCGCGGTCCACGCAGCACGTTGCGGGACAATGGTGTCCCCGGGACGGCTTGCAGCAGGAGCCCTTCTCCTCGGACGGGGCTGGGGAGGGGTTCCCGAGCGCCGTGAGCACGTGGATGCTGCAGAGCACGAGGCTCAGGCAGAGGGCGATCCACGTCTTCATCGGAAACGAAGGCAGAGGTCTGTCGGGCGATCGACTACTTCTTGGTGTTCGAGCCCGCCGCGATCTTCTTCAGGTACTTGTCCGGATTCTTTGTGAAATCCTTGTTGCAGGCCTTGCAGCACATCTTGACCTGCTGGCCCTTGTAGGAGGTCACAAATGGCTCGCCCATCTCGCCCAGCTTCTCGTCGGAGACGATGCAGGTGTCGAGGGTGTAGGGCTTCTCCTTGGAAGCTTGCTTCGGCTTGGTGTCGGGATCCGCCATCAGCGAGGCGGAAAGCATCCCGGAGAGGAGGGTCAACAAGGCGATCTTGGTCATAATGATTGGGAAGCTAAGACCGATCCGGCCATTCGGCCAGTCCGGACTCGCGGGAGGAACATCGGGAGTGAAGTCAGGAAAACCCGTAGGCGGCGGGGTGGCACTCGGCGCGAGAGAACTTCCAGATCAGGTCAACTGGAGTGTCGCCAGGAGCGGCAGGTGGTCCGAGCCGTCTCCTGACCGCACCTCGGCGGCGAGGGCCTTGATCGGTCCCTGGATCCAGATGAAGTCGATGCGGCGGTCGGGGTGGTTGGTCGGGTAGGTGCCCCCACCGATGACGCCCGCGAGACGCCACGCGTCCTTGAAGTGGCCGTTCATCTCGACGTCGAAGCGGCTCCCGGGCTGGTCGTTGAAGTCGCCCGCCAGGATGAAGGGCAGGCCCGGGTGCGAACCGACCGCCTTCAGGATCTCCGGAATGCAGGCCCTGCGGGTGGCGTCGTCGGCGCGGTGGTCCAGGTGCGTCGAGCAGAACACGACCGGATGACCGTCGACGTCGACCACGGCCTGGAGGAGCCCCCGCTGCTCCCCGCCTCCCACGGCACGATAGAGGAGGTTTGAAGACTGTCGGATCGGGTAGCGGCTCAGGATGGCATTGCCGTATTCCCCGCCCTGCAGGGGGATGTTCTTCCCAAACAGCGGAGTCAGGCCGGTGTGGAAGGCGATCTCGTTCAGGAGATCCCGTCGACCCGTCCGATCGGCGCCTCGGTCGACCTCCTGCAGTGCGACGAGGTCGGCGTTGGAGTCCTTGATGCTCTGGGCGATCCGGATCAGGTCGAGCTGTCCGTCCAACCCTTCACCGTGGTGGATGTTGTAGGTGAGAGCTCGCAGCGTCGGTCCGGGCTTGCGGCTTCCTCCGGTGGCGCATCCAGCGACGGTGGCTCCGGCCAGCAGGGTGAGTTGGCGCAGGAATTGGCTTCGATTCACGGTGTGGGGAGTGTCTCGAAAGACGGTCCCGAGGCAAGGCTGGGGAGCCGGGCTTGCGCGTGGTGGAGGGGACCGATCGCGGCGCTGGGGCGTGGATGGACCCGATGGACACGACTGTCGGCACCGCATCGCCCTCCAACCGCGTTGACGGGATGCGCCCGAATGCGGCCTGATTGCGACCGAACGCTATGGAAAGCCTCCTGCATTTCATCACGTCGACGGACCCCACGGTCCGTGACCAGGCCCTCGACGACCGGTGTCGGAAGGCTTCCCGGGAGGACTTGATCCGGGCCGTCGGGGAATTGGACGCGTTCCGCCGGCGGGCCGACAACCTGTACGAGCGGGTCCGTGCCCTGTTCTTCCTGTACGCGGTGTACCGGTTCCATCTCCCGGAGAAGCTGCAGGACGTCCCGGGTCCGCTGGTGCCGTTCCAGGGCTTCCACCATCTGTTGGGCCGTCGTTTTGAGGAGGCGATCGATACCTTCCTTCGAATGCAGGCCGAGCAGGGGCCCAGCGATGGCCTCTGTTCTGCCCTTGCCGCCGCCTACCACCGGCTCGCTTTCCAGACCCTGGCCGACCAGGTCCGTCGCAGCGTCCGGACCGTGCGGGGCAACCAATGGATGTTCCGGATGGGACACCCGGGCGACCAGCCGCTGCGGATCCGGCGGGAACTCCTCGAGCGCAGCCCGGATGGGACCTATCCGATCCTCCGGGAGCAGACACCCGTCCGCATGGACCTCACCCACTCGGCGTGGTCCGACATCTTCTTCCTCGGAATGGACTATCCCGAGGGCGCCAAGGTCCTGAACATCTCGGTCGACCTGGGTGTCCATGGGCGTGATGCCGCGCCACGCCCGCCTGTGAGCGCGTGGCTGCGGGTGCTCGATGAACCGGTCCTGCGCCTCACCTCCGTCGATCTTGGCTCGACGGCCGACCTCACCTCCCTGGGCGATGTCTTCGACTTTGCGCGGGATTACCTGGGTCTCCTGAAGGCTGCGGTGATCGCCTCGGGCATCGTCCCGCCGGGCATCGAGGGTTCCGACCACACGCTGTCGGACCTGCTGGAACAGGTGGTGGGTCCTGGACGCGGTCTTGAGATCGTCTCGTGCGTCAACGACATCCCCAAGGGTTCCCGCCTCGCTGTCAGCACCAACCTGCTCGGATCGTTGATCAGCGTCTGCATGCGGGCGACGGGGCAGACGACAGGGGAGTCCTCGGGGGGCGGGGATGCCGCCGTGGATCGAGGCCTCACGGGGCCGCTGTCGGAGTCGGATCGTCGCATCGTCCTGGCCCGGGCACTTCTTGGGGAGTGGCTCGGGGGTTCCGGGGGTGGTTGGCAGGACTCGGGCGGCGTCTGGCCGGGCATCAAGCTCATCACCGGCGTGGCGGCCTCCGATTCCGATCCGGAGTCTGGCATCTCCAGAGGTCGGCTCATGCCGACCCATCACGTGTTCTCGCGGGACGAAATCCCAGAGTCCGCCCGTCGGGCGCTCATGGACTCCCTCGTCGTCGTCCATGGCGGCATGGCCCAGAACGTCGGGCCCATCCTCGAGATGGTGACTGAGAAGTACCTCCTCCGCAGCGCCTCCGAATGGATGGGGCGTCAGGAGGCCCTCGGCGTGCTGGACGACGTCATCGCCGCCCTGCGCCGTGGGGACATCCGGGCCCTGGGGGCCGCGACGACCCGAAATTTCCGTCAGCCCCTCCAGACCATCATCCCTTGGGCCTCCAATGCCTTCACCGAGACGCTGATCGCCCGGTGTGAGCAGGAGTTCGGATCCGACTTCTGGGGGTTCTGGATGCTGGGCGGCATGTCGGGCGGCGGCATGGGGTTCATCTTCGCCCCCGCCCGGAAGGCCGAGGCGCAGGCGCGCCTGCAGGAGATCATGCTCACCACGAAGCGGGAGCTGCAGCATGCGCTGCCCTTTGCGATGGATCCCGTGGTGTTCGACTACGCCATCAACGAGAACGGGACGTTCGCCGATCTGCTGAGGGGCTCGGAGGCGCTGATGCCCCCGGGGTACTATGCGCTGACCGTGCCGGCCCTGCTCAGGGCGGATCGACGGGCTCTCCCGCCGGTGCGTCGGGCCGAGCTCGACAAGCTCGGTGCGGCGTCCCGGACCCGGCCGGAACTCCGTGGCATGGTACAGACGCTGTTCGATGTCCTCCTGCCCAAGGGACGCGAGGAGCAGGCCGGGAGCACGGCGCTCCAGACCCTCCTCGACGAGCATGGATTCGACCGGGCCCAGCATGAGCGGATCCGGGCCGAGCTCCGTGAGGGTCGCATCGGCCTCGCCCAGAACCGGCTCCGTCCCGACACGCGGATCGACGATGTGGAACCGGGGGATGTTGCCGATCCCGTGGCGACTGCGTCTTCCGGTCCGTCGCGTCGACAGGGCGAGGCGCTGCTGCGGTCTGGTGCGGTCGCGGTGGTGACCCTCGCCGCGGGCGCAGGGTCGCGGTGGACCGGGGGAGCCGGCACCTGCAAGGCGCTGCATCCGTATGCGAAGCTGGAGGGACGCCACCGGACCTTCCTCGAGACCCATCTGGCGAAGTCCCGTCGGATCTCCCGGCAGTTCGGCCGTCCGATCCCCCACATCTTCACCACCAGCTACGCCACCCACCAGCCCACGACCCGATTCCTCGAGCGGGTTGGGAACTACGGCTACGACGGATCCGTCCTCCTGTCGCCCGGACGCAGCGTGGGCCTGAGGATGATCCCCACCGAGAGGGATCTCCGGTTCCAGTGGGAGGAGATGCCGCAGCAGGTGCTGGACGTCCAGCAGCAGAAGGTCCGTGAGAGTCTCCGGGCCGCGCTCATCGGGTGGGCCCGGGGTGCCGGGGAGGGCGGTGACTACACCGACAACCTCCCGATGCAGTGCCTGCATCCGGTCGGCCACTTCTTCGAGATCCCGAATCTGCTCCGCAACGGGGTCCTCGGGCGTCTTCTCCGGGAGCATCCGGATCTCCAGCATCTGATGCTCCACAACATCGACACGCTTGGTGCGGATGTGGATCCGCTGATGTTGGGTCACCACGACTCGAGTGGTGCCTGCCTCACCTTCGAGGTCATCACCCGGCGACTCGAGGACCGTGGTGGTGGACTGGCCCGTGTGAATGGGCGCCCCCGCCTGGTCGAGGGGTTGGCGATGCCGCGCGAGGAGGACGAGTTCCGGCTGAGCTACTACAACTCGATGACGACGTGGATCCACATCGATCGTTTCCTCGCCTCGATGGGGCTTGAACGTCGGGATCTCATCGAGCCGCAACCGGGCGGGGAGAGGATCCTCGAGGCCATCCGGGATCTCGCTGCGCGGGTGCCCACCTACATCACCCTGAAGGATGTGAAGAAACGCTGGGGACATGGGCAGGAGGACGTCTTCCCAGTGGCGCAGTTCGAGAAGCTCTGGGGCGACCTCACCGCGGTGCCGGAGATCGACTCCCGCTTCGCGGTTGTGCCGCGTAGCCGGGGCCAGCAGCTCAAGGACCAGGCCCAGCTCGACGGATGGCTCCGGGATGGCTCGGCCGCCCACGTCGAGTCGCTCTGCGAGTGGTCTTGAGATCCGGATCGTGCAGGTGCTTGAGCGCATGAGGTGGGTTCCGATCGCCGTGTGGAGCCTGCTGGCTGTCGCCTGGGTCCTGGGCGCCGAGACTGCCGAGACCATGGCGAGCCCGGTGTCGGTGAGGGCCCGTCAGGTGCATGCGATCTTCCGGATGACCCCCAGGCTCTATTCCGGTGCCCAGCCGGAAGGGGACGCCGCGTTTGCCGAGTTGGCGCAGATGGGGATCCAGACCCTGGTCAGCGTCGATGGGGCCCGTCCGGATGTCGCCGCCGCCCGGCGTCATGGTCTCCGATATGTCCACCTGCCGATCGGTTACGACGGCATCTCCACCCAGCGGGGAGTCCAGTTGGTGAAGGCGATCTCCGGGCTGCCATCCCCGCTCTATGTCCACTGTCACCACGGACAGCACCGCGGTCCTGCTGCGGCGGCGGTGATGGCGATGGCTCGGGAAGGCTGGACGTCGGACCGGGCGGTGGCGTGGATGCATCAGGCGGGCACCTCTACCAACTATCCGGGACTCTATGGCGCGGTCCGACAATTCCGCTGTCCGGATCCGGGAGTGATCGATGGCGTGGGAGAGTTGCCCGAGACGGCAGCCGTCACTGGGAGGGTAGCCGCGATGGTCGACCTCGACGCCCGGTGGAACCGTCTCGAGGCGTGGCAGCGACGCTCTTGGAAGCCGATGCCGGGGGAGGAAGGCCCCTCGCTCCATCAGGAGGCCCTGCAATTCTGGGAGGCGTTGCATGAGCTGGGACGCCGGGAGGTGACAGAGCCGCTTTCCTTGGACTACCGGCGGCGCCACACCGTCGCCGAGGAACGGGCCAGGGCCTTCCTCGACCAGACCGCAAAGCCGGAGCCGGGCTCGGTCAAGCTCTTGGATGGACTTGCCCGAGGGATCGCGGAGAGCTGTACCGGCTGCCATCGCGAGCACCGGGACTGATGGTCCGGGAGTTCGCCGCCCGGGACCGTGGTGGGGCGGGGGCGGAAACCTGTTGGATCCGAAGAACCTAGGACTTCGAGGACGCTGTCTTCAGCCGGTTGATGGCGCTCAGGACCGCCTTCATCGAGGCGAGCTGGATATTGGTGTCGACCCCGGCACCCCACCGGGCCTGACCGTCCGCGGTACGGATCTGGATGTAGGCGATGGCACTTGCCCCGGTGCCGGCGCTGAGGGCGTGCTGCTTGAAGGAGACGACCTCGAAGGCGGGCGCACCGGCGCCGACGAGTGCGGCCACGAATGCGGCGATCGGCCCATTACCCTCGCCCGAGATCATCAACTCCTGGCCCTTGTGGCGGACCGAGGCACGGCAGCGGAAGACCTTCTCCACGCCATCGGCATGGAAGTGGTGCAGCTCCCAGGGCGTGTTCGGCTCGATGTACTCGCGCCAGAACAGTGCCCGCAGCTCCTCGCCCTTCACCTCGCGACCGAGGGCGTCGACCCAGTCGTTCGCGATCGGGCCGAACTCCCGCTGCAGTTCCTTGGGCAGCTCGATCCCGAACTCGCTCTCCAGGAGGTACGCAACGCCACCCTTGCCCGACTGGCTGTTGACCCGGATGACCTCCCGGTACTCCCGGCCGATGTCGGCGGGATCGATGGTGAGGTAGGGGACATCCCAGTGCGGCCGACCGCCTTCGGCCCATTCGGCGAGACCCTTCTTGATGGCGTCCTGGTGGGATCCGCTGAAGGCGGTGAACACGAGTTCCCCGGCGTAGGGATGCCGGGGAGCGATGGTCATGCCGGTGCAGCGCTCATAGACCTCGCGGATGGCATTGAGGTCTCCGAGGTCGAGCTGCGGATCGATCCCGTGCATGTAGAGGTTGAGGGCGACCGTGACGATATCGAGGTTCCCGGTCCGCTCCCCGTTGCCGAAGAGGGTGCCCTCGACGCGGTCGGCCCCGGCGAGGAGGCCGAGCTCCGTGGCGGCGACGCCGGTGGAGCGGTCGTTGTGGGTGTGGAGGCTGACCGTCAGGGCCTCGCGGTCCCGGATGTTGCGGCAGATCCATTCGATCTGGTCCGCGTAGACGTTCGGCATCGCGACCTCCACGGTGTCGGGGAGGTTCAGGATCATCCTGCGCTCCGGGGTGGGGTGCCAGACGTCCATGACGGCTTCCGAGATCTCCTTGGCGAACTCGACCTCGGTCGCGCTGAAGCTCTCGGGCGAGTACTGGAGCCGGACGTCCGTGCCCGCCAGCCGGGGCAGCCGCTCCTGGATCCAGCGGGCCCCCTGGACGGCGATCGCCCTGATCTCGTCCTTGGACTTCCCGAAGACCACACGCCGCTGAGCCGGCGAGGTGGAGTTGTAGAGGTGGATGATGACCCGCTTGGCGCCGACGAGCGACTGGACGGTCCGCTCGATGAGATCCTCTCGGGCTTGGACGAGCACCTGGATCGAGACGTCATCGGGAATGCGGTTCTCCTCGATGAGGCGACGGTTGAAGGCGAACTCGGTGTTGGAGGCCGAGGGGAAGCCGACCTCGATCTCCTTGAACCCGCAGGCGACGAGCGTCTGGAACAGCTCGAGCTTCTGCGCGACGTTCATCGGGATGGCGAGGGCCTGGTTGCCATCGCGGAGGTCGACGCTGCACCAGATGGGGGCTCGGGTGAGGTGCCGCCCGGGCCACTGGCGGTTGGGCAGGTCGATCAGCGGAAAGGGGCGGTACTTCGTGGCGGGATTCTTCAGCATGGCGATGTCGTTTCGGATGGCCGGCCCTGCGTCGTGGAGTTGGTGCTGCAAAAACAAAAACCCCAGCGCCGGGACTCGGCGATGGGGTTGAAAGGGAACATGACCTTCACCGGACCCCGGACGCCGTCCTGCGGGAAAGCCCCGGAAGGGCCCGCAGGCGGAGCGTAAGTCGGAATCCCGGACGACGGATCATGGGGAAGGATGTATCGGTCGGCATCTCACCGGGCAAGCCTGATTCCTGCGCGGCCGCGGCCTTGGGTTGATGGGCTCGATCGGACGCCGGATCAGGCCGCTGCATTCCAGGCTCCGATGGCCCCCTTGCCGGGGGCTTTGGCCACGGGTTCTGAGGTGGGATCACTGAGCGAGGTTAGGACGGACTCGGCCCGGGCCTGCCCTGGGTCATGAAGATGCCGTAGTGCCTTCCGGAACGCCGCCAGACGGAAGTCCGCATCCCCATCGCCGCGCTCCACGCGGTCCAGAAACGCCGCGATCTCGATGAGCTTGCATCGGGCATCCATGAAGTAGAGGTCGAGCACCTGCTGCCGTGTCATGCGATGACCTTGGAAGTCCCGCTGCAGGCCCGCAAGTGTCGGGTTCGGGGATGGGCCGAGACTTGATCTTCGATTCCTGGCGGATCGTGATGGAAGAGGTTGCCCATGAACTCGGAGTCGCCAATCCCCTGCATCCCCATTGACCGCCCCATCTCCTGGGAGGACTGGCTCAAAGGGCGGCGGTCCTGGCGGGAGATTGGAGACCGGGTGGCTCCGGAGGTGGTCCGTCGCCGGGTCTCTTCCGCGGACCGACGCCTCCGTCGCCAATTTGACGGGGAACGGGGGCTTCCCTTTACCCCGACCGAACGCCTGTGACCGACCCGGGTCTGAAGGCGTGGCTCACTGTCCCTCCTTGGTTCACCTTGGATTCACGGTGAACCAGAACTGACCCTTGAGGGGTTTTCCGCCCTCGGCGGCATCCACGTTGTACTTGAGTTCGGCCTGCATCACCGGACCCAGCCCCGGGATTTCCAGCAACACGGTGCGGCCATCGGGTTCCAGTCGGGCAGACTTCACCTCGACGTCGTCGCGACCCTCGCGATTCGGATCCTTCACGGACCAGTCCTTGGATCCATAGGCCTCGGCATAGCGGTAGTTCCACTGCTTCAGGCCATAGCTGCCCGGGTCCTCGGCGGTACGACGATCCAGCGGTTGGGAGAAGGTGACCGCTACGCCGTTCGGCACGACGCGGAAACCAATCGGGAGCGCGGTCCGTTTGCCAGTGAACCGCACCCGTTGCAGGGCTCCGTCCTTGACCGCGCTGGTCTGCCACCCGGTGCTGCCAGCAACGAACAGCGACCCGTCCGGATGGAAGGTCCCGCGGTTGGGTCCACTCAGGAACTTCGCCGGCAACGGGACCACCGCACCCTGGCGGGCGGGTTGTCCCGGTTCGGCATCCCGAAGCGCGAGCATCATGCCGCAACGTCCCCACAGCAGATGGAGCATCTGACCGCCGAGCGGCCCCCACTGGCCCTGGGGCACCCAGACCTGGGAGCCTGAGGAGTTGTCGACCGGGTGAGGGATCCAGCACAGCGGCGCGTCATAGCCTATTGGACGCTCGGGTGTGACCTTGGGTCCGCCGTACCCGTAGTAGCCCTCGGGTCGGATCTCCGCGATGAACGAGGTCGGGGTCCACGTGCCCTGTTGGGGCGCCGCGGTCACAACCGAGCCATCCGGGCTCGTTCCCATGCCGTTCGGGTTCCGGAATCCCGTGGCCAGGGTCTCGGAGGAGCGGCCGTCAGCGGACACCCGGTGTACGCCGATCGGGTCGACATAGTAGAACCGCCCCGCCGAGTCCTTCTCGAGGCAGGTCACGTAGTCGTGGCCCCCGGTCGAGGTCTGGATCCCGTCATGGAAGTTCTCATACAGGTCGGCCTCACCATCCTCGTTGAGGTCGTGCAACCGGGTGATGCGATCGCGTCCCAGCACGAACACCTTGCCGTCCCGGACCTTCAGCCCGAGCGGCTGGAACAATCCCGTGGCGTAGCGCGTCCACTTCAGCTTCTGCAGGGCGTCGTCGATCCCGGTCACCCGCCAGACATCGCCATGGATGGTGCAGAGGTAGCCGGCGCCGTCGGGTGTGAAGTCGATGCCGGATCCGAACAGCAGCGCCTTCTCCGGGTTGTCGTACGGCAACGTGAGGGTGTCGACCGCAAGGAAGTCGGTGTCGGCTCCGCGTTGTCCGCGGGTAGTGAGGGTGGGCCAGCGGGAAGGGCCAGTCTCGGCGACCTTCTCCGGGTCAGTCCCGGGATTGGCCTGCGAGACAAAATCCCGGAACGCATTGGTCCGGTCCTTCGATCCCCGCCACAGGAGAATTGAGAACACAACGGGTCGGGTCTCGGGCGCGAGGAGCACCTGCAGCCGCCCCCCATTTCCGACCCATTCAAGGTGGTTCTCCTGGATCTTCATCGCCCCCACCACACCCACGGCAGAGGCTGTGTTTCCTTCATGACCCTGAGCCAGAAGCCAGTCCACCCGAGACGGATTGGTGCCGGCCCGTTCCCGAACGTCGCTGAAGCTGTGCGTATGGGTATTGGTTCCCTTCAGATGTCCCGACGCCAGGAAGGAGAGGCTTCGATCGTGAGGAGCGACGTGAAGGTTTCGGACGAAGACGGGTCCCGCTGGCGAATCCCGCAACTCCGGATGCTCGAGGATCCGCACGCCATCGATCTCGTAGTCGAGGACCGTACCGCCCTGGCCCTGATGGATTCCGTGGAAGCGATAGGATCCCTGCGATGGCGTCCCGGGGCCCATTGACGTGAACCGCTCCGGCTGGGCGGGACGGATGGTGCCGATCAGGCCGAAGCGCATCGGGTCGAACTTCAGGAACCCACCAGTCCAGGCAGCCCGGAGCGCACCCGTCGCGGTGTCGTACGCCATCGCACCGGCTCCGGCGGGTCCCACCTTGACGGTCAACCCCTTGGCCAGGGTGGAGCCATCGGAGAGCCCGAGGTTGG
>JBDLQQ010000351.1:0-8353 GCA_039800465.1 Verrucomicrobiota bacterium
CCCGATTCGAGCGCGCCGGACTCCGCATCCAGGCCGCCAAGATGATGCGTCTGACCCCGGAGCTGCTGGCCGAGCATTATTCCCATCTCAAGGACCGCCCGTTCTTCCCGGAGATCGTGACGTTCATGATGTCCAGGCCTGTCCTGGCGGTGATCCTCTCCGGGGACCAGGCCGTGTCGAAGGTCCGTGAACTGCTCGGCCCCACCGATTCCCGCAAGGCCCCCAAGGGAACCCTCCGCGGGGACCTTGGCACCGACAGCATGCACAACATCGCGCATGCGTCCGATTCCACCGAGAATGCCGAGATCGAGGTCCGGAGGTTCTTCCGGGCCGACGAGATCCCATCCTGACCCCGGGGCGGGTTGCGGGTCCTCCCCTCGTCGTTTGTCGGCGGATCCTTCGGGGGCGGTCGGCTTCCGACGAGGCTCAGCTCCAGAACGGATTCAGTGCCGAGTGGCGTCCGACCTGGACGCTCTGCGCAATGGCGGCGCTGATGTGCTGCTTCGCCATGGCAACGGCTTCCTCGAGGTTGAGCCCCAAGGCCAGGTAGGCCGTGATCGCCGCGGAATAGGTGCAGCCTGTCCCGTGGGTGGAGACTCCCCGGACGAATGGGGCCGAGAGGACCAGCTGCTGGCGGTGGTCCACGAAGACGTCCGAGGCGGTCGGGCTGCTTCGGAGATGCCCCCCCTTGAGGAGCACCGCGCATCCATGGCGGAGGTGGAGCTCGAGTGCGGCGTCCTGGAGTTCGGCGAGGGATCGGATGGGGTGTCCGAGGAGCAGGACGGCCTCGTCGAGATTGGGGGTGATGAGGGTCGCCAGCGGGAACAGATCCCGGGTGAGGATCCGGATCGCGGAGGGCTTCAGCAGCTGGGCTCCACTGGTGGCGACCATGACGGGGTCGACGACCAGTGGGGGTGCCTTTCTCCGGGGCCACACCTCGACGAGGGCGCGGATCAGGGATCCGCTGTAGAGCATGCCGGTCTTGCATGCGGCGGGGCGGAGTTCCGAGAAGACGGCCCGGACCTGTTCCTGGAGGAAGGCGGGAGGGACCGCCTGGACGGCTGAGACGCGACGGGGATTCTGGGCGGTCAGACAGGTGACGGCCGAGGTGCCGAAGACGCCGATCGCGGCGAAGGTCTTGAGGTCGGCCTGGAGTCCGGCGCCACCCCCGGAGTCGGAACCGGCGATGGTCAGGGCGATGGGCTGCGAGGACTTCTGGGAGGTCGGCATGGTGGTTCTGGAAAACGAAGGACCCGGCAGGCGTTCCCGATCCGCCTTGGATTCCGGATCCCAGCTGGGGAGGTCGGGAATGGAGAGCTCCTCAATCGGGGAGGGACACCCGCCGGGGCTTTCTGGGACCGACTCCCTTTCATCCGGGTTTCAACCCCGGACAGAGACCGACAGGGCCTGGCGCATCGCCAGCGGCGGCGGTCAGTCGAGGTGACCGGCCCGGGCGAGCTGGTAGACGTCGGCGATCTTCTTGACGTCCGCGCGGATCCGCTTGGCGAGGGTCTTGGCGAGCTCGAACAGGAGCGGCGTCGCGAGCTCGGGCTGTTCCTTGCAGAGCTTCTCGAAGCGGTTGGCTGTGATGCGCAGGAGGGTGGAGGAGGAGTTGGCCACCACATCCGCCGAGCGCGGACCGCCGTCGAACAGGGCCATCTCGCCGAAGATGTCGCCGGGACCGAACCGCGCGAGCTCGGTCTCCTTGCCGCCGGCGATGATGCGGGCGCGGACCTCACCGTCGAGGACCGCGTACATCGCGTCGCCCGGGGCGCCCTGGTGCACGATGACCTTGTAGGCGTCGGCCCGGACGATCTCCATGATCTGCACGAACCGCCCGAGCTGCTGGTCGTTCATGCCCGAGAGGGCGCGGACGCGCCGGAGCATCCCGGGGCGGAGACCCGTCACGAGCGGCGTCACCTCATCCGCCGCACCCGAGGCGGTGGATCGGCCGGCGAAGGCGTCCTTCAGCTCGGCGACATCCCCAGCCTTGATCCAGAGGTCCTTCTCCCCGAGGTGGACCCAGGTCGTGGCGACGACCCGCTCCTCCCGGACCCACTGTTCCAGTGTGGCGAGGGGGACAGGGCCGTAGACGACGTCATCAGCCGCCCAGATCTTGAACTCCGCGGGTTGAGGGGATTCGGACATGGTGACGAGATGAGAGCGGCGATCGGCGGGTTTGGGGAGCGAAAACTGCGGACGATCGACGGCACTCCTCCGTGGGTGCCGGGTGACGGGACTGTGAACGAAAAACCCCGCAGGCGGCTTGTCCTGCGGGGTTGAGTGGTCGGATTCCGAGGATGGCTCAGCCGAGCTTGGCGAGGGTCGCCTTGACGGCCTCGAAGTTCGGGAGGTCCTTCGGCGTGGGGGTCTGTTCCGCGTATTGGACGACACCGGCCTTGTCGATCACGAACGCCGCGCGGGCGGAGGTGTCGCCGATGCCGGCGAGGTTCGGGAAGACGACGTCATAGGCCTTGGTGGTGGCCTTGTTCAGGTCGCTGCCGAGGCGGATGCCGATCTTGCTCTGCTGCGCCCACGCCTCCTGTGCGAAGGGGCTGTCCACGCTGATGCCGATCACGTCGGCATTCAGGGCGCTGTAGGCGCCGAGACCAGCGGTGATGTCGCACAGCTCCTGGGTGCAGACGCCAGTGAAGGCCAGGGGGAAGAAGAGGAGGACCGTGTTCTTATTGCCGAAGTTCTCGGAGAGCTTGATGTCCTGGAGTCCGGCGGCGGTCTTCTGCTTGAGGACGAAGTCAGGGGCTTTGGAGCCAACAGGGATGGGCATGATGGATGTGAGTTTGAACGTTTTTGAGTGCGGCTGGAGGCTAGGAGTCACCACTGCGTTGAGTCAAAGCACTTCCGGAGAGGGATGGACCGGGATCACAAAACCGCAAGGACCTCAGCCGGGTGCGTCTCGGGTTTCACGGTCGTCCAGAGATGCTGGATCCGGCCATCGGCACCGATCAGGAAGGTGACCCGGTTCGTGCCCATGTACTTCCGGCCCATGAAGACCTTCTCGCCCCAGACCCCGTAGGCGGTGACGATGGCCTTGTCGGTGTCGGCGATCAGTGGGAACGGCAGCTGGAACTTCTTGGTGAACTTCTGGTGGGAGGCCACGGGGTCGACGCTGACGCCCCAGACCACCGCCCCTTTCTTGGCGAAGTCCGCGTGGAGGTCGCGGAAGCCGCAGGCCTCCTTGGTGCATCCCGGGGTGTCGTCCTTCGGGTAGAAGAACAGGACGACCGGCTTCCCCTTCGCGTCGCGGAGGCGGACCTGGGTGCCGTCCGTGGTGAGCGCCTCGAAGTCGGGGCACTGTCACCGACCTGGAGTGCGAGAGTGATGGCTTTTGGCATGGACCCGGATCGTATCGCTGAAGTCCCCGTCGGCAACCGGTCCCGGGAAGCAAAAAGGCCGGCACCATGGTGCCGGCCTTGTGAGTCCAGAGGGTGCCTGGGATTACTTCAGCACCGCCTGATGGAACTCGAACCAGTCGTCGAGGTTGTTCAGGTTGATGGCGTCGGGGAGCACGCTGCCGTCATCCGGGAGACCGTTGGCGGAGAGGATGCCCTTCCGGGTCTCGTCAGCGTGGATGTAGCCGGCGATGGAGACGTTGAGCTTGTGGATGTTGCCCTTGGTGAGGTTCACGCCGGGCTGCTGCTTGATCCAGGCCTCGAACTGGGGGTAGGTGGGCTTCTGCTCGGTGATGAAGGACTTGACCGCGTCGGCCTTCAGACCGAGGGCGCCGATGACCATCATGTCATAGCCCTGGCCGATGCCGGGATATCCGGGGGCCAGCTTGCCGCGGGCCTCGAGGGAGACCTTCTGCCAGAGGCGGGGGAGGTGGAGGATGCCGAGCGGACCGGCGAGGCCGGAGCTGATCAGGGGGACGTAGGAGTCACTCATGGTAGTTGCGGTGAATTTCGGTGAGCGGCGAGACTAGGCGAACCAACCCCGAGGGCAACGCTTTTGACGGGTGTCGACACGGTGGCCCCTGCCGAACCACCGGCCTCCCCGGCGATCACAGGGAGACCTTGAACTGTTCCCCGCTGCGGACGCTCCGGACGAAGGCCGCGAGCAGGACCGGGATCTGGGCGAGGTCCTTGAGCGACACCATCTCGACGGGCGAGTGCATGTAGCGGTTGGGCAGGCTGACCAGGGCGCTCGGGATCCCGCCACGGGTCCAGAAGATGGCGTCTGTGTCCGTCCCGCTGGTGGAACTCATCGCCTCGTGCTGGATGGCGATCTTAGAGTCCGACGCGCACTCCTCGAGCCGCGCCACGACCGCGGCGTGGTTGCAGCCGCCGTGGGTGAGTGTCGGGCCGCGTCCCAGCCGCACATCCCCGTGCTGCCGCTTGTCGATCGTCGGGATGTCGGTGGCATGGGTGACATCCACGACCAGCGCCACGTCCGGATGCAGGGAGTAGGCGATCTGGCGGGCGCCGAGCAGCCCGACCTCCTCCTGGATGTTCGAGACGGCGCAGACCTCGGCCTCGATCGGGCCGCCGTCCTCCCGGATCAGGCGGAGCGTCTCGGCGACAGCCCAGGTGCCGATCCGGTTGTCGAAGGCCCGGGCCACGGCGATGTCGTCGTTCAGGCGCTGGAACCCGGCGGCGAGCGTGATCGGGTCGCCGATCCGGATGCGTTTCAGGACGGCCTCGCGGGAGGTCTCGCCGATGTCGAGGAAGAGGTCGTGGATCTTGGGTTCATCCCGCTTGTCGTCAGCCTTGGTGAGGTGGGGGGCGACGGACCCGAAGACGCCATGGACGGCGCCGCTCCGGGAGTGGATGACCGCCCGTTGCGCCCGTGTGATGGCCGCGTTCACTCCACCGGTGCGGCGGACGTGGATGAAACCGTCCTCGGTGACGTAGTTGACGGTCATGGCGATCTCGTCGGCATGGGCGGCCAGCATGATGCGGGGGCGGCGGCCGTTGCCGATCCGTGCGACGCAGTTCCCGTAGGCGTCACTGAAGGTCTCGTCGGCGAACTGCCGGGCGTAGTCGAGCCAGACCCTCTGGCCGCGGTGTTCGTGACCGGTCGGGCTGGGCGTGTTGACGAGGGTTTCGAGGAACGCGAGCGATTCAGGAAGCATCCGGTCAAGGTATGGGCGATGCCTGAGCCTTCAAGCGCCTTCGGGTCCACCCGGAGAATTGGGCACGCGGAGACGCGGGGACGCGGAGGGGAAACAAGCAACAGAAGGATTGGGAATTTGTTTCGCCCCAGTCAGGTGGCGCCACCCCAGCATCAAAAAGCCCACCCGCTGGATCCATAGAAGCAGGATCTAACTCCGGTGGGATTCCATCGTGAGTTGGGCACTCGGCAGGATCGAAACGATGACCGCGGTACATTCAAGCCCCGGGGCATCCTTAGATCTGGCGATGGAATCCTCCGGGGCCGGGGCCGAGGATGATCTCATGGAAACGATTCCAAAACGTGCGACACGGGATCTGCTTCCCGATGTCATCATCAATGCAGCACTGCAGGTTCACCGTGATCTTGGTCCTGGGTTGCTCGAACACGTCTACGAGGTTGTGTTCGCCCGAGAACTTGAATGTCGAGGCCTCGAAGTCCAACGGCAGGTCCCCGTTCCGATCCGATACAGGGACTTGCATTTCCGTGAAGCCTTCCGAGCGGACCTCATTGTTGAGAATGAGATTCTCCTGGAATTGAAATCCGTTGAGCAGGTCTCCCGGGTCCACTGTAAGCAGGTGCTGACCTACCTGAAGCTGATGGGTCTGCGGCTTGGATTCCTGCTCAACTTCGGTGCGCCGCTCCTGAAGGACGGGATCGAACGCATTGTCTTGGGGTATGTTCCGACATCGGCCCGAGGACAATGAAGTTCCGCATGCGGAGTCACGCAGGAGAAGGAATTGGGGATTCCGTGAAGTGAGGAGCGGTTCCTGTGATCTGGGTTTGCCGTACGGAGTCGAGTGTCCTTGCGAATCCCGGTCGACACCGCATCCAGGAGCGGACCTCCCTCGAGGGTTGCCGCATCCGGACAGCCTGAGATCTCTCCCGGGGTTCTCGTCTTTTCCGTTTCCGGTTTCCTCCTTTGCCCTCCGCGTCTCCGCGTCTCCGCGTGCGTTCCCATCTCCCCGTTTTCCGCTTCCCGTTTTCCGGGTTCTCCTCGCCATCCGATCCCACTAGCCTCGCCGCGTGATCCTGATCGTCATGGGTGTGTCCGGATGCGGGAAGACGACCGTGGGCTCCCTGGTGGCCCAGCGGTTGGGGTGGGCGTTCCGCGATGCCGACTCGTTCCATCCGCCCGAGAACATCGCGAAGATGAGCGCTGGATTGCCCCTGGACGACCAGGACCGAAAACCGTGGCTCCTGGCCATCCAGGCCTTCATGCGGTCCGAGAATGCCGCGGGCCGCAGCGCCGTGGTCGCCTGCTCCGCGCTCAGGCGACAGTATCGTGACCTCCTCCTGTTCGGGGACCCCCAGGTACGCTTCGCCCACCTGCACGGGAGTCGCGACCTGATCGCCACCCGCCTCGGTGAACGGAAGGGCCACTTCATGCCGGCCAGCCTCCTCGACAGCCAGTTCGCGACGCTCGAGGTGTCGGACGACATCCAGCGGTTCGACATCGCCGCGCCTCCCGAGACGGTGGCGGCCGACATCATCCACCGCCTGCGCCTCGTCGGGTGATCCAAGGGCCTCAAGGTGGGGGTCGAACTGCCCTGTGATGTCGGGCGCACCGTGACCCAACCCATCCAGTTCGCCGGCTGGCGGTTCCCTGCTTCCACCATAGAGTGGGTGGGTGATCGTCGAACTCGTCACCACCGGATCGGAACTGCTCCTCGGTCGGGTCCTCAACACCCACAGCCAGTGGATCGGCCGCCGGATGGCTGATCTGGGGATGCCGTTGTCGCATCACGTGACGGTCCCCGACACGGCGGAAGCCATCTGCGGCGCCGTCCAGACGGCGTTGTCGCGTTCGGATCTCGTGATCACCACCGGTGGGCTCGGTCCGACAAGTGATGACATCACGCGGGAACGCATCGCGGGACTGCTTGGGACCCGGCTGGTGTTCCATCCCGAGGTGGAGGCCTCCATCCGCTCCTTCTTCGAGTCGCGTCAGCGTCCCATGCCCGAGAAGACGCGGGTCGAGGCCTGGGTCCCCGAGGGGGCGACGTATTTCCTGAACCAGCATGGGACGGCGCCGGGCCTTGCCTTCGACCTGTCCCCCAACCCCTTCCGGACGGGGGGCGGGCGTGCTGGTTTGATCCTCCTGCCGGGGCCCCCGCGCGAGCTGCATCCGATGTTCGACACCCAGATCCGTCCCTGGATCGGATCGCGCTGGGGCGCGGCGGAGGGATTCGTGACCCAGACGTTCAAGACCACGGGTCTGGGGGAGTCGTTGATGGAGGGACGTCTCGAGGCACATCTGGCCCCACTGGTCGCGGAGGGGTTGCAGGTGGGGTATTGCGCACGGGTCGGAGAGGTGGACGTGCGGTTCTCGGCGGCGGGACCGAAGGCGTCGGAACTCCTTGCCAGTGCCTCGGCGCTGCTTTTCCGCGAGGCGGGGGAGTTTGTCTTCGGAGTAGGGGAGGATTCCCTGGAAGAGGTGCTCGTGCGGACACTGTCCGAGCGGTCCCAGACCCTGGCCCTCGCGGAATCCTGCACCGGGGGGCACCTCGCGAACCGGATCACCAACGTCCCGGGCGCCTCTGCCGTGTTGCTGGCCGGGGTGGTCGCGTATGCGAACGCAGCCAAGGCGACGCTGCTCGGGGTGCCGGAGGCGCTCCTGGCGGAGCACGGAGCGGTCAGCGAACCCGTAGCCCGGGCGATGGCCGAGGGGGCGCGGCGGGTCACGGGAGCCGACTACGCCGTCAGCACGACCGGCATCGCGGGGCCCGGCGGTGGCAGCGAGGAGAAGCCGGTCGGCACTGTCTTCATCGCCGTCTCCGGCCCGCATGGCACCACGGTCCAGAGGCGGCTCAACCGGTTCGACCGGCAGACCTTCAAGTACTCGACCGCCCAGCAGGCCTTCAATCAGCTCCGGCTCTCGCTCGCGACCCCGGGGTCCCCGGGATCGCGCTGATCCGATTCCAATCTCTTCGCCCTGTCCGAGGTCGGGACTGTCCGAGGTCGGGACTGGTCCTCTCCCCGGGATTGGTGTCTTCTTCGCCCCATCGCCGAGGCCCCACCGGTGCCCGGGGATTCCCTTGTTCCCATGACACTCGCCGAACTCACCTCCCTGATCCGTCGGGGCACCATCGACACTGTCCTTGTGGCCATCCCCGACCCGTTCGGCCGCCTTGTGGGCAAGCGGTTCCATGCCGACTTCTTCCTCAAGAGCGTGGTGCAGCATGGCACCCATGGATGCAACTACCTGCTCACGGTGAACCTCGAC
>JBDLQQ010000352.1:0-8641 GCA_039800465.1 Verrucomicrobiota bacterium
CCCACCGGAGCACCGGCCCCCAGGCCCGACGGATCCAAGGGGTGGAAGGAACACACCTCAGCCATGGTTCCGGAATCGCAACGGGAGACGGGTTCACCGACACGTTGCGGAAAGGCTATTCCGATCGGATCCGGGAGTCAGGCGATTCCAACCCGGCTTCGGCAGCCCTGGGGCGGCCTCCACATCCCGGCAGGATCCCCCCCCAGGCAAATCAGACCCCATCCGAGTCGCAGGCGCGCCTCTTCACATTCCATCGTACCCGCCAGAATAGACTGTCCTCGAATCAGGCAGCGGAATTGCTATCCTTTGTCACCGTGAATTTCCCTGTTCGTCACCCGGAGGCATTGCCGCAACCGCATCGGGCCACTCACCGAGGACTCCGTCCGGAGGGAGGTCGTGCCCCGTTCCTCCTGCTCCTCCAGTGCCTGACCGCCGCGGTCGCGCTCGGACAGGTCCGGATCAGCGAGTTCCTCGCCTCCAATGCCCAGTCGCATCCGGACATCGTGGATTTCACCGACTACCCCGACTGGATCGAGCTTGAGAACACCACGGATCAACCCGTCTCGCTGGGCGGCTGGTACCTGAGCGACGATCCCGCGCGTCCGTTGCGATGGGCCTTCCCATCGACAGCCGTCATCCCGGCCCATGGATTCCTGCTCGTCTGGGCGGACGGCAAGGATGCCATCCCGGGGCAGACCCATCCCCGGGGCTACTGGCCCTGGCGCAGCTTCGTGACCGAGGGCTACCATGCCAACTTCTCCCTCTCGGCAACCGGCGAGTCGATCGTGCTCTCCCGTTCGGGCAACGCCCTGGTCTCGGTGCTGATCACACCAGGAACCCCCAAGCCTCTCCCCCCTCTCGAGGCGGCCCGCTGGCGGTATCTGGACGACGGATCCAATCCAGGAACGACCTGGAGGAGCCGCACGTTCGACGACACCGGCTGGAAATCCGGCCCCTCTCCTTTGGGATACGGGGACGGAGACGAGGCCACGGAGGTGGGATCCGGACCCAGCACCAACAACCGGTTCATCACGACCTACTTCCGCAACACGTTCACCATCGAGAACCCCCAGCAGATCACGGCTCTCAACCTGCAGCTGCTGGTGGACGACGGGGCCGTGGTCTACCTGAACGGCGAGGAGGTGGTCCGACAGAACCTGCCCTCGGGTGAGGTCACCCACCAGACCCTCGCCGGCACCGCCATCGGCGGGGCTGCCGAAAACCAGTTCACCGCCCACACGATCCCCAACACGGCACTGGTGGCCGGGATCAACGTCATCGCAGTGGAGGTCCACCAGTCCGCCGCGAACAGTTCGGACATCAGCTTCGATCTCTCCCTCGTCGCTTCGACCGCTGCGGAGGCCACGGTGATCGACCAGACGCCCTACGGGCTCCAGATCCAGGACATCTCCCGTGGGCGTAACAGTTCGGGCGACTGGGTCCAGTTCATGGAACCGACCCCCATGGCCCCCAACACGAGCCCGAAGGTCCTGAGCCTCCGGACCGAGGGACCTCCAGTGACGATCCGACCGGACGGTGGCCGGAAGTCCAGTGCCACCGAGGTCACCCTTGAGGCCGCGTCCGGGACGATCCGATATACCCTGGATGGCTCGAATCCCAGGTCGGATTCACCCCGCTATGAGGGTCCCCTCAACCTCACCAACACCACCGTCGTACGGGCCCGCGCCTTCGCCGAGGGCATCCAGCCCGGCCCGATCGTCACCCGCACCTATCTGATCGGGGAACCCGAAAGCACCCTGCCCACCATTTCGGTCGTGAGCGATCCGCAACGGCTGTTCGGGGATCGGATCGGCATCTACTACAACCAGCACGAGGCAGCGTCGGGCGGAGGTCCAGGCCTTCGGGATGTGTACAAGGGCAAGGATGCGCCGGGTCACCTGGAGTTCTTCCCCGTCGACGGAGGCGCTGGCTTCCGGGCGAACGGGGGATTCCGGATGGGTGGGGAGAACAACTGGGTGCATGCGCAGCGGGCCCTGAACTTTGCGCTGCGGAGCGCCTACGGGGACACCGAGATCCGCCATGACCTCTTCCCGGGCTCCGGAATCGCCCTCCACCAGTCGCTGACGCTTCGGGACGGCGGCGATGCCTGGGATCGGGAGATGCTCCGGGACGCCCTGTGGGCCTTTCTTGCCAAGGGGCAGATGCAGGCGGGGACCTCGGACTACCGCCCCAGCATCGTCTACATCAATGGTGCCTACTGGGGGATCCACGACATCCGCGCGCGCTGGGACGACATGTGGTTCTTCGAGCATTTCCGGCTGAACGCCGGCGATGTGGATCACCTGATCTATGGGCACATGACATCCTCCTCCGTGACTCTGGGTGCCGAGAAGGGGGACACCACCTCGTGGTTGGCACTCCTCGATTACCTGAGGACCCACGACCTGAACGACCCGGCGGTCTGGGCCGCCGCCGAGGCCGAGATCGACATCGACAGCTTCATCGACTTCGTCGTGAGCGAGTCGTACGGCGTCAACACCAGCTGGCGTCACAACCGCGAGTTCTGGCGTTCACGCGCGGCCGGGGGCCGCTGGCGGTGGTTCCTGCCCGACATGGACCAGACATTCCGGCTGTCACAGGTCGGCGGAGGAGTGCTGTCCAGCATGCTGCAGCAGGAGGACCTGCTCATGCTGCTGAAGAACAGCACCGTGTTCCGCAACCGTCTCGCACAGAGGTTCGCGGCGCACCTCGGATCCACCTTCCAGCCCTCCCGGGTGATCGGCCTGCTCGATGGCATGGCCGCCGAGGTCGAGGCCGAGATTCCCCGTCATTCCGCCCGGTGGGCTCCCTGGGGGGGGCTGACCCCCTCCAGCCGGGCGAACGCCCTCGCGGACATGCGGACATTCATCCAACGCCGTCGTGAGGATGACGGTGCCCTCGCGGAGATCCGACAGCAGCTGGGACTCCCCGGGGCCGCAGTGGCCGTGACCCTCGGGACATCCCCCTCCCAGGGAGGCCAGTTCCGGATCCAAGGCGTCCCGGTTGACCCAGGGTCGCTCCGCCTCTTCCCGGGCATCCCCGTGGAGATCCAAGCCGTGGCGGCACCCGGCCACCGGTTCGTCCGCTGGACAGGACGGGACGGCGGAGCGCTCCAGACCCTGACCTTGACCGATGCGGCAGAACTGGTCGCGGAGTTCGAGCCTGCACCCGGGATCACCTTGGGGGGAATGCTGGACCAGGACCGGCACCTCACCGCGGAGGACTCCCCGTGCTTCGTCGACTCCGACCTGATCATCCCAAAGGGACGGACACTCACCGTCGGTCCCGGGGTCGTTTTCGAGATGCAGCCGGGACGCCACTTGCGGGTCCAGGGCGCCCTCCAGATCGAGGGGACCGCAGACAAGCCGGTCCGATTCCTGGGCCGGGAGGGAGCTCATTGGGGCGGCATCAGCTTCGAGACACCAGAGGTCGCCTCGACGCTGCGTCACGTCGTCCTGCGAGGAGCCACACGCGGCTTCAATCCCGCGGTCTACCCGTATGCGATCTCGGGGCTGAACGCCCAGCTGACCCTTGACTCGCTCGACATCGACGACTGCGAGGGTCCGATCTTCTGCCGGGGCGGCTTTGTGACGCTCCGGAACAGCCGACTCCGCACCCCCTACACCGGCGACTGCATCAACGTGAAGCAGGGCGGCGCCCTCACGGAGAACTGCACCTTCTTCGGCAACAACGCGCCCGACACCGACGCGATCGACTATGACGGTGTCACAGGTGGGATCATCCGGAACTGCAAGATCTATCGCTTCGCCGGACCCAACTGCGACGGCATCGACATCGGGGAGGAGTGCAAGGATGTCCTTCTGGAGGACAACCGGATCTACTTCAACTCGGACAAGGGCGTCTCGGTCGGACAGGGATCCTCGGTGATCCTGCGACACAACCTCGTGGTGGGCTGCAATCTCGGTGTCGGGGTGAAAGACCTCGGCTCCCGGGTGATCCTGGACCAGAACACCCTCGTCCGCTGCACGGTCGGGGTCGACGTCTACGAGAAGAACTTCGGCCACGGTGGAGGGCAGGCGACCGTGGTGAACACGCTGTTCTCGAAATGCTCGGTCGCAGCCATCCGGGCGGACGCCCTGTCGAAGGTCGATGCCATCTACTGTCTGTCCGACACCCTTCCGATTCCGGGTGTCGGGAACCTGCTGGCCGATCCCCGGTTCATCGATCCGGGGATCCTGAACTTCCAGATCCAACCCGATTCCCCCGCCATCGACGCCGGGGATCCCAGCCATGAACCCGACGCCGACGGCTCCCGGGCCGACATCGGCGCCCGCTATCAGTATCAGCTGGGCGACTACCCCTACGCCCCGGAGCAACGCGTGGTGATCGACGAGGTCCTCGCCAACTCGGGGGCTGGCGCTGACTGGATCGAGCTCCTCAACCGGTCGAGTGTCCCGGTCGACATCAGCGGCTGGTACCTGAGCGACAGCGGGACGGTGCGGCAGAAATACCGCATCCCCCTCGGAACGCACCTGCAACCGGGCGGTCGCATCGTCTTCCGGGAGGACCTCCACTTCGGGGACGCTTCCACGGACCCGGGCCGTCTGGTGCCCTTCGCCCTCAGCGACCTCGGCGAGACCCTCCATCTCACCGCGTTCGCCACCAGCGGTCAGATCGAGTACGACACCAAGGAAGATTTCGGGGCTTCCCTGCCGGGTGAGGCCCAAGGGAACCACTACAAGAGCTCCACCGATTCCTGGAACTTCGTACCCCTGCTGGTGCCCACCCCAGGCGACCCGAACAGCCCGCCTAGGATCGGCCCGGTGGTCATCTCCGAGATCCACTACGCCCCGGCCTCGGATCCCGAGACGGAGTTCCTTGAGCTCGTCAATGTCTCGCCTTCTCCCGTCACCCTGTTTGATGCCGACCGGAAGGCCGCCTGGCGGATCAGCGACGGCGTGGAGTTCGAATTCCCAACGAATACTCCCGTGGTTCTGCAGCCCCAGGGACGCCTCGTCCTCGTCGCGAACCTCGACCACTTCAAGGCCGCATTCCAGGTGCCCGAGGGCGTCCCGGTGTTCGCCTGGACCAGCGGCCGGCTCTCGAACGGGGGGGAGACCGTGCAGCTCGACCGGCCCGCCGGCCTCGACGAGCTCGGGGTCCGCCACTACGGACGGGTCGACCGGGTGAACTACCTCAGCCAGGCGCCCTGGACTCCGGGAGCCCTGCTGACGGGCAAATCCCTCCAGAAGTCGAACGAAGCCGCCTACGGCAACGACCCCGCCCCATGGTCGGCCAGCGCACCGACGCCCGGCTACCCGATCGTGGGCTCCGGATTCCCGGGCTGGATCTTCGGATTCGGACTGCCCTCAGGCCTGCAGGGTCCCGATGCCGACGCCGATGAGGATGGTCTCCCGAACCTGCTCGAATTCGCCCTCGGCCGGATTCCCGACAGCCGGGAGACCGAGCCGGTCCTTGCGATCGACCCGACGACCGATGGCGTGGTGGTCCGGTTCAGGATCCGCTCCGACCGGAGTTCCCTCGTGGCCGTCCGACTCGAATCCAGCGGCGCCCTCGCGGGAACCGAATGGCAGCGCCTGGCTCCCGCGGTCGTCGCCACGGAGGGGAGCCTCCAGACCCTCGCCGTGAGACTGCCGGCTGGCGTCACGGAGGCGTATTTCCGACTGGTCGCCGAATAGCCAGTGAGGGAATGGCGGCGGGGACACCAGGAAGTCCGCGCCTCTCGCCATCCGGGTGACGGACGGGTAGCATCGGAGGATGGTTGAGATCCTCCGTCGCCTCGGCCTTGGACTGCTCCTGATCTGCCTGTCGGCAGCGGTGCTCCTCTACACCGACCGCGGTACGCGCCTATCGGCCCGCCAGGCGCGTCCGAAGGACCGTCCGCTCCGGATCGCACTGGTGCAGCACACCACCCTGGCCGCCCTGGATGACGGGGCCCGGGGGGCCGTGGAACGCCTCGCTGAGCGTGGCTTCCGGGACGGGGAACGGATCCGGATCTCCCACTTCAACGCCGAAGGCGACCTCGGGACCGCCAACACCATCGCCAAGGCCGTCACCGGCGGGGACTACGACCTCATCATCAGCATCAGCACCCCCTCCCTCCAGACCATCGCCAACGCCAACCGCTCCGGGGCGAAAACCCCCCATGTGTTCGGGGTAGTCACCGATCCAGCTGGTGCCGGTGTCGGCGTCAATCCCGAGAACCCCGCGGAGCATCCACCCTACATGACCGGATACGGGTCGATGCAGCCGGTGGATCAAACCTTCATGATCGCCCGACGCATGTACCCCGGCTTGAAGCGGGTCGGACTCGTCTGGAATGCCGCGGAGGCCAACTCCGTCGCCCAGACACGATTTGCACGGAAGGTGACGGCCGACATGGGGATAGAGCTCATCGAGGCGAACGCAGAGAACACGACCGCCGTCATCGAGGCCGCGTCGTCGCTGTTCTCCCGCGGCATCGACGCGTTGTGGATCAGTGGGGACATCACCGTATCCTCCGCATCCGACTCCCTCATCGTCTCCGCCCGGAGATCCGGCATCCCGGTCTTCACGAGCGTTCCACCCCGGATCCTGCAGGGCGCCCTTTTCGACCTGGGGTCCGACTTCCTCGAGGTGGGCCACACGATCGGAGACCTTGCCGCCAAGGTCCTTGGTGGAGCCAACCCGGCGGACATCCCGGTGAAGAACCTGGTGCCGATCCGCTTCCTCTACAACGAACTCGTCCTCCCCGGACTCAAGGCCACCTGGCAGATCCCCGACGACCTCAGGGCCACAGCAGCAGGCTGGATCACACGGACCTCGACGAATCTCGGCGGGTCCCCATCTCAGGGATCCAAACGCTGAGCGGACGCCAGAAATTCGTGCCCTCCGGGGGGACACGGACCGCGCTTTCCCGCTTTTTCCGCCCCGGGATTCCCGGGTACAGTCCCCGTCCTCCGTATGTCCAACCGAGCCCCCGCCGAACGCACCCCCGAGGTTCCAGAGCGCAGGACCTTCAAGAAACTGATGGCCGCCAACCGCTCGGAGATCGCGGTCCGCATCTTCCGCGCCGGCACCGAGCTCGGGCTCCGCACGGTCGCCGTCTACGCTCAGGAGGACCGGTTCTGCATCCACCGCTTCAAGGCCGACGAGTCCTACCTCGTGGGCCAGGGCAAGGGACCAGTCGCCGCTTACCTCGACATCGACGGGATCGTCTCGGTCGCCCGACAGAAGGGTGTCGACGCCATCCATCCCGGCTACGGATTCCTCAGCGAGAACCCTGAATTCGCCCGCGCCTGCGCCAAGGCCGGCGTGACCTTCGTGGGCCCACGCCCGGAACTGCTGGAGATGATGGGGGACAAGACCGCGGCCCGGGCGGTCGCGGACCGGCTCGGCGTACCGACGCTGCCCGGCACCAAGGATCCGATCTCCGACCGCTCCGCCGCCCTCAAGGCCGCCAAGTCCATCGGCTTCCCGCTCATCATCAAGGCCGCCTTCGGTGGTGGTGGACGCGGCATGCGGGTGGTCCGCAAGGAGTCGGAACTCTCCCAGCTGCTCGAAGAGGCCCAAGGCGAGGCCGAGCGCGCCTTCGGCAACCCGGCCGTCTTCCTCGAGAAGTACATCCCCCGCGCCAAGCACATCGAGGTCCAGATCCTCGGCGACCAGCATGGGAACGTCATCCACCTCTACGAGCGCGACTGCTCGGTCCAGCGACGGCACCAGAAGGTCATCGAGGTCGCCCCCAGCTACGGGCTCCCCGAGAACATCATCCGGGAACTGTGCGACGCCGCCGCCCGGATTGCCCGCGACATCCGGTACGACAACGCAGGCACCATCGAGTTCCTCTACGACCTGGACAACCACGAGTGGTTCTTCATCGAGATGAACCCCCGCATCCAGGTGGAGCACACGGTCACGGAGGTCCTCACCGGACTCGACCTCGTCCGGGCCCAGATCCTGATCGCCCAGGGCCACTCCCTGCACTCGCGGGAGGTCGGGATGCCGGCGCAGAACCAGATCCCGCGGAACGGCTACGCGATCCAGTGCCGGGTGACCACCGAGGATCCCGAGAACAAGTTCACGCCCGACTACGGCAAGATCCTCGCCTACCGCTCCCCGGGCGGATTCGGGATCCGGCTCGACGGCGCCATGGGCTACTCGGGTGCCGTCATCACGCCGTTCTACGATTCGATGCTCGTGAAGGTCATCGCCTCGGGACAGAACTACGAGATCGCGATGGACCGGATGCACCGGGCGCTCTCGGAGTTCCGCATCCGCGGGGTGAAGACGAACATCCCATTCCTCGAGAACGTCATCCAGCACCCCGAGTTCCGAAGCGGCCAGGCCACCACGACGCTGATCGACACCACACCGGACCTCTTCAAGTTCACCTCCCGGAAGGACCGTGCCACCAAGCTGCTCAACTACCTGGGCAACGTCATCGTCAACGGCAACCCCCACGCCAAGGGCTACCAGCCCAAGGGGGTGATCCCGATGCCGACCGCCCCGCGCGGCGGACAGCCGGGACAGCCGTTGCCGACCGGTACCCGCGACCTCCTGCTGAAGCTCGGGCCGAAGAAGTTCGCCGAGTGGACGCTGGCCCAGAAGCGCCTGCTGATCACCGACACCACCTTCCGCGACGCCCACCAGTCCCTCATGGCGACCCGTGTGCGGACCT
>JBDLQQ010000353.1:0-4479 GCA_039800465.1 Verrucomicrobiota bacterium
GTCCAGGGCCCGTCGCTCGTGCCGGTGGGCATTGCGGACCTCGAGCGCTGGACCCGCGGACGCCTGGCCCATGCCGTGGCGGCCTTCTCCGAGGCCTCGGGCGAGGATCGGGTCGGCCGGCTCTGGGCGGGCCTCGTCGACCACCCGTTCCTGGAGACCCCGGCCCGGTTCGCCGAGGCCAATGGCATCCTGCTGCACCTCACGGGGGGTCAGGACCTGCGGTTGGAGGAGCTGGAGTGGCTGCAGCATCAGATCCATCGCCACTGCCCGAGGGCCCAGCTCGTGGTGGGGGCTGGTTCGGAGACCCGGGGTTCCGGGATCATCCGGGCGTTCCTCCTCTCCGTGCACCATTCGGGCGGGCTCCACGCCGCCCCAGCCGTGGCGACGACGGTCACCTACACCGCCCCCAAGGGAGTCCCGGCCGGGCGACTCCAGTTCGAGGATGTCCCTTCGACGGCGGAATCCCAGGGGCGGAACGTCACGCCGGTTTCCGGCACCCGGACGTCCTCCCGCGTGCGGACACCAGCGGCGGGATCCAAGGAGGCCCAGCAGCAGTTCAATTTCGTCCCTGCATGGACCGGCCGTTTCGATCCCGCGGAGGGGACCTATTTCCGGGGTGAGAACCTCGACCAGCCGACGTTCGTCCGCCGGGACATCGGGCTCAACTGACCTGGGGCGGACGGTTCATTCCCACCCGCGCCACCACGGCCCCATCCCGGGTTGCGGTTGCGACGTCCGGGCCGGATCGGGCACGATTCCGCCCGTGAACCAACCGTCTCCCGCCTCCTCCGTCGTCTCTCGCTCCGGACGTTTCGCGTCGGGGCCGGCGGCCGATGTCGCCGCCTTCTCTGAATCCATCTCCTTCGACTGGCGCCTGTGGAGGCAGGACATCCGCGGTTCCCTCGCCCATGCCGCAATGCTCCAGCGGATCGGGATCCTGACCCGGAAGGAACTCGACGCGATCCGGAAGGGTTTTGGTTCGATCACGGCGGACATCGAGGCCGGAAGGTTCCAGTGGAATCCGGCCCTGGAGGACGTCCACATGAACCTCGAGTCCGAGCTCACGCGTCGGACCCCGGCCGGGGCGAAGCTCCACACGGGCCGGTCCCGCAACGACCAGGTGGCCCTCGACATCCGCCTGTGGATCCGGGACGAGTGCGCGGCGGTCGACAGCGACCTGGCCGATCTCCAACGGGCGCTCGTGGACTTTGGGCAGCGGCATCCGGATCTTCTCATCCCGGGCTACACGCATCTCCAGCGTGGGCAACCCGTCTACCTCGCCCATCATGCGCTCGCGTACGTCGAGATGCTGTCGCGGGACCGGGAGCGGTTCACCGACGCCGCCTCGCGTGCGAACGTCTGTCCGCTCGGCTCTGGCGCCCTCGCGGGCAGCACCCTGCCGCTGGACCGCGAGTTCGTGGCGGTCGAGTTGGGATTCGTGGATGAACGGGGTCGTCCCCGGTTGACGCAGAACTCGATGGATGCGGTCAGCGACCGCGATTTCCTAGTGGAGTTCTGCTCGGCCGCCGCGTTGTCGGCCATTCACCTGAGCCGCCTCGCAGAGGACCTCATTCTGTGGGCCACCAGCGAGTTCAACTTCATCCGCATCGCCGATGCCTACACGACCGGCTCGTCGTTGATGCCGCAGAAGAAGAATCCCGACGTCGCCGAGCTGACCCGCGGCAAATCGGGTCGGGTGGTCGGTAACCTGATGTCCCTCCTGACGCTTCTGAAGGGACTTCCGATGACCTACAACCGGGATCTCCAGGAGGACAAGGAGCGCGTGTTCGACACGGCGGACACGGTCCGGTCGTGCCTGCGTCTGATGGCCGGCATGGTCCGGAACACCCGAGCGAAGGAGGACGTCTGCACCCGTGCTGCGAGCGATCCCCAGCTGCTCGCCACCGACCTCGCCGACTATCTGGTGCTGAAGGGGGTCCCGTTCCGGAACGCCCATCATCTGGTGGGCGCCGTGGTGGCCTTGGCCGAGAAGGCTGGGAAACCGCTCGACGCCGTGACCCTCGGTGAGTTCCAGGAGATCTCGCCGTCGTTCGGGGACGACGTCATCGGCGTATTCCGGCTGCGCACGGCGATGGCGCGTCGGACCTCGACCGGTGCTCCCGGGACGGCAGGGGTGCGACGTCAGTTGGCTGCCTGGTCGAAGCGGCTCGGGAAGGCCTGAGCGTTTTGGAGGTGTCCGAGGGTTGGGAAGACGTTGAGTGTTGAGCGTCGAGAGTTGAGAGAAAATGCGCACGCGGAGACGCGGAGACGCGGAGGGAAGACGGCGGGAGAGAAACTTTGGACAGACAAACAAGCTCCACTCAGAGCTGAATGCTGTTTGCGGAGCAGTGCCCCGTGGGGTTTCCCCATCCCTCCGGGATCGGGTACATCAGGATTCGAAGGGCACGTCGGTCTCGGGAACCGATGCCGGAGGCATCGTAGCCTGTAGCCGGTGGTTGAGCCCCGCGACACCACCGGCCCTGGATTCGAAAGCCCCGCGCATCCCTGCGGGATGCCAGCCCTCCCGCTCCACCCTCGCGATGGAGATCGGGTCGCAGCAGTGCGGAGTTGACCGGGTTTATTGACACGTCGGTGGACCCGACCTCGTCGTGGGGTGGACCGTAGCGCAGCGGAGGGATCGAGATGGGGCCGCGAGGGACCGCTGCCCTACCGGATTAAGCCCGCGCCTTGGGGAGCTGGGGTTCCCGGGTCGTAGTTCAGCCAGGGACCCAGCCACCGCTCCATCTCCGCGACGGTGAGTCCCTTGCGCTGCGAGAGGTCGGCCACCTGGTCCTTCGCCAGCTTGCCGACCGCGAAGTACTTGGAGTCGGGGTGGGCGAAGTAGAGTCCGCTGACGCTGCTCCCGGGCCACATGGCGAAGCTCTCGGTCAGCCGGATCCCGGTGCGCTCCTCCACTCCCAGCAGTCGCCACAGCGTGGCCTTCTCGGTGTGGTCGGGGCAGGCGGGATACCCGGGCGCCGGACGGATGCCGCGGTAGCGTTCCTCGATCAGGTCGTCGTTCGACAAGCCCTCGTCCTTCCCGAATCCCCAGTCGATCCGTGCCTGACGGTGCAGGAACTCGGCGAAGGCCTCGGCCAAGCGGTCCGCAAGCGCCTCAGCGAGGATCGCATTGTAGTCGTCGTGCCGTGACTTGAACTCCTTCACAAGGGTCTCGAGTCCGAACCCGACGCTCACGCTGAACGCGCCGAGATGGTCCGGGACGGCGCTGTCGGCCCCGGCGATGAAGTCGGACAGGCACCAGTTCGGGGTGGCATCGCCCTTCTCGGTCTGTTGACGCAGGAAGTGGAACGTCGCGATCCGCTGCCGCCGCTCGGGCCCGTCGAACAGGTGGACGTCGTCGCCATCCCGCGCGGCCGGGAAGAACCCATAGACGCCGCGGGGCTCGAGCAGACGTTCGGTTCGGATCCGTCCGAGCAGGCCCTGGGCGTCGGCGAAGAGCTTCCGGGCCTCCTCGCCGTGCTTCTCGTGCTCGAGGATGGAGGGGAAGCGTCCGCGGAGCTCCCAGGTATGGAAGAACGGTGACCAGTCGATGAGCGGGACGAGGTCGTCGAGGGACACGGTGAGGGTACGGGTGCCCGGGATCCTGGGCTGGACACCGGGGGCGACCACCTCGCAGACGCCGCGGAACGCGGGCTGGGGCAGGGCGTCGAATCCAAGCCGCGCGGCATTGGCACGGGCCGTGGTGAGATCCTTCAGCGGCGTCGTCTGGCTGGCGTGCTGCTTCCGGGCCCGCTCGTAGTCCTCGCGGAGCTGCCGGACGAACGCCGGCTTGTTCTCCGCGCTGAGGAGGCTGCTGGCGACGGGGACCGCCCGGCTGGCATCCAGCACGTGCACGATGGGCTCCGAGTAGTGGTGGGCCATCTTGACGGCGGTGTGGGCCCGGCTGGTCGTGGCCCCGCCGATGAGCAGCGGGATCTTCATCCCGGTCCGCTCCATCTCCCGGGCCACGTGGACCATCTCGTCGAGCGACGGCGTGATGAGTCCGCTGAGGCCGATGATGTCGGCCTTCTCCTGTCGGGCCCGCTCCAGGATCTTCTCGCAGGGGACCATGACGCCCATGTCGATGACCTCGTAGTTGTTACAGGCCAGGACGACCCCCACGATGTTCTTGCCGATGTCGTGGACGTCGCCCTTCACCGTGGCCAGGACGATCTTCCCTTGGGCCTTGATCTCCTGTCCGGCGGCGGCGGCGGCGGCCTTCTCGGCCTCCATGAATGGGGTGAGGTAGGCGACGGCCTTCTTCATGACGCGGGCGGACTTCACCACCTGGGGCAGGAACATCTTCCCCGCGCCGAAGAGGTCGCCCACGACCCCCATGCCATCCATCAGAGGGCCCTCGATGACCGCGAGGGGTCGGCCGAGCTTGCTCCGGGCCTCCTCTGTGTCGGTCTCGATATGGGTGTCGAGGCCCTTGACCAGGGCGTGGGTGAGGCGTTCCTCGACGGTGCCCCGGCGCCA
>JBDLQQ010000354.1:0-4845 GCA_039800465.1 Verrucomicrobiota bacterium
CTACCATCACCTGCATCTGGTGGATGGATCGACCCAGAGCGGGGCCGACGGGATGACGGTGGACCGGGATGGGCGGCTGTATGTGACGACCGAGGCGGGGGTGCAGTTCTGCGACCAGGCGGGCCGCGTGAACGGCATTATTCCGAAGCCCCAGCGCCAGTGGCTTTCGAACGTGACGTTTGGCGGCCCGGAGTTCAGCGACCTCTACGTGACCTGTGGGGACAAGGTCTATCGCCGCGCGACCCGGGTCCGGGGCATCGTGAGCGGCACGGCCCCGATCCGTCCAGCACCCCCGCGCCTGTAGGCGACAGGAGGCGAGGTCAAATCCGCCCATGCCGGACCGCTCTCGTGACTCGATGAAGTACGCCCTTTACCATCCTACCGCGTCTGTGTAGGCACTATTTGATGTCCATTCGTGTTCCCGTGTGCAGGACCGTCACCTTGATCCTGGCCACCTTCGCACTCCTTTCGGCGGCTTGGGCCAAGGACTTCCCCTTGGCGGTCATCTTCAATTCCACACCGCCCCCTCTCGGAATCTACGCCGGGGGCCCGGTCTACAAGGAGGACCGGCGGGCGGGGACGATCGCAGAGCTCGTGGACTCCCAGTTCACGGAGATCCTCGTGTGGTCCGTCCATGTCGATGAAAACCACGGTCTGGACCTCAACATGGAGTTTCCCCTGGTAAAAGATGGCCTCTACGTGGGGAACGCCACGCATCCAGGTTTTCCAGGTGACCTGGAGCGTCTCCGAGCCGGCGGGAAGCGCCGGATCACCCTGAGCATCGGTGCAGCCGGTTCGCCCGCGTTCAGCAGGATCCGGAACCTGATCCAGAGTGAAGGCACCGGAGCGAACAGCACCCTCCACAGGAACTTCAGTTCCCTCAAAAAAGCGCTGCCCGCCGTGACGACCATCGACTTCAACGACGAGGTCACCTATGACGCCGATTCGATGACGAAGTTCGCGGTCCTGCTGGCCGACCTCGGCTTCAAGGTCTCGTTATGCCCCTACGATGTCCGTTACAGATCCGTCTGGCAGGACGTGGCCCGCCGTGTGAATGAGCAGCGGCCCGGCACGATCCAGTCGATCAACCTCCAATGCTACGGCGGCGGCAGGTCGAACAATCCCAGCACCTGGACATTCCCGGGCATTCCCGTCTACCCGGGGGTCTGGGCGAAGGGCGTGGATGCCTCTGGCGTCAATCGGGGCGAGGAGACGACCACCTCGGCGACCCGGAAGTATGCGGATTGGAAGAAGTCCTCCCAGACCTCCGGAGGCTTCGTGTGGCTCTACGACGAGATCCAGGGAAAGGCCGGGACCTTCGCCGATGCCATCGTCAAGGGACTGCAGGGAAATACGTTCAAGGCCGGATTGAAGGACAGCTTCCCGTATACAACGACGCCGTCCTCAAAACGCGGGGACCCTCGGGTACGACCATGAGGGGATCACTGGATCGGATTCAGGATCGGAGCGCATCGCATCCATCGAGGGTCGATCAGGCGACTTCACCACCCCTCACGGGAAACGGGTTCTTCTCCGGTCCGGACTGGAAATGGAGCTTCTAGGACACGTCCTGCCCCAATAGGTTCCGGGGATGAAGCTCTGTCGATTCGAAGCGCCTGGATCCACGCCCGCAGCCCCCGGTGAACCCAAGGCCCGGATCGGGGTTTTGTCTCCGGACAACTCGCAGGTGATCGACCTGAGTCCTCTCGGGATTCGGGATCTTGCCTCCCTGCTCAACCGTTCCGATCTCCTCGATTTCCTGGGACGAGCCCAGGCCTCCGCCGAGGGACTGCGTCTGCCCACCTCTGCCATCACCCTGCTGGCCCCGGTGGACACCCAGGAGGTGTGGGCGGCCGGGGTGACGTACCTGCGCAGCAAGTCGGCGCGTATGGAGGAATCGGACTTCAGCGCCACCGCCTACGACCGGGTCTACGACGCTCCCCGGCCAGAGATCTTCTTCAAGTCGATGCCCGCCAAGGTCAGTGGACCCAACGGACCCATCGGCATCCGGGCCGACGCCCGGTGGAACGTGCCCGAGCCGGAACTGGTCCTGGTGCTGAACGACCGGGGTGCCGTCGTGGGATACACCATCGGCAACGACATGAGTTCGCGGGACATCGAGGGGGAGAACCTCCTCTATCTGCCCCAGGCGAAGATGTACCAGCACTCGTGCGCCCTCGGTCCCTTCATCACGGTCGGCGTGTCCGAGGCCGAGGCCCGGGGATGGACGATCTCGGTGTCGATCGAGAGGGGAGGTGCATCGGTGTTCTCGGGATCGACCGAGGTGTCCAAGATCAAGCGGAGCTTTGATGAGCTGTCCCAGTGGCTGTTCCGCAGCCAGGAGTTCCCCACCGGGGCGATGCTCCTCACGGGCACCGGCGTGGTCCCGCCCAACGAGTTCACACTCGCCGCCGGGGATGTGGTGCGCATCCGGATCTCCGGGATCGGGGAACTGGTGAACACGGTGAAGGTGGTCTGAGCCGGCTCCTCCCTCCCATGTCCCTGGTTCGTCGCCGACGGTTTCTGAAGTCCGGCCTCGCGGCCCTCGCGATTCCGGCCTTGGGCGTTTCACTGCGGGCGGCGGATCCGTTCCAGCGCGGTGCGACACCCCGACTGCGTCTCGCCCTCGCCGCCTATTCCTTCCGCGATGACTTCGTGCCCGGGAAGGATGGGAAGCCCGCGCGGATGGACATGCTCCGGTTCGTCGACTACTGCGCCGACCACGGTTGCGATGGCGCCGAACTGACCAGCTACTATTTCCCGCAGCCCCCCTCGGACACCTTCCTGGCAGAGGTCCGGCGCCGGGCCCATGTCCGGGGCGTGAGCGTGAGCGGCACCGCCGTCGGCAACGATTTCTGCCACCCGCCGGGAACCCGACGCGATGCCGAACAGAAACTGGTCCGGGATTGGATCGCCCACGCCTCGGTGCTGGGCGCCCCGCACATCCGGGTGTTCGCAGGGGACGCCAGGGGACAGGGCCTCGCCGAGGCGAAGCGGCTCTGTGTCGCAGCCCTGAAGGAGGCCGCCGCCGAGGCCGGGAAACGCGGCATCGTCCTCGGGATCGAAAACCATGGCGGCATCGTCTCCGAGGCGTCCGACCTGCTGGAGATCGTCGAATCGGTCGGATCCCCCTGGCTCGGCATCAACCTCGACACCGGGAACTTCCACACCACCGATCCCTACGCGGATCTCGCCCGATGCGCCCCCTGGGCGGTCAACGTGCAGCTGAAGACCCACATCCATCCCAAGGGCAGCCGTGGGACCCAGCCGGCCGATCTCGACCGCGTCTTCCGGATCCTCCGCGACTCCGGCTACCAGGGATGGGTGACCCTCGAGTTCGAGGAACCGAAGGACCCCTGGTCCCGGGTCCCGGAGATCCTCAAGGACCTGCGATCGCGGATGGCGTAGCGACCGTCGGAGGGCCGCCCAGCCCCACTTCTCCGCCTCACGCCATCAGGGCCGGGACAAGCTCGCCGTGGATGTCCGTCAACCGGTAGTCACGTCCCTCGAACCGGTAGGTGAAGCGGGTGTGCTCGATGCCCAGCAGGTGCAGCAGGGTGGCGTGCAGGTCGTGGACGCTCACCGGTGATTCCACGATGTTGTAACCGAAATCGTCGGTCTTCCCCAGGACGAGGCCCGGCTTGATCCCGCCGCCCGCGAACCACATGGAGTAGCAGCGGGGGTGATGGTCCCGGCCGAAGTTCGTCTTGGAGATGTCGCCCTGGGAGTAGGCCGTCCGACCGAACTCGCCGCCCCAGATCACGAGGGTGTCGTCGAGCAGGCCCCGACGCTTGAGGTCCTGGATCAGCGCCGCGCTGCCACGGTCGGTGTTCTTCGTCTGGGCCTTGATCCCATCGGGCAGTCCCCCGTGGTGATCCCAGTCGCGATGGCAGAGCTGGATGAAGCGCACGCCACGCTCGGCGAGACGCCGCGCCAGGAGGCAGTTGTTGGCGAACGACGGCTTGCCGGGCTCCGCGCCGTAGAGCTCGAGCACGTCCTTGGGCTCCTTCGACAGGTCCATCAGCTCCGGGACGCTGGTCTGCATCCGGAACGCCAGCTCGTAGTTGTCGATGTGCGTCGCGATCGCCGGATCATTCAGGGCCCCGAGCTGACGCCGGTTCAGGTCCTGCATCGCATCCAGGAGCTGTCGACGCGCCCGGCCGCTGAGTCCGGGCGGGTTCGACACGTACAGCACCGGATCTCCCTGGCTGCGGAGCTGGACGCCCTGGTAGTTGCCCGGCAGGAACCCGTTGCCCCAGTACCGCGCCTGGAGCGACTGGCCGCCGCTGCCGCTGGTCAGGACCACGAACGCCGGGAGGTTCTCGTTCTCGCTGCCGAGTCCATAGGCCAGCCAGGAACCCATCGTCGGCCGGCCTGGCTGCTGGTTGCCGGTGCCGAAGAACGTCACGGCCGGGTCGTGGTTGATCGGGTCGGTGTGGATCGACCGCACCAGGGCGATGTCGTCGGCGATCCCACCGATGTGCGGAAGCATCGAGCTGATCTCGACGCCGGACTTTCCATAGCGCTGGAACGGGAACGCGGGCCCGACGCATTTGAGCACCGCCTGCCCCGCGGTCATGCCTGTGATCCGTTGGCCCATGCGGACGCTGGGCGGCAGCTCCTCGCCCGTCATCTCCGTCAGCTTCGGCTTCGGATCAAAGAGATCGAGGTGCGACGGCGCCCCCGACTGGAACAGGTAGATGACCCGCTTGGCCTTCGGGGCGAAGTGGAGGGTCTTCAGGGCCCCGGTGGGACCCGAGGCCGGGGCGGCCTGAACTCCGGGATTGAGGAGCGAGGCGAGGGCGATGGTGCCGAGACCGGTCGTGCTCCGGGTCAGGAACGCAC
>JBDLQQ010000355.1:0-8256 GCA_039800465.1 Verrucomicrobiota bacterium
CCGGGACGTTCAGCAAGGCGTTCGGGTGTTATGGCGGGTTTGTGCTGGGATCGAAGGCTTTCCGCGACGTCGCGGTCTCGAGCCGTCTGTTCCAGGGCAACACCCCGCCTCCCTTGCCCTGGGTGGAAGGGGCCCGGACGGCGCTGTCGTTGATCCGGGAGCGGGGTGGGGATTGGCGGCGGGACCTGCGGGAGCGGATCCAGCGGGTGCGGGAGGTGTTTCCAGAGGGGGATCCCCGGCGGACCGCATCGGGGCCGACCTTCGTGCTGGTTCCGAAGGATGGCCGGGCCCAGGCCCGCATGGAACGTCGTCTGCGGAAGGAGGGCCTCTTCCCGTCCTGGGTCCGCTATGCGCAGGGGCCAGCCGACCGATTCTTCCGGTTTGCCCTGTCGTCCGCCCATCCGTGGGAGGCCGTGGACCGGCTCCGGGGAGCCGTGGCGGACTGCCTGGCGGACGCCCGGTAGTCGTCCGTTGGATCTGACCGCTCCGTCGAGGAATCGGATGGGGTCTCACGGTGCGGCGGCCGATGGCGCTGGGATCGTTGTTTCTCTTGGTCGACACGCCGGGCGTTGCTACCACTCCCTTCGATGTCCAACCCAAGCATTGGTTTTCTCGGCGCCGGCAAGATGGCGACGGCCCTGGCCCAGGGGTTCCTGAAGGCCGGACTGGTCGATGCGGGCCGGCTCTTCGCGAGTGATGTGGTCCCGGCAGCGGCACTGGCGTTCTCGAACACCACCGGGGGTCGATCCCTCCCCAGCAACCGGGAGGTCGCGTCCTCCGCGGATGTCCTGGTGGTGGCCGTCAAACCGGACCAGGTGGCCGGCGTGCTCCATGACATCCGTGACGTGCTGGATTCCCAGCGGCATCGCATCCTCTCCATCGCAGCCGGGGTCTCGATCGCCTCGCTCGAGGCGGCCGCACCCGGGCAGCGGGTCATCCGGGTCATGCCCAACACACCCGCCCTCGTCGGCGCCTCGGCCTCGGCCTATGCGCTGGGTTCCGCGGCCACGCGGGACGACGGAGCGTTGGCGCAGCGTCTCTTCGGCAGCGTCGGCCTTGCCCTCCAGGTGAAGGAGCGGCTGCTCGATGCGGTCACCGGACTCAGTGGGAGCGGTCCAGCCTATGGTTTCCTGATGATCGAGGCCCTCGCCGATGGCGGTGTTGCGGCGGGATTGCCCCGCGACATCGCGCAGCGCCTGGCGGCCCAGACCCTCCTCGGCGCGGCCCAGCTCGTCCTCGAGACCGGGCAGCATCCCGGTGCCCTGAAGGACGCGGTCTGCAGTCCAGGAGGAACGACCATCGAGGGTGTCCATGAACTGGAGAAGGGGGGCGTGCGCGCCGCCCTGATCGCAGCCGTCCGCTCCGCCGCCGAGAAATCCCGTCGACTCGGCCAATCCTGACACCGATGCAGTTCCCGCCCCCATCCCAGCGCCAGGCGAGGATCATCTGGACCTCGCTGACCACCTTGGCCCTCGCGCTGGGATTGACCCTGCTCGGAGGCCTTCTCTGGGGGCTTGGGATCGTGGTGCAGCACCTGTCGCCGGTCCTCTGGCCCTTCGCCGTCGGGGTGGTCCTGGCCTATCTGTTGTCCCCGCTGGTCAACTGGCTGGAGGAACGGGGCCTTCCCCGCACGCGGGCCCTCATCCTCGTCTTCGCCGGTTCCAGCCTGATCCTCCTCGGCGCGGTCGGAAGCCTCGTCCCGAGGGCGGTGGTCGAGGCCCGGGACCTTGCCAGCCAGTTCCCGGTCCTGGTCGTCCGCCTCCAGAATCGGGTCCAGTCCTGGCTCGAATCCCCACCCGCCTCCCTGCGGTCCCTGCTACCCAAGGAGATCCAGGAACGTCTTCCCCATTCTGGCGACGACTCCGTCACCAACCGCGTGGTGGCGCCGTCCACCGGATCGCAGGATGTGCAGGTCGCCCCGACCAATGCGGCTCCCGCGCTGGTTGTCTTGCTCGCCAAGGGGACGGGGACCGGCGCGGAGCCGCCCTGGTGGGTGAAGGCACTCGATCCCAACTCGCTGAAGTCGGTCGGCACCTGGGTGGCGGCGGTGACCCCCGACGTCCTCCGGTGGGGCCTCGGTCAGGTTGGACGTCTCGCGTCCCTCGCCGGGATCCTCGCCGGTCTCTCCCTCATCCCCGTCTACGCCTTCTTCCTGCTGCTCGAGGAACGTCGGATCGCCCGGTCATGGACGGACTACCTCCCCGTGGCCGATGCCGACTTCAAGCGCGAGGCGATCTTCGTCCTGCGCAGCATCAACGACGCCCTCATCGTGTTCTTCCGGGGCCAGGTCCTGGTGGCCCTGTGCGATGGCATCCTCTACGCGTTGGGATTCCTCCTCATCGGACTTCCCTACGCGCTGCTCATCGGCCTGATGGCCTGCGTGGTGACCATCATCCCCTTCCTGGGAGCGGCATTGACCTGCGGGACGGCGCTGATCATCGCGGTGGTCCAGTTCGGCGACTGGCAGCACCCGGCACTCGTCGTCGCCGTGTTCTGCGTGGTCCAGTTCATCGAGGGCTTCGTCCTTCAACCGAAGATCATCGGCGACCGTGTCGGGCTCCACCCGGTGATGATCATCATCGCGCTGATGGTCGGAACGACGCTTCTGGGCGGGATCCTCGGAGGCATCCTGGCGATCCCACTCACGGCGGCGCTCCGGGTGCTGATGGCACATTACGTCTGGAGGAGCGATTCGACCGTCGAGGATCGGGCGGTGGCTCCTGGAGTGTCCGGGTCCCGGGATTGAATTCATCGGGAGTCGCGGCCAGCGTGGAGGCATGTCGACCACGCCCGAGGAGATGGCCCGCCTCATTGATCACACCCTGTTGCGGCCCGATGCGGTCCTGGAGGACTTCCAGCGGCTCTGCGCGGAGGCCGTGAAGCACCGGTTCCACTCGGTCTGCGTCCCGGGCTCCCGGGTCGTCCAGGCGGTCCACCTCCTCGACGGCAGCGACGTCAAGGTCGCCGCGGTCGTCGGATTCCCGCTCGGATCCACCGATGGGGATGCCAAGCGGTACGAGGCCGAGACGGTCATCGACCTCGGCGCCCAGGAGATCGACCTCGTGCTGAACATCGGCCGACTCAAGGACGGCGATGAGCGGTATGTGCTCCGGGAACTCCGGGACGTGGTGGAGGCGGCGGAGTCGATCCCAGTGAAGGTGATCCTCGAATGCTGCCTGTTGACCGATGACGAGAAGCGTCGGGCCTGTTCCCTCGCGGTGGAATCGGGGGCCAAGTTCGTCAAGACCAGCACCGGGTTCAGCTCCGGTGGGGCGACAATCGCGGATGTGGCCCTGCTGCGGTCGTGTGTCGGACCCAAGATCGGGGTGAAGGCGGCGGGTGGGATCCGGGACTGGGCGACGGCCGTGGCGATGGTGGAGGCCGGCGCCACGCGACTCGGGACGAGTGCGGGTCCTGCGATCCTCGCCGGGCGCGAGGCGGGAGCGGGATACTGAGGGAGTCGAGAGCTGAGAGCCTCACTCAGAACAGCACACGGTGGATGAGCAGTGCCCTGCGAACCGGGCGCGGTGTCGGGAGGGGAACGGCACGCGGAGACGCCGAGACGCGGAGGAAGATCGAGGCAACTGAAGACAGGGAGGGGACTCCCGCAGAGGCGCCGTGGCGCAGAGAAGAAACGACGGGAGAGCGAGGGATCGAAGCCCAAGAAGGGGTGGGTGAGCAGTGTCCCTGCGAAGGGACTCTCAACGCTCAACACCCAACTCTCAACTTTCCCCGGGTCCCTGACTTCCCCGCGAGGGTTGAGGGGACCCGTCGGGCAGCCGGGTACCTCTGACGCGTCAGCGAACCCGACCACGGTTGTCGGGTGAATAGGAACGCAGCGGAGGGATCGAGATGGGGCCTCCAGGGACTGAGGCCGTGCTGAACCCTCACCTCCCAACCGACACCTCAGCTCTCAGCCAGGCGCCCCCCTATCAACAAAAAACCCGCCGCGGGGTGCCCCGGGCAGGTTTCGTTTCAGTGCGACAGCGATCAGCTGCCGGACTCGGTCTTCTCACCGGCCTTCTTCCAGCCAGCGATGCCCTTGGAGTAGTGCTTCACGTTGGTGTAGCCGAGCTTCTTGGCGGCAGCGGCACCGGCCTTGTAGGCGGAGCAGCGCTCGTTGCCGCAGTAGGCGACCACGAGGGCGTTCTTGTCGGCCGGAAGCACCTTGGCGAGCTTGCCCTCGACCTGGTCGAAGTTCAGGGCTCCGGGGATGTGCCCTTCCTGCCAGCTGTCGGTGCCGTTGACGTCGAGCAGGACGACCTTCTTGGCCGCGATGGCCTGCTTCAGGTCCTCGGTGGAGATGCTGGGGAAGGCGTCGTCAGCAAAGGCCAGGAAGGCCGAGGCGACGACGGCAAACAGGGTGGTGATGGTGCGTTTCATAGTGAGGTGGCGAAGTTAGTCGGACTGGCTCCTTCGTCAACGGGTCCGCAATCCACTTGAGGGTGTCAAGGAACTCGACGACGTCCCGGAGCTCCTGTCGCGGCGGCCTGGATGTCCGCGGTCCGGAGGGAGTAGAGCAGTGGAAGCAGGCAGCAGCCCCGGGCGCAGGAGACCAGACGTGGGGACATGGTTGGGTGTCCGTGGAGACCCGAGGCGGAGTGCGGGGTGGCCTACGTGCGGTGGGTGAGTGGTCCCCCGTATTGGTTGGGTGAGCAGTGCCCTGCATCCGGTGGGTGAGCAGTGTCCTGCGAACAGAGGCGCGGGAGCGCCCTCGAGGTAGCACTCCGTTGCATTCCCATCTGAACCGTGAGGGTGGAGCGGATCGGTTGCGCCCTCGGGCACCTCACACTGCGTCAGCACACCCGGCTCACCTCATGGGATGGATTGGAACGCCGCGGAGGGATCGAGATGGGGACATGAGGGACCCCATCCCATGGGCGTGTCACGCTTCCAGTGTCTTGCCCTCTTCCGGATCGGGTGATACCCACGAAGGGTCGTTGGGCGTGTGGCGCAGTGGTTAGCGCAGCAGTTTTACACACTGTTGGTCGGGGGTTCGAATCCCTCCTCGCCCACCATCCCCCTCCGCGGATGGCTGCGCGCGCACCCGGTCACGGCTGTGCCGCCGGGCGCCGCAGCGTGAAGCTGCCGTCATCCCCATCGCTCGTGTACTTCGAGTCGAACTGGGTCGAAGTGATGCGTCCTTCCTGGTCGAACCGCCATCCGTAGACCTTCTCCTGCCCTTCGAAGACGAAGGTGTCGCCCTGCCAGGATCCCTTCAGGGTGGTCCGGAACGTCCCGCTGAAGATGCCGTGCCACCAGGCCTTGAAGCGGGCCCGGTATTCGGTGTCGGACACCCGGGTGACCACGGCCTTGAGCCGATCCTGGTGGTCGTTGTTCGAGTTCTGCCAGGTGCCCTCCCAGGCGCCGGTGAGGTCCTTGGCGTCGAGGGGTTGTCGCGAGGCCGCCTTCCATTCCCGTGAGAAGGTGCAACCGGCCCCCGTGAGGCAGAAGGCAGCGAGGAGCGGCAGCAGGGCGTGGCGATTCAACATGGTGTGGAGACTACCCGGCGCGGCGTGGCAAAGGAAAGCCCTGGGAGGAGGATGGGGAGGAGCTGGGCGGGTCCCTCTGTCGTCCCAATGGGGCACTGCAAACAAGCCCAGGGTAGAATCCCGGGTGGTCCAGGGTCGGGCGGTGGAATGGATGGTCTTCTACCAGCGCCTTCTCGCCTCCGCGGGCCAATGCCCTTGATCCCTTCGTCACCTGGGATGGATGGCGCACTGGCTAGGCAGAAGACAGGAAATGGACTCCTGCAGAGGCGCCGCGGCGCGGAGTAGAAAGGAGAGAGCAGGGGAAGGGAAAAAGAGGACCTCCGCCCTCCACCCCCCAGTGACTGTTTCTGTCACCCGAGGGCGGGTAGAGTGGCCCGCTCCGCTGCATCAGGCGTCTCTGCAGACCCCGGAGCACGTTGCCACCCCCGATCCCGAATGGAACCCATCCTCCACCCCGACTGTCTCCACGGAACCGTGATGTATCCCGACGTCATTGTCCGACCCTGCGACGATGGCCTGAGCCTCGAGGCCCAGGCCATCCTCGACAACCTCGTGATCTTCGTGGACCTGTCGGTCCTCGAGGATCACGACGTCGTCCAGATCGACGCACGCCTCCCGCTTCGCGTGCCGGTGGACCGAAGGCCGGCAGTCCTCGAGTTCCTCGCCCGCACCAACCTCCTGATCCGGCGGGGCGGGTTCCTCATGGATCCCGACCAGGGCCGGATCCGTTTCCGTGGGGAGACCGACGTGGTCGCGCCAGACCTGAGGGCCCGGCGGACGTCCGAGGCCTTCACGATCTGCTGTTGCCTGGTCGACGGGTACTTCCCAGCGCTCGTCGGCGTGGCCCTCCGGGACCTGTCGCCCGAGGAGGGGATGGAACAGTCGGTCGACGATCTCTGGGCCCTCGCGGAGTGCGCCGTCGAGAGGTTGCAGGCGCATCAGGCCCAGCAGCGCCCGATGTGATGTCCCTCGAGGTGGGGACCGCACTCCGTTGCGTCCCCATCTCATCCGCGAGGCTGATGCAAACCTGTCGCGTCGTCGGGAGGGGGAACGGCAAGACCTGAACGGGTGCGTGGACGTCACCCGATCCCCACTGGAGCCGATCCTCGACCAATGCCAAAGCGGACTGGATGTGATCCCTCCCGAGGAATGCGAACAAGACCGCTGAGGTCATCACTCAAATGGACGCCAACATCTGCGAGAACTGCAGTCTCTATCTCCCCATCTGGAAGAAGGTCTGTCCGAACTGCCACCAGTCGATCATGCTCGATTCGGCATCTAGGATATCGATCTGGCGGCTGGGGGACATCCGTGACGGGGTCGTCGGTCACATCGCACGCAACCTCCGTGCTACCTTCGGAATGAACGTGGTGATCCAACCGGGATACCTCGATCCCCGACCCTCGAGTCGACCCCGTTGGAGGGGGTTGTCCGCCAACGTGTTCCTGAGGCAGGTGTATCGGCGGCATTTGCGGGGGACTGCCGTCAGCATCGGGATGACGGAATCCAACATTGTCCCGGACCAGAACCACAATTTCCTGTTTGGGTACGCCTATTTGAGTCTTCCGTCCGCCGTCATCAGCCTCCACCAGATGAGTGTCGACCATCCCAGTCTCGAGAGACTCGCTGCAAGGGCCTCCGCAATCGCTGTGCATGAGATCGGTCACACATTCGGCCTGGATCACCATGCCTACGATTCCGGAGTGGACTGTGTGATGGTTGGGGATGAGGAAGTCGACTCCCTCGAGGCGATCGACGCCGGCACCATTCGGTTCTGCAGGAGTTGCCGCCTGGAACTGCAGAAGAGTCCGCTGGCCAGGAAGCCCCGCCATCGACCTCACAAGCCGACGTCTGGTGGGTGAGCAGTGCCCTGTGCATCAGCTCTCAGCTCTCAGCTGGTCCCCCCGGCGGATCCGGCGCGAAGTCCGTCCTTCCGATCCCAGTGACCGTTTTGGTCACTGGGGTTGTGGCAGGATCATCGGGTGCGCTGCTCCAGGGTGTCGTGTCCCGGGGATTCCTTCCCCGGGGTCTGCCACCTGGAAGGAGGGGGGGCGCAGCCTCGCAAGGGGCTCGAGCCCCGCCTCCAGCGACACCTCCAGAACCTCAGACGAACAGACATCCCAATGAATGCGATCACCCTGCTCCAACCCTATCAACACGCCGGCATGTGGGTCTTTGACGACCCCGACAAGGGGCTCACGAAGGAGCCCTTCGTCGCCGGCATCGACGAGATGATCAACCGGATGACCGCGGCCATCCCCGATGCCGCGGGTGGTTTCCGGCTGCTGTTCTCGCCGACGCCATTCCCGGGCTTCACGGTCCAGCTGCAATGGCGTCGCGAGGAACACGGAGGCAACTGGTACCACTGCCGTGAACTCGACATGGAAGGGTGGCTGTGTCCCGCCCTCTTCCGCTACTTCGCCGCCGCCCCGGCCGAGCTCTATGCGAGGATCGAGCCCCGCCCGCCGACCGCCGGGGCTGGGTCCCGGTAGGGATCGCCGTCCCTGGAATGCCTGGATGAGTTGAGAGCTGAGAGTGGAGTCCAAGCGTCCACTCAGCTCTCAACGGGCGGGTGAGGGCTTGGGGAGTTGAGAGCTGGGTTTTGAACCGTCGGACCCAGCCAGCCCCCGGGCCCCCACCTCCAGCCCCCACTCCCGGAGATGCGGTCAGGCGATCCTGCAGAGGGACGCGATGTCCCGGACCCTGAACCGGTCTGGTCCGACGGCCAGTGGAAGGTCGGCATGTCGCGGATCTCCCTGCAGGA
>JBDLQQ010000356.1:0-2584 GCA_039800465.1 Verrucomicrobiota bacterium
CATCCGAGCGGCGGCCTTCGTCATTCCAGAATCCCCCGGGGCGCGTGGCGATCGACATCAAAGCCATGCACACGTCCATCCGCGTACAGTCCTCCAACCAGGACCACCATCTCTGGCGCAACCACGGTCGATGGTGGTGCCACTTCACGGTCCATCACCGGGACCATACCAAGCAACGGGTCCGTCGTTCCACCGGCACCCAGCGTGTCGAGGAGGCTCGCCAGATCCGGGACTTCCTCTTCGCCGTCCTGGGTGGATCCCGGTAGGGAAGCCGCCCCTGGCGTCCCCACCGAGACCACGATTACGGAGCCGATCCATCGAACTGCGGACACCCCATGCACACCCCATCCCCATCCCCATCCCCATCCCCCATGAACAACGATTCCAATCCCCGACCCCGGACCATGAGCGATCTGGCGCGCCTGTACGACTGGGGCGTCAAACCCCCGTCGATGACTCAGGACCAATACTGGGTGGGCCAGCATCCCGGCAAAGCCTGGACCCCGGGACGGGAGGACTTCGAACTGCTGGCCGAGATGTTCCGGACACGATCGCCGCGGGCGGGGCGGAAGCGGTAGGGGAATCTCATAGGGGACCACCGGAACGAGATCTTCCTGAAGGCCGCCCTGTAAAGCCCCCGTCTTGCCTCTGCGCCCCCGCGTCTCCGCGTGCCAAACCTCTTCGTTTCGTCGACCCTCGGCGGACGGTGTTGTGAGGGGATGGAGAGAGGGAGGGGAAGGGGGGAGAGGTTGAGTGTTGATTGTTGAGAGACGGGATCGCGATGAGGCCGTGTGGGACCGCATCGCCACCTTCGGACGGTCCCCGCGTCGTTGGCCGGCCTGTGCGTTGACTTTGCTCAGGGTGAAAAACAGGCTGAAGACGTCATCGCGGCCGCCCTCGCGGAGATGACCTCCAAGTGAACCCCGACCCACCCCGCGCCCGCCGCCGCACCCCAATGGGGTCCCGCCTGGGGTGGACCTCCCGGATGGGGACCAGCGCCGCCACCGCCGCGTTCCTCGCGGGCCCGGCCCTCCTCGCCGAGACCCATCCGGTCGCCAACATCTTCAAGCCCCTCTCGGCCCCCGCCGAGGCCATCCACGAGATCTCAATCCTCGCCCTGCTCATCTGCACCGCGATCTTCGTCGTGGTCGGTGGACTCCTCGCCTACGCCGTCGTCCGCTTCCGAAGCCGACCCGGCGACGACACCTCGGAACCCCCACAGGTTTACGGAAGCGTCCAGCTCGAGATGGCCTGGACCGCCATCCCCATCCTCGTCGTGGTTGTCCTCGTGGTGGCCACCCTCCGCACCACGGCGGCGATCCAGAATGCACCGCTGCCGCCCGATGCCCTCCAGATCCGGGTCGTAGGACACCAATGGTGGTGGGAGATCGAGTATCCCGGACTCGGCATCGTCACGGCCAACGAGCTCCATGTCCCGGTCAGTGCGCGGGATCGACGGCGTCCCACCGCGATCCACCTCGAGTCGGCCGACGTCATCCACAGCTTCTGGGTCCCCCAGATGGCCGGGAAGACCGATCTCATCCCAAGTCGCACCAACCGGATGTGGCTCGAGCCGTACCAGACCGGCACCTTCCTTGGGAACTGCGCCGAGTACTGTGGGACCCAGCACGCGAAGATGATGCTGCGGGTGGTGGTCGACACCCCCGAGGAGTTCGACCGCTGGGTCGCCGCCCAGAAGGCCGCGCCGGTCGAATCCCCAGCCGCCCAGCAGGGGCGGGACGTCTTCCTGCAGACCTCCTGCGTCAACTGTCACCGGATCCAGGGCACCTCGGCGAACGGGGTGTTCGGACCGGACCTGAGCCGGCTCATGACGCGTCAGACCCTCGCGGCGGGGGCTGCGGCCAACACCCCGGAGAACCTCCGGCGGTGGCTGCGGGATCCGGCGACGATCAAGCCGGGCTGCCTCATGCCCAACATGCGGTTGACCCCGACCGAGGTGGAGCAGATCGCGACCTACCTCGAGACCCTGCGCTGAACCGTCATGGCCACCACTCCCTCCAGAACACCGGCCCCGGCGGCCTCCGAGCCGTTCTCGTTGCCGACGTGGCTCCATGGCTGGGTGACGACGGCCGACCACAAGCGCCTCGGGGTGATGTACATCCTCGCGGGACTCGGATTCTTCGTCGTGTCCGGGACCATGGCGGCGCTGATCCGGATCCAGCTGGTGGTGCCCAACAACCAGTTCCTGCCGCCGGAGATGTTCAACCGGCTCTTCACGATGCATGGCACGGCCATGGTGTTCCTCGTGGGCATGCCGATCATCGCCGGGCTGATGAACTACCTGGTCCCGCTCATGATCGGGGCGCGGGACATGGCGTTCCCCCGGCTGAATGCGTTCGGGTTCTGGATCTTCCTCTTCGGCGGCTGCCTGCTGTATTTCAGCTATCTCGCGGCCCCGGGCCTTTCGGGGGCGGGCAGCGCGCCGGACGTCGGCTGGTTCGCCTACTCGCCGCTCACCGGGAAGGCGTTCTCGCGCGGGCACAGCACGGACTACTGGATCCTCAGCATCCTGATCTCCGGCATCGGCAGCCTCTGCAGCGCGGTGAACGTCATCGTGACCGTG
>JBDLQQ010000357.1:0-7645 GCA_039800465.1 Verrucomicrobiota bacterium
AGAACATCATGGAGCTCGCCTACTCCGAGGCCATGCTCTTCAAGTACGGCTCTGGCACCGGCACCGACCTCACCCCGATCCGCAGCTCCAAGGAGAAGCTGTCCGGGGGTGGACGTCCCAGTGGGCCGATGAGCTTCCTGAAGGTCTATGACCAGGTCGCCAACGTGGTGAAGTCGGGCGGCAAGACCCGGCGCGCCGCGAAGATGAACACGATCCGCGACTGGCATGGCGACGTGGAGGAGTTTATCACCGCCAAGATGAAGGAGGAGAAGAAGGCCTGGGCCCTGATCGAGCAGGGCTACGACGGCTCCTTCAACGGCGAGGCCTACGGCTCGGTGATGTACCAGAACGAGAACCTGTCGGTCCGCGTGTCCGACGAGTTCATGCAGGCTGCGGTCGATGGACGTCCGTGGCAGACCCGTTCGATCACCACCGGCAAGGTCCTCGAGGAGAAGGACGCCTCGAAGCTCCTCGACCTCATCTCCGAGGGAACCTGGGTCTGCGGCGATCCCGGGCTCCAGTACGACGGTGCGATCCAGAAGTGGCACACCTGCAAGGGGACCGAGCCGATCCACAGCACCAACCCGTGCTCCGAGTACGTCTTCCTCAACAACACGGCCTGCAACCTCGCCTCGCTGAACCTGATGAAGTTCAAGAAGGCGGACGGCGGGTTCGACGTCGAGCGCTTCAAGGCCGCGGTGCGGATCTACATCACCGCCCAGGAGATCCTGGTCGACAACGCCAGCTACCCGACCAAGGACATCGCCGAGAACTCCCACATCTTCCGGACCCTCGGCCTCGGCTACGCCAACCTCGGGTCGCTGATCATGAGCTATGGGCTCGCCTATGACTCCAACGAGGGTCGTGCCCTCGCTGGCGCGTTGACCTCCATCATGACCGGTGAGGCCTACCGGCAGAGCGCCGAGATCTCCTCGATCATGGGCGCGTTCGACGGCTACGAGGACTCCCGATGCGCTGGGGTCGCGAAGCCCCTGGCCAAGGACAACGTCGCCTCGATGCTTGGCGTCATTCGTCAGCACCGCGATGCCGTCGAGGGCATCCAGCCGAGCCGCGACTTCGCCTACCTCAAGGACGAGGCCCGTCGGAGCTGGGACCGTGCCCTCGAGCGCGGTCACGAGGTCGGCTACCGCAACGCCCAGGTCACCGTGCTCGCCCCGACCGGCACGATCGCGTTCCTGATGGATTGCGACACCACCGGCATCGAGCCCGACATCGCCCTGGTGAAGTACAAGCTGCTCGCCGGCGGTGGCATGCTGAAGATCGTCAACCGCACAGTGCCCGAGGCGCTCCGGCGTCTCGGCTACAGCGCCTCCGAGATCGCATCGATCGAGAAGCACATCGAGATCCACGACACGATCGAGGACGTGACGACCGATGACGGCGCCGTCGTGGCCAGCGGGCTGAAGCCGGAGCACCTCTCGGTGTTCGACTGCGCCTTCAAGGCCTTCAAGGGCAAGCGCAGCATCCACTACAAGGCCCACCTCGGCATGATGGCTGCCGCCCAGCCGTTCATCTCGGGCGCCATATCCAAGACGGTCAACCTCCCGAACGAGGCCACCGTGGCCGACATCCGCAACGCGTATGTCGATGCCTGGAAGATCGGCCTCAAGTGCGTGGCCATCTACCGTGACGGCTCCAAGCGCAGCCAGCCGCTCAACACCAAGAAGAGCTCCGACAAGGCGGCCGTGGCGGCGCCCGACACCAACACCCTCGAGCTGCGCGTGGCGGAGCTCGAGACCGAGGTGACCCGACTGCGCGAGGTCGCAGGACACCCCTCGCGTCGTCGTCTTCCGGACACCCGGGCGGCCTACACCCACAAATTCGAGATCGCCGGCCACGAGGGCTACATGACCGTCGGCGTCTTCGAGGACGGCCAGCCCGGTGAGCTGTTCGTCACGATGGCCAAGGAGGGCAGCACCATCGGTGGTCTCATGGACACCATCGGCGCCCTGACCTCGATGGCCCTCCAGTACGGCGTGCCGCTCGACGGGCTCGTCCGCAAGTTCGCCCACCAGCGCTTCGAGCCGAGCGGCTTCACCCGGAACCCGGACATCCGCAGCGCGTCGTCGGTCATCGACTACGTGTTCCGCTGGATGGCCTGTCAGTTCATCCAGGGCTATCGCGAGGCGACCTCTCCCAACTATGCCAAGCAGCCGGAATTGGCGCTGCCCGGGGTCGAGGCCGAGGAGAAGAAGAACATGAACCGTCCCGTGGCTGAACTCGCCCGGGTCGATGACGGGGCTGTATCGCTGCCCGTGGGCATCGCCACCAGCCGGAAGCCGATCGAGATGGGGTACTCTGGCAATCCCGAGGGCAAGGCTTGTCCAAGCTGCGGCAGCACCAAGGTCCAAAAGACCGGCGCCTGCCACACCTGCCTGAACTGCGGGACGAGCCTGGGTTGCTCCTAGGACCGGGTCGACAGCGGTTCCAGACAAGGCGGGGGAGACATTCTCCCCCGCCTTTTTCGCCGATTCCCCCGGCACTCATCCCAGGTTGGAGGACGACATGCCCAGGGGAGTCGGATGGTGGTGGCGCGCATCCTTAGCCGGGAAGAGAGACCCGGCGATCGGGGGACGGCACTCTCCCGGTGTTCGGGTTCCATTTCGAAACCGGACCGGGTACACCAGAGGGGTTGTCTCCATGAATCTGCTGCCTGCTCTGCCGCGAAGACTCCGACTCGCCACCCTCCTCGGACTTTCTCTCCCGCTTGTGGCCGGCTCCCTCATGGCCGCCGACGTTGCGAGAACCTCGACACCGCGCGATCCCCTCAAGGTCGACCTGCTGGGCGTCTTCGCCCATCCGGATGACGAGACCGGAGCCGCCGGCACCCTCGTCACCTACGCCCTCGGACGCGGCAAGACGGTGGCGAACGTGTACTGCACCCGAGGGGAAGGGGGAGGCAACATGGTGGGAACCCAATATGGGCCGGCTCTCGGGGTGTTGCGGGAGGTGGAGCTCCGGGAATGTCTCGAGCTCATGGGAATCCAGCACTGCTTCTTCCTCGACCGCGCCGACTTCGCCTACACGGAGAGCCTCGCGGTCACCCTCGAGAAATGGGGGCATGAGGGGACGTTGGGGCGCCTCGTCCGGCTGATCCGGATTCTGCGCCCCGAGGTCGTGGTCACCATGAATCCCGCCCCGAATCCCGGACAGCATGGCAACCACCAAGCCGCGGGCCTGCTGGCGATCGAGGCCTTCGATGCGGCCGCGCGACGGGACCGGTTCCCGGAGCAGCTGGGGCTTGAAGGCCTGCACCCCTGGCAGGTTCGGAAGCTCTACCACGGTGGGCCGGCAGGAGCGGGCGTGACGATCGATGTCACACAGCCGCTTCCCGATGGACGGATCCCTGCGGCCGTCGCCGGAAACGCCCTCGCACACCACCGCTCCCAGGGATTCGGTGGCATGGCCTCGTCCCCGTGGCTGCGCCGCCCCCAGAGCTGGGTCCTGGTGAAGAGCGTCCTGCCCGTCACGCAGGATGAATCCGATCTCTTCCGCGGTCTTCCCGTGGCCGATCCCGTTGCCCCGATCCAGCCACCCCCTTCCCACCGCTTGGGCGCCGCCGGTTCCACCGTGACCTTCATCCCTCGTCCGGCAGTGGAGTTCTATCAGGATTGGGTGCGGCAGAACCGGATCGAAAATGTTGCCGCAGCGTTCGAGCCCGACATCCCCGTCGTGGCCGGCGAGCCCAGTCCGATCTTCCTCGAGGTCCCCGCCTCGAGGGGATCGATCGTCACGGATCCGTCGAACTGGCTGCTCCCTGAAGGCTGGACCTTTGCGGGCCGGGTTGCTGCCCGAGGCACGGTTGCCGACGGCAGGCAGCGGATGGGAATCCGCATCCAGCCCCCAGAGGGACATCCGTCGGATGCAGAAGTCCGGTTGAAGATCCCCGGGGCAGGCGCTTCCGAGGAGGTGAAGGCCCGGTTGCATCCGGTGCCGCGATGCGCTGCCCCGCAACTGCGGAGGGCTCTGGAACTCGATGCGTCTCCCGGGGATCCGGCCTGGAATGCCCTTCCGGAACATCGCATCGACTCCCAGTGGACCTGGCAGGGGACGACCTCCGGGCCTGAGGATTGCGAGGGTGCATTCCGTGTCGCCCATACCAGGACCCACCTCTGGATCGAGGTGCGCGTCCGCGATTCGGTCGTGGTCACCAACATCGAGCCCGACGACATCAAAGGCCATTGGCGTAGTGACTCGGTGGAACTCTGCATCGATCCGCAGCCGGGATCCCCCCACACCCTCGGTTGCTACAAGCTGGGCATCTTCCCGTCGGACACCACGGGGAAGGTGAGGGGGTGTCGGGATGCCGATGCCCAACCCGGCCTGGTTGAGACGGTGTCGCCCGGAACCCGGATCCATGCGGAGCGGATCCCAGAGGGCTACCTGATCCGGGCTTCGATTCCCTTCTCGGAGATCGTCCCGCCGGGCCGGCGGATGGGGAGCCGGCTGGGGTTCAATGTGTTGATCTACGATGGCGACAAGGCCGATGCAGCACCCGGGGAGAACATCAACCGCGTCCGCCTCGCGTGGGCGCCACGCCCCGGGGTGCAGGGGCGTCCGGAGGACTGGGGAAGGCTGGATCTCAAGTAACCTGTCTCGACAGCTGACGGATCGCCTCGTGGACGCCGGTCACGAGGGCCCGGGCGCGGACCTCGAGGGGCCAATCGCTCGGGGCCTCGAGGGTGTAGCCCAGCGGAGACTTGTGGACGCCCAGCCAGAGTGCCTCTGGCCAGTCCGGACGGGTCTCCGGATCAAAGTCCGGGCGGATGATCCCGGGTTCACTCACGGGGCGACCATCGATCATCGGCGAATCGTCGACCGGACAGATCCTTCGGACCGCTCCCACGATGTGCCTCGCGAGCGAGGGTTGGTCCGCTCCGTTCAGTTCGTAGGCGTAGAACCCGTGGCTCTCCCAATCCTCGTGGAGGAGGAGGGTCAGGTCGAACCGGGGGAGGGATTGGAGCCACTGCACATGACCGGCCGTCTCGGGGGATTGGAGATGCCTGTAGTCCCGATTCAGGTCGATGCCCGAGGGATGCGTCCGAGAGTTCTGTCGGATGCCCTCGGGGTTCAGGCAGGGGATCAGCCAAAGATCGGCATCCGGAAGTACCTCGGTGGCTTCCAGCAGGGCCAGGGCTGCCACGGGACCAGCGGGCTCGTCGCCATGGATCCCGGCCGAGATGTAGATGCGCGGGGCTCCCGGATTCCGGGCCGGCCTGTGGAAGGCGGGCCGATGGAGCTCTGCAGGAGGGATCGCCTGGAAGTTCCAGCCGTTCACCCTCGCCGCCGTCCTGCATCGATCGAGGATCTCCTCGATGCCGATGCATTCGCCCCGGTATCCCCCGTCATTGAGTCCCAGACGCTCCACGCCGGAAGCATGGGGAACCCCGCCGGAGGTGCAATGACCCGTGAGGCCTGCGGAGGAACCAGTGAACGGCAAGGGGGCTCCGCGGGATTCTAAAGGCTTCGCTGGTTTACAACCGACGGGGGCGCCGACATCCTTCGGCACCATGACTTCGCCCATACGGCATGACTGGTCGCTCGAAGAGATCCGGCAACTCCACGATTCACCGCTGTTGGACCTCGTGTTCCGTGCGGCCTCCGTCCACCGCGAGCACCACGACGCCCGCGAGATGCAGGTCTGCAAGCTGATCTCGGTCAAGACCGGGGCCTGTCCTGAGGACTGCGCCTATTGCGCCCAGTCGTCCCGGTACTCCACCGGCATCGATGCGGAGCGGATGCTGGACAAGTCGACTGTCGTCGACATCGCCTCCCGGGCGAAGTCCGCCGGGGTCTCCCGGGTCTGCCTCGGCGCAGCTTGGCGTGAGGTGAAGGACAATGGGCAGTTCGACCGCGTCGTGGACATGGTCAAGGGCGTCACCGACCTCGGTCTCGAGGTCTGCTGCACGCTCGGGATGCTCTCCGAGACCCAGGCCCGGCGCCTCGAGGAGGCGGGCCTCTACGCCTACAACCACAACGTCGACTCCAGCGCGGAGTTCTACGAGACGATCATCACGACCCGGACCTACGCGGATCGCCTCAACACGATCGAGAACGTCCGTAAGACCAAGGTTACGGTCTGCTCCGGCGGGATCATTGGACTGGGTGAGGGGGTAGACGATCGGCTCCGGATGCTGCAGACCCTCCAAGCGGTCCGGCCCCATCCGGAGTCGGTGCCGATCAACATCCTGAGCAAGGTGCCGGGGACCCCGATGGCGGCCCAGCCGGATGTGCCGGTCTGGGATGTCATCCGGATGATCGCCACGGCCCGGATCCTGATGCCGGCATCGGACGTCCGGCTCACGGCGGGGAGAGCCCGCTTGTCGCCGACCGAGCAGGCGCTGTGTTTCATGGCGGGTGCGAACTCCATCTTCTCGAGCGAGACCGAATACATGCTCACCCCGGCCGTGCCTTCACCCAGCTACGACGCGGATGCCGAGCTCCTGCGGGTCCTGGGGCTCGTGTCCCGCGCCCCGTTCGACAACCCGAACGCCCCGCGTGCCGCCGAATTGGCGTCGCGCCAACCGGTGTCCGAGCCGGCCTTGGCGACGGCCTGAACAGGTCCCCGACATTCCTGACATGGCCGGCATCCTCGATCTCGTTGCGACGCTTCCCCGGCGCGAGGCGCCCGTTGGCGAACTCCTGATGGAGCAGGGGTGTCCCGCCTCCTCGATGCTCATCCTCATCGAGGGTGAGGTGGAGGTGTTGCACGATCAGATCCGCGTTGCCCGCACAGGTGAGCCGGGGGCCGTCTTCGGCGAGATGTCGGTCCTGCTGCGGCGCCATTGCACCGCCAGCGTCCGGACCCTGAAGCCGAGCGTCTTCGCGGTCGTGGACCAGCCGGAGCGCTTCCTCCGGGAGTCTTCCGAGGCCAGTCTCCACGTCGCCGTCCTGCTCGCGCGGCGCCTCGAGGCCCTCAACCGCTATCTCGTCGACGTGAAGACCCAGTACGAGGGGCACGACCACCTCGGCATGGTGGACGACGTCCTCAACACCCTCCTGCACCAGCAGCCGCGGAGTCCGGCGCGCTGAGGGACCTGACCACCTCGCCCTCCAGCGAGATCCACCGGGCCTGGAGGGTCTCGAGGTCGAACTCGATGTGGGCGGGAACCGGGCCGATCTGCCGGCCGGGATTGAACACCCAGGTATCCCCGATCCGATCGATCCACGAACCCTCCGCGTAGAACGGCGCATTGTGGATGTGGCCGCAGAGCACGAGGTCCGGCCGGTGGCGCCCGATCCAGTCGACTAGATGGGGGTCGCCGATGGACTTTCGCCCGGTCCAACTCGTCCGCGAGTCCTGGGGTGGAGCGTGGTGGATCCAGACCCAGCGCCGCCTGGGTCGGAGCGCATCCGCATCGAGCTGCGCCTCCAGCAGGGCCCGCGATTCGGGTCCGTCCCACCACGGGCAGACGGTGAACAGGGTCCCATCCCGCTCGAAGCTCTCGCCATCCACCCGAACCCGGTCTGATCTCGACGCCTGCAGCCATCGGGCCACGGCTTCATCGGCGCTGGATCGCTCTGTCCCATCATGGTTGCCGGAGCTCACGAGGAGCTGGGTCTGCTGGCTGATCCGGGACAGATACTTCTCCATCACGACCACCTGGACATCCCGGTCGAGCGC
>JBDLQQ010000358.1:0-11681 GCA_039800465.1 Verrucomicrobiota bacterium
GTGAAGGGGCGACGTGTGGAGGAACCCGAGCGCCGGTCCTTGCTCGAGGGAGGAACCGGCGCATCCATTGGGTCACGCGGCAGATGCATGCTGAGCTCTGCCCCGTGTCTCCCTCCCGTTCCAGCAGGATCCGGTTACAGATTGATCCGGAGTCGGACGTACAGCATCCGGGCGTAGGGAAGCTGCTGATAGATCGTCAACGGATAGAGGCCATAGGCCTGGTCGGTGACATTGAGAACCCCGACCGTCACGTCCCCATGGAGCTTGGGGAAACGGTATCCCGCAAACAGGTCCAGCTGGGGAAAGGATTCCCGACGCACCGGGACATTCGGGGAGTTCTCCTGATCATACCAGTTGAGGAGGACACGGCCGAACCACCCATCCGGACGCTGGTAGAGGACCGAGGCGGTGATCCGCTGCAGGTTGGAGTCGAAACTCTGGTTCCTGGAGAACGTCAGGGGTGCGGGGATGGTCAGCAGGGTCGATTCGAGGTCTGCCCGGGTGAATTGGTAGGCCCCCATCAGGAACCAATCCCGGGCGAGGGTCTGGTTGGCGGTGAGAACACCCGTGCTCTCCCCCAATGAGAGCGACTGCGCCATGGACGCAGGCAGCGCATAGGGAGCAGGCCTGCGTCGCGAGTCGTAGTTGAAATATCCCGACTGCTGGTCGACCTGGCTGCCCTGGTACTTCCCCTCGAGGCTGAGCCAGGTGCGGGTCGGCAAGGTCAGATCCACGGCCATCCCCCCCACGGTGTGCAGGGGTGTCTCGACCGATCCGACCAGGGACTCCGAGATGATCGTCCGGAAGGTCTGCGGGAATCCTGCCAACTGTGTCGGCTCCAGCCGGAGGCTCTCGTCGTAGGTCACGCCGCCGAGGCTCTGGGCATAGATCCCACGCACGGTCACGACTTCCGTGGGCGCATACACCACGGCCACCTTGGGTGACCACTGGGCGGTGACCGTGTCCCCCGATTGCAGGGGGGGCCTGCGGAAATTGACCGGCGAGGTGATGTCGTCGTAGCTGACCCCTGCTGTCAGGCGGAGATCCGGAAGCACCTCGTAGGTCGGGTAGATGTAGAGGGAGCGTCTCTCCAGGTTGCCATTGCCCTGGGTCAGGATCTGGGGGGCGAAGGCGGTGGCGCTGCGGCTGGGCGCGGTATTGAAGTCCGCGAGGGCGTCGAATTGCCCGGTCTGGAAGCGTCCCCCCAGAATCGTGGTGTAGCGATCCCCCTGGAAGATCTGGTTCACCTCGGCGGTATAGCCCTCGAAGGAATTCCAGTACTGCAGGTCCATCAACGCATCCGCGGGGGACAGGGACGCAGGATTCTGGAATCCCACGATCCAGGGCGCCGCCTTGTCGGAGAGCTGCTGCTGGTTCACGAGTCGCCCGCCCAACATCAGGGTGTGGGACCCCGGCGACCATTCGTGGTGATACCCCCCGAGGATGATGGGCTGCTGCTGCTCACTGAACCGGAAGTCGGGACGGAACTCGCGGGGATCCAGGTGCTGGAAATTGTCGTTGGATTCGTAGTCCTCGTACTTGGTCATCAGCATCACGGAATCGGTCGGAGCGAGTTCGAACTTCATCCGCGAGAACCATTCGATGCGGGTCAGCTCCTGCCGCGGCCAGAGACCCTTTCCCCACATCGAGTCGAGATCGAGGGCGTAGCTGAACCGATCGAAATTCCCGTACTGGGAAGCCGCCTCACGGAACTGTCCCGACCCGAAGTACTCGGTGGTCGTGCTGAAGCCGACCCGGTCCTTGGCGAACAGTCCGGAGTACTCGTTCTGGGACAGGTTCTGGGAAAGGGGGACGGACTCCGTGGGGGCCAGCAGGCAGGCCAGGAGATGTTCGCTGGACCAGACCGCCTCATTGCGGAGGTTGTAGCGGGTGGGATCCCTGAGTGCGTTGTAACTGCCTGAGAGGTTGAGGTGGGCGGAATAGTTGGCGTAGTCGAACATCACCGCCCGGGCGGCCTCGCGACGACTCACATCCGCCATATCGGCGAGGGCATAGATGTTGGCGAGATTGTCGCTCCGGACCGCGGCATCCTGATCGAGCAACAGGCGTGACCGGTAGACGGCCCGGTTTCCGTTCAGCTCAGAGCTCCGTTCCAGATCCTCGATGGCGTCGCTCAGGCGGTACTCCCGATACTCCACGAGCGACCGGTAGAGCCATGGCGTCGGATCGTTCGGGTCGAGCTGGATGGCGCGCGCCAGTTCCTCGAACGCACGCCGGTCCTCCCCCTCCTCGGCGAATGCCTTGCCGAGATAGCTCCGCAGGCTCGACCGCATCGGTTCCAGGGCCGCCGCCGTCTCGATGTCCAGCCGTCCCCCGTCCCGATCGCCGGTCCGGATCCGAACAAGGCCGCGCCCCAACCAAGCATTGCCCAGGGATGGATCCTCTCGAAGCGCCTCATCGAACCGGGCTCGCGCCGCCTGGATTCGGCCTGCGGCCGCCATCAGGAATCCATCCAGCGCCAGTGCGGCGGCGTTCCTTGGCCCCAGGGTGAGTCCCGCGCGCAGAGCTGACCGGGCAGCCCCGACTCGTCCGAAGCCGAACTGCAGTTCGGCGACCCGGACGTGTGCAAAGCCGAGACGGGGGGAGCGTCGAACCGCACCCTGAGCGGCTTCAAGAGCGTCCCTCAGCCGTCCCTCGGATTGGAGGCAATACGAGTCGACCATCCACTCCGTGGTGGAGGAGTGCTCTCCAGTCCGGCGGCCGGTCGTGCCCTGCACGGGCAGGAACTGGACCGCATGGACCAACCGCCCGAGGGCTTCCCGGATCCGAGCCTGCTGCGAATCCGGCCGGATGGAGGCCGACACCTGTTCGAATCCCCGGACATCACCCACGGAAAGGCGGAGCGCGGCCTGGAGCAATCGCTCCGCATCGTCCACCGGTTCCCCGAGAACGAGCGCCCGATCCGCCGCCTCCCAGAGGGCGCCCGACCGATACAGGCCCAGGATGGGGCCCCACCGTTCCGCCGAAGCCGGGGACAGGATGAGATCATCCGGATCCAGGACCGCCGGATAGTACAAGGACCACTGGATCGCCGAGCGATTCGTGCTCGCGAATCCCGGAGAACGACGGGGCGCCTCCCCCGCACCCGCCTGGATGAGATCGCCCCCCTGGGCGACGATGGCTCCAAGGCTGTTCGTCACCTCGACACGCCCGTCGAAGAGCGTGAGCGACAAAAGCCCGTCATCCCCGACTGATGCGGCGAATTCCGTGCCCCGGACGATCGCGGAGGTTCCGGCGCCACGCACCTCGAGATCCCCGGGTCGATCCCTGTGGAAGAACGACATCACCCCACGGATGAGTTCGATCACGGTCCGATCACTCGAGGCGACCACACGGAGCTCACTCAGCTCATCCACCGGACACACGGTCGAGTCCCGGAGCAGCAATGTCGCCCGACTCAATTGACCTGTACGCAACCGGTCGCCCACCTCGAGCACGGCGTTGGTGTGGACGGGATCCCATGCGGTGGCCCCCGCCCTGGAGATCTGGACCCTGCCCTCCACCGACTGGATCCGTGCGCCGACGAGGTCGGCCGACCGGGCCGGGTTGATTCCGGAGAGTCCAACGAGGAGCAACCCCAGAACCCAGGCCGGGAAGGCTCTCATGCTGTTGGGGCGAAACATGGTCACGGGACTACGGCTACCGGGTCACAGCGCGATAGAAGGATCCCCTGCCCCCCTGTGGTATCGACACCTCGAAAGCATCGGGCGGCCGATTCGTGGCTAACGGGGTCCACCGAACCAGATCCTCGCTCGCCTCGATCACCACCACTGTCCCGGTCGGACCCGAAAGGTCGAACCGGATGCGGCCGTTGTCGGCCGGCGGGTTCACCCGGATCTGGGGAAGCTGCGGCGGTGCCGACCCTTCATAGACCACATCCAGGTAATAGAGCTCCTGCCCCAGACCGAGGGTGATCGGGAGATCGGCCGGGGTCTTCCGGCCCGCGACCGGCTTGAACTCGAGGACGAAGTCCCCCAGACCCAGTTCCTGAGGGACGCCTCCGGCGATGAATCCGGCATCACCCTTGACGCGCCAGCCGCCCTCGGTTGTCCCGCTGAAACGGACGGCGAGCGAGGGCGACACGAACAGCCCCCCACCGGAAGTCGATTCTCCGAGGATGACGCCTCCGAAGCCGTTGAAGTTGGTTCCCAGCTCAGCGGACGACGCGGCCCGATTGATCAAGGAAGCGACCTTCGAGTCGATGGCCCTGACGAGGGACCGGCCTCCGGAGGATCCCAGATAGACCCCTGCGGGCAGGTAGATCGGGATGTCCTCACCCGGGAGTCGGAACGCGGCACAGAAAGGTCCGCCACTGTTCCCGGGGTAGCTCAGGAACTGGCCGCTCTGAAGGACGACTCCCCCGGGGGTGAACGTGTAGTTCGCCCCGAAGAGCTCGTGCATCCTGCCGTCATCCATGCCGGTGAGCGGGTATCCGAGCAGGGTCTTCTGGGCCGACCCGACCAGCCATTCATGGGGGTCGAGATCCGACAGCAGATAGCCGCTCTGTCCCCCGCGTGCTGCCGGCTCCCCGAAGTAGATGGCGGCGACGTCCCAGCGTTGGGACTCGGCTCCAGAGACCCCCGGCGGGAGCTTGCCCTCGACACGTTCCCGTCTCCGGGCAGCGGCATACTCGTCGAAGACGTAGAATCCCGTGGCGCGCAGCGGTCGGGGTTCATAGTCCCCCGCTTGGCGTTCGTGGAACCATTCGATCTCCCGGACGAAATCCAACCGGGTCTCGTCCCAGATCACATGGGCGGCCGTCAGGACCACCCGCTTCCTCACGGCGATCCCAGAGCCCAACCCCACCGGGGTCCGGATCTGTCCCACCAGCCCCCGGGGACTGACGGGGGTGGCGCTGAACCCCTGACGGATCGCATTGTAGGTCGGGAGTCTCGATGGCAAGGCCACACCCTCCGGCCTGGGGCCGGCGAGGAGGTATGAGGCGGTGACGACCGATTCGAGGCCATCCTGCACGGTGACCAGTCGGACAGGCGGTTCTGTCCACGTATCAACCGGCTTGAACTCGATGATGTGGCGTCCAGCCGGTAGCGCCGGAAGGGTCGCGCCACTCGGCTGGTAGGCCACCTCACCTCGAAGCCGCCATCCCGGGGCATCCCGGCCCGTCGGCAGCTGGTCCAATGGGGCGAGATGCACGGTCAGCTTGCCTCCCACCCGCGAGGGAGCGGCTTCATAGCGGTTGGTCCGCACCACCAGCCCCCCCGACTCGGTGATCGTGTACACCGTCTGGACGGGCTCGCTCCAGCCTGCCACTGGCCGGAATTCCACAGGGTAGTTGCCCGGGTCGAGGTTCGACACCGTGGCCCCGCCCGGACGCCAACTGGATTCCCAGGGCAACCGCCATTGTCCACCCGCACCCGGAGGCTCCAGAACCACACGGAGCCCGCCCCGGACCGCAGAACGCTCCGCGGACGGTATGAAATCGAGGAACGACGCGTGCTCCAGGTCGGCGTCGTCGTCCGCAATGGTCACACGCGCCACCTTGAAGTTCTCGTCGATCCGAGCGCCACCGGTGGGCAGCCACAGCTCCACCTCCAGGTCTCGTGTCCCGTCGGGGACATATTCGTTCAGCAGCGGGATCACGATCTGATCCACGGCCTTGTCCGGAGCGAACTCCAGGGTCCCGGTCGCCTCGCGATAATCCCGTCCCACCTCCGCGGAACGAGCCCGGGTCCTATAGCTCACGCTCCCGGCACCCGGCCCGGTCTTGGACACCCAAATGACCACCTGGGGATCCGTCTCCACGACCGTGTAGCTCGTCTTTTCCAGACGGAACCAGGTGATCTCCGGCTCCATCACTTGAATCTCGACCGCGGAACTCGTCGAGGTGATGCCGTTGTCATCCACCGCACGGGCAGTGAGTCGATGGAGACCCACGGGGGCGTTGGTCCAAACGAAGCGAAACGTGTTCGTGACGCTCCGGTCGGAACCCGACCCGATGAGCTGTGCACCCGCCAGGAAATCCACCCGGACCACGACACCGTCGGGGTCTGTCGCCCGAGCAACGAGGGTCACGTTGGTCGGGGTCCTGAGAAGATCCGTCGGGGATGGGGACAACAACGTGACGACCGGAGGGAACAGGGCCAGGAACTGGGCCGTCACGTTGCGATTGCCCTCCATGGTGATCCGGGCCGGATTCTCCGTCCCGGTCAGGTCTCCACTCCAGGACTTGAAGCGGTATCCGACCGCCGGCACGGCGGTCAGGGTGACGGTCTCGTTGCGTTCATAGAGCGGCTTCTGGGGATCGATGACCACGGTCCCACCCACGCCTCCGTCCACACCGACGACCAACTCCGCGAGGCGTCGGACCGAGAGGACCTGCTCGGCCTGGGCCGGGAGCCACAGGGCATTTCCAGCGCTGGCAGCCTGGACCGTGACCTGTCCTTCACCGGTGAGGCTCAGGAGCCCCCCTGGGAGCACCGTGGCGGGGCCGGACAGGACGACGAAGCCCACTGGAAGCCCCGCACTGCTCGAGGCCTTCAAGGGGATCGGGGCCGATCCGAGCACCTGGTTGCCTACCGGGGTGAAGTCGATGGTCTGGGTACCCCGGACCACCGGGAAGACATTGGTGACCGCGACCGCCGCCAGCCAGTTGTTGTCCCCGAACTGCTCCGCCACCACCCAAACTTCCCCGAGCCCGCTGAGGCGCAGGTCGGCCCCGGTCACGGTGGCGGGCCCGGAGACGACCCGATACACGACAGGCAGGCCACTCGACGCTGTGGCGAGGAGCCGGATGGGATCCACCGTGTACCCGCGGCTGCCGGGTGTGGGGAAGGTGATCCCCTGCGATCCGCGGGAGATGGTGACAGACTGTCTTGCCGTGGCGGGAAGATACAGGTCGGTCCCCTCCTGGACGGCGTCGACCAACACGACCCCAACACCATTTGGCGTCAGCACCGAACCCGTGAGGGATGCGGGCCCGGACACCACACGGAACGTCACCGGCAACCCAGAGCTGCTCCGGGCGGACAACGGCAACGGACCGGAGCCGTAGGCAACCGTCCCGACGGGGGTGAACTCGATGTCCTGGGAGGATTGGGCCACCCCGAAACTCCGTTCCACCGGGACCGCAGGCTGATAGAGGTCGTTGCCCGGCTGACGGGCACGGACACGTACGGTGCCGACTCCGGTCAGCGTGAGTCGCCCCGCCTGGAGCGTGGCAGATCCGGAGACCCACTCGAATTCGACCGGCAACCCGGAACTCGAGGTCGCCAGCAGGGTGATCCGGTTGGTCGAGTACGGCCGGTCTGCCAACACGGGGAACTCGATGGACTGCGGTCCCTTGGAGACCACGGACTGCCTCCGGACGGCGGTTGCTGGCAACCAGTCGGCATTGCCCGGCTGGGTGGCCTCCAGGATGACGGCACCGAGTCCCGTCAGCGTGAGTTGGTTTCCCTCAAGAGTCCCAGGACCCGAAACCACCCGGAGGGCGACGGGGAGGGCGCTCGAGGCGGTCGCCGGGATCGGGATGGGGATCTTGGTGTAGGCGACATCCCCCAACGGTGGGAACTCGATGGACTGTGCCGCCTTCGCCACCAGGATGGTCTGACGGGACGATGCAGGGCCGATCAGGGAACTCCCCGGGAAGAAGGCTTCCACCTCCACCGGACCCGCGCCCGTGAACGCCAGAAGGTCGCCATCCAGCGAGGCCGGCCCGCTCAACAACCGGAATTGGACCTGCTGCCCCAGACTGCTCGTGGCCTTGAGGCGCACAGGCCCATCCCCGTAGGTCTTGGCCGAAACGGTCTCAAAGCCGATGACGTGGGCATCCTTGGAGGCCCGGAAACTCTGATCCACCTGTGCCGGGAGCCAGAGGGCATCCCCGGGATTCAGGGCCCGGACCAGAACCTCCCCTTCCCCTGTCAGATTGAGAAACCCACCCGGCAGGAGCGTCGCGGGGCCCGACAGGACCGCGAAGGTCACCGGGAGTCCCGCACTGCTGAGAGCCTTCAGAGAAACCGGATCACCTCCCAGAAGACGGGCTCCGATCGGTGTGAACGAGATGGTCTGCGTCCCACGGCTCACGGCGAACACGTTGGTGACGCTCACCGCTGCCAACCAGTTGGTGTTTCCAAGTTGGTCCGCAGCCACGCGGACCTCCCCCAACCCCGACAGGAGCAGGCCCGCGCCATCGAGGGTCGCCGCCCCCGCCAGCAGACGGTAGGTCACCGACAACCCACTGGAGCTGGTCGCGGTCAACCCAATGCGCTGGGTTGTGAATCCCATGTTGGACAATGGGGGAAATGAGATCGTCTGTTTTCCACGCCCCACAGGAATGGTCTGGTTGACCTTCGCGGGAAGGTAGACATCGGAACCCGACTGGAAGGCCTCGACCACCACATCGCCGGCACCGGACAGGGACAGCGTGGCACCGGTCAACGACGCAGGACCGGAGACGAGGACGAACTCCACCGGAAGCCCCGAGCTGCTGGTCGCCTCGAGCGTGAGCGGCGGAGTCCCATAATCCCTGGCCCCGACCACCACGAAGTCCAGCGACTGGGGTGCGCGGGTCACCTCGAAGCTGCGCTCGACAGGAACCGCCGCCAGGAACAGGTCGCTTCCGGACTGGATCGCCCGGATCGAGATGATTCCCACCCCTTTGAAGGTGAGTAGATTCCCTGACAAGGTGGCGGGGCCGGACAACAGCTCGAATCGGACCGGGAGTCCTGAGCTGGAGGTGGCAGTGAGAGCCACGGCGTTCGTCGTGAAGGCGCGGTCCGCCAACGGCAGGAACTCCAGGGTCTGCCCACCCTTTGAGACCGAGAAACCACGGAGCACGACCGGTGCGGGCTGCCAGCTGGTGTTGCCCGACTGCGACGCCTCGACCTGCACGACTCCGACTCCCGTCAGCCGGAGGCGGCCGGATTCCAGAACGGCTGGTCCGGAGACGACCCGGAAGGCGACCGGCAATCCGGAGCTGCTCGAGGCCTGGAGTGTGAAGGGTGCCTCTCCATAGCTCTGGTCAGCCAAGGGGTTGAACTCGATCGACTGCAGACCCTTGGCCGACTGGAACGTCCGATCCTGCTGCGCTGGGAGCCACAGGGCAGTCCCGGCATTCGATGCCCGCACGGTCACCATCCCCTCCCCCGTCAGACGCAATTCGGCACCGGTCACTGTCGCGGGTCCGGAGACCACCGAGAATGTCACGGGCAGACCCGCACTGCTGGTGGCCGACAGGGTGATGGTTCCCGACCCGAACAGCTGATCTGGGATCGGGGCAAACGCGAGCGTCTGAACCCCGCGGGCCACGGTGAACCCGTTGGTGATGCTGGAAGCGGCAAGCCAGTCGGCGTTGCCGGGTTGATCCGCCGCCACGACGACGCGTCCCACGCCGGTCAGCCGGAGTTCCGAACCGGTCAGGGTCGCTGGACCGCTGAGCAAACGGAATGCAACACCCAAGCCACTCGAGGCGGTGGCCACCATCGGGATGGCGTCGGGGACAAAAGCCCGGTCCGTCAACGCGGCGAACTCCAGGTTCTGCGCCGCCTTGGCGACCGTCACGGTCTGGTTGACCTTCGCGGCCAGGTACAGGTCATTACCCTTCTGCGAAGCCTCCACCACGATCGAGCCAGCGCCCGTCAGCGTGAGTTGGTTTCCATCGAGGGTCCCAGGACCAGAAACCACCCGGAACGTGATCGGCAGCCCGGCGCTGCTGGTCGCAGACAGGGTCACCGGAGCATCCTTGAACGTCTTGGCTCCGACCGCTGGGAAGGTCAGGGCCTGGACCGCCTGCAGCACCGTGAACGATTGGTCCTTGGGAACCGCTGGCTCGTAGTTCTCATTGCCCGGCTGACCTGCCCGCACCACCACGGTCCCCACCCCTGTCAGGGAAAGCTTCGTCCCCGACACGACCGCCGGGCCACTGACGATTTCAAATTGGACTGGAAGACCCGAACTCGCCGTCGCCACCAGGGTGACCGCATTGGTCGTGTAGGATCGATTGGCAAGCCCGGGGAAAACCAGGGTCTGGGTGCCTTTCGAGACGGCGAACGAGATGTCGGCCGACACCGCACGATAGTCGACGTTCCCCGCCTGGGCCGCTCGCACCACCACGGTGCCAGCGCCGGTGAGGGTCAACTGGCGGCCCGACACCGTCGCGGGACCACTCACCACACTGTAGGAGATCGGCAGGCCACTCGAGGTCGTGGCCTCCAGGGTGACAGGAGCCGACCCGAGGGCCCGATCCGAAATGGGGGTCCAGGTGATCGATGGAGTGGCTGGAGCGACCACTCGTTCCACGTCGAGCGACGTGGGTGCCCAGATGTCATCCCCTGCCTGGCTTGCCCGAAGCCGGATCACCCCGCCCCCGGTGGGAATCAGGTTCCCCACCTCCAATCGCCCCGGTCCCGACACGACCGCCAACGCCACCGGCAATCCGGTTGAGGACTCGGCCCGGATCGGTACCGCAGGCCCGAGGTGCACCAGGCCATCGCCTCCAGAAACCGAGAGTTCCTGGGGTTTCAAGACGTTGACCCGGACCGGTGTCCCCACTGACTTCCTCGAGAAATCCGGACTGAAGGCGATCGGCCACAGCGTCACCGACTCGGTCACATCGAACGCTCCGACATACTGCATCGCAGCGCCCAGGTTCCCCTCGGAGGGAGTGGATCCATCCGTCGTGTAGTAGATGTACCAGTCAGGCTTCCCGAACGGGAAGACCACCTGCGCGGATCCCAGGACGTTCCGCTTCACGGATACGAGCTCTCCACCGACCTCTGTCTTGAGTCCGGATGCGAAGAGGATCTCCGCCTCCTGGCTCAGGGCGGAGCCAACCGCATTCACCACCTCCGCCCGATAGCGTCCCGCATCCGCTGCCGAGAGGGACCCGACAGCGAGGATGGGGTCGGTGGCCCCCACCAGGGGCTGTCCGTCCTTGTACCACTGGATCCGTGGAGCCGGGTTCGCATTGAACGTGACGGAGAGCACAGCCGACTCCCCCTCGATCCCATCCACGACCGAGGGCTGGGAGGTGATCACGGGAGGAACCAGCACTGTGATGAGGGCTGTCGCCGTTGCGGCGGTTCCATTGCCGTTGGTCCCCTTCAGTCGGTAGGAACCGGCATCCTCAGGGGTCATCCCGACCACGGTCAGGGTACCCGTCTCCACCCCGAAGACGCGGTCCGTCTCCGTGAGATCCACACCGTCTCTCTGCCAACGGACGGAGACACCCGAGCCTCCGACCGAGGCCTTCAGGGTGAGGGTCTGCCCAGCGAGTATTGATTGGCTGGAAGGGTTTTGGGAGGCGATGGGGAGCGATTCATCCCCGCGGGGTGCCACCGCGGTGCCGATCCGTATCCGCTGGACCGAATAGTTCGACGGATTCTGCCGACCTTCAAAGGAGGTCCCCGCCATGCCATTTCCAGGATAGGCATTGGAGGGAGGGACACCGTATCCGGTGTCGCTCATCGTCGAGAATCCGAAGAGAAGGGTGTTGGCAAGCGGCAACTGGCGAGGACTTTCTGAGGACCACTCCAAGCCGTCGTAGGAAACAGACAGGGTGAAGAGGTTACCCTGTCGCCTGATCTTGAGCCATCGTCCTGCGGTCGCCGAAGCCATCGGATCCGGAATGCCCGACGCATCCACGGCAGCGAGTCCCGGATAATACCCACGGATGCCGTGGATGGCTTCGGTCCACTCGTTGA
>JBDLQQ010000359.1:0-18635 GCA_039800465.1 Verrucomicrobiota bacterium
CCAACCCTCGCGGGCTAGATGGGTACCCAGCGGAGTGGGGTCCCTCGAGGGGCGCTCTCGCGCCCAGTTCGCAGGGCACTGCTCACCCACCCAAGGCCAAGGGCCGACGTCCCTGTCGGCCCCATCTCGATCCCGGGGCGGTCCGGCATTCCCAATCGCGGTCACGATCCTCGCTCGCGTGCCAGGACCCCGGCTGCCCGACAGATCCGCCCAACCCTCGCGGGCGAGATGGGAACGAGCGGGACCTCGTCCCTACCGGTCATTCCCCGCCTCAGCGCCTTTGCGCCTCCGCGGGAGCCCCTCTTCTTCCTCCCGTCCCATCTTGGGATTGGCAGTCGGTTTCCTGGATGGCATTTTCGGTGGGTCGGTGAGTCTGAGGTGCGTTTGTTGTTAGTTTTTTGTTAGGCATTTCGGGTGTCAAGAACGCCTAGAACCGCACCTAAACCACTGATTGGCAGTAGTTTGCCCCGATAGCTCAAATGGATAGAGCAGTCGTTTCCTAAACGACGGATCCAGGTTCAATTCCTGGTCGGGGTACCAGTCACCAGCAGCCGTGGGACCGGCCTGCGGCTGGGATCGATCGCCCGACCCCTCCCTTCGCCCTTTCCGCTCCGGGAAGTTTCTTCTTTGAGGAACCGGCAGCCGGTTCCAGCCTTCGTCCAGTCATGGCGTTTGCCTTTCGTTTCCTCGGCACCGGAACCTCCCAGGGGGTCCCGGTGATCGGACGGGACTATCCCCCGGAATACCTCGCCAATCCCCGGAACCATCGGCTGCGCCCCTCCCTCTACATCGAGTCGTCCGGGGCCAGGATCGTCATCGACACCACCCCGGATTTCCGGACCCAGATGCTTCGGGAAAAGCTGGGGTATCTCGACGCCGTCCTGATCACCCACGCCCACGCCGACCACATCATGGGCCTCGACGACTGTCGTCGGGTCTGTGACCTACGGGGCGGGCCGCTACCGATCCATGCGAGCGCGAGGACCCTCGAAGATCTCCGGCGGATCTTCACGTATGCCTTCGATGGCCGGCCCATCCCGAAGGGGTATTTCCACCCGGATCCGAGGGAGGTGACGGGGCCGTTCCGGGTTGGGGACCTCGAGGTCCTCCCCCAGCGGCTCCCCCATGGGCGAATGGAATCCCTGGGGTATCTGTTCCGACAGGACGGACGGCCCAGGCTGGCCTATCTCAGCGACTGCAAGGAGGTGCCCGACGACGTGGTCCAGTCGGTGCGCGGCGTGGATGTCGTGATCCTGGACGCCCTGCGCAAGGAACCGCATCCGACCCACATGTGTCTGGACGAGGCCCTGACGGCGGCGCGACGGATCCGGGCGGAGCGGACGTATCTCACGCACCTGACCCACGACTACAACCATGATGTCGACCAGGCGGAGCTTCCCGAGGGGGTCTGGCTGGCCCATGACGGACTGAGGGTGGAGGTCGCATGAGTGCGGCTCGCGCGAAGGCATCGAAGGGCGATCGCAGCCAGAACAACCTGTCCTACCGGATTGCCCGGGTGGTGCTCCGGAACCTGTTCGCCGCCTATTTCCAGGGTCGGATCCTGCATCCGGAGCGGGTCCCGGTGGAGGGACCGGTGCTGCTGGCCTCGAACCACGTCTCGTTCGCGGATCCGCCGCTCATCGGGTGCTGTCTGCCGCGGTCGATCAGCTACCTGGCGCGCGACACACTCTTCTCCCCGCCGTGGTTCGGTGCGGTGCTGCGCCATTTCAATGGCATCCCGATCGACCGCGACGGCGGCGGTCCGGCGGGCCTGAAGGTGGTGCTGGGACGTCTGGCCCAGGGGGATGCGGTGCTGCTGTTCCCGGAGGGGACCCGTTCGGTGGATGGCCGACTGCAGGAGGCGCGGGGAGGGATCGGGCTGCTGGTCACGAAGGCGGCGGTGCCGGTGATCCCGGTCCGGGTGTTCGGACTCGATCGCGCCTGGAGCCGGGGCCATCGGTTCCCGCGACCCCATCCCTCGGCGATCAAGTTCGGGCATCCGGTCGACCTCCAGTCGCTCCGGGAGGAGGCGGTCGTGGCCGACAAGGTGCGCCAGAGGTTCCTCTACGACGAGATGGGGCGCCGGATCATGTCGGGGATCGCGGCCCTGGAGCCGTGCGAGGACCGGTCCACGTTCGCGTGATCGGTGCGGGGCACGGGCTTGGGGATCCAGAAGGGGCTCCCGCGGAGGCGCCGAGGCGCAGAGGAAGAAACGAACGGTAGGGACGACATCCTGGTCGACCCCATCGAGACCGCGAGGGCAGAGCGGGAAGGTCTGCGGCGTGAAGCGAGATGGAATCAGACCCCGATCAGCGCGCGGAAGGCGTCCAGCGTCTCGATGGTCGCGGCACGGCGGTGCCACGTTCTCAGAAGGGCGGGATCGGACTGTCCTTCCAGATGGTCCAGGATTTCCCCGGGGGCGATGCCAAACCGCTCCTCGAGGAGGTCCCGGATCGATTCCCGAAGGGCGAGGAGTTGGCCTCTGGTGAGGCCGTTGGACAGTCCCTGGGACAGTCCCTGGGAAAGCCCTTGGGCCAAGGCTTTTTCCCAGGCGAATTCCTCGAAGCTGGTGAGGTAGGGCATGATCTTGTGGGTGGGATGTTGTTGGACGAACCGATGGAATTCAATGGCCAGTTCCCGGGGCAGCGGATTCATCCAGTCCAGGGCCCGCAGCAGGATCCGCTTCTCCGGCTCCGGGAACCCCTGCGAGAGGACCTTCTCGATCCAACGCATCTTGGCCTCCAGACGGGCCCTGGGATCCGTCGCCGTCTCCTGCGCCAACCGATGGGCCAGCACGACCTTGGCGACGGGATTGGGGCTCGCCTCCAGGAAGTCCCGGTCGAAGTCCAGGAACTTGCAGGTCAGGAACTGGAACTCATGCTGACATCTCCCCAGCTCGCGTAGGTACCGCTTGGGGTGGAACCCTGGGTTCGGATCGGCCAGGAGGGCCAGGCTGATGACGTCCACGCCATGGATCTTCTCGAGTGTGGTCGAGTAGTCGAACAGCCGACGCGGGAGACGCGGCTCGACCTGGGACTGGACCTCGGTGTGGATCAGGACCGGACCGCCTGAGGGCTTCCAGAGCACCTGGGCGAGGTGGTCGACGTGCTGGCGCCGGACCTTGGCCGCCGGGGCGACGGCCTGGAGCTCGGTATCCAGGAACTGGATGGGATGGGTCCAATCGATGTCCGTGACGAGGCTGGGACACGACAACTCGAGGACCTTCTGGAAACAGGTGTCGCACACCTCCTTCCAGGGTTCGTCGTAGTCGGATGCCACGTTGGACATCCTCCCAGTAGAGCAGGTGCCGGCAGGCTCCCACCATCGCGAGATTTAGGGAGGGTTTGAGGATTGCTAGCGGAGGAGGTGTCGAGTGGAAGTGATACCGACAAGGAAAGCGCCGTCACCACGACCATCCCCCCACCTCTTCCTCGATGTCGGCGCGTCAGCGCATGGGTCCCCTTCCCGCCCCGTGCTCGACATTCCACGAACCGGATGTTTCCTCCCGGGATCATGCTCACTCTCGAGGACCTGTCCCGACTCGCCTCCGACCATGCTCCCGCATTGACCGCCCGGGTCGCCTCGTTCGACCTGTGTGGACGCCGCTTCGATGGGAATCTCGAGGGGGCCCTGATGGGCGTGATCAACCTGTCGGCCGACTCGTGGTACCGCGAGTCGGTGTGCCTCAACGCCGACGCTGCGATCGAACGGGGACGGATCCTGGCGGCCCAGGGGGCGGCGATCCTCGACATTGGGGCGGAATCCACCCTCTCCCATGCGGCCGAGGTCGGGGCCGCCGCCCAGCAATCCCAGCTCCTGCCCGTGGTCCGGGAACTCGCCCGGGCAGGCTTGATCGTGTCGGTCGAGACCTATCATCCGTCTGTGACCCGCGCCTGTTTCGAGGCCGGAGCCCGGGTACTCAACCTCACGGGAACCGAGCAGACCGACGAGTTGTTCCGGATGGTGGCCGACTTCGACGGGGCCCTGATCCTGTGCCATGTGCAGGGAGCCAATGTCCGTCGGGTCGCCGACTTCGACTTCGGATCCGACCCCACCGCGATGCTGTACGAGTATTTTGCACCGAGGATCGAGGCCGCGCAGCGCTGCGGGGTCCGACGCCTGTGGATCGATCCCGGACTGGGCTTCTACTACCGGAACCTCCAGGACTCCGCGGTGCGGATCCGCCATCAGATGCGGGTCTTCCTGAACACCTTCCGGCTGCGGACCCTGGGCTGGCCGACCTGCCATGCCCTGCCCCATGCGTTCGAGTGCTTTGGGGACGAGGTGCGCTCGGCGGAACCGTTCTTCGCGGTCCTGGCCGCGCTGGGGAAGACCGATCTGTACCGGACCCACGAGGTGCCCAGGACGCGGGCGGTGCTGCGGACGATGGGGCTCTGGAAGGGGGCCTGAGCAGGCGTCTGAACCAGGTCAGGCCTTCCAATTCACGGCGACAGAGAGCAGGGCCCCGAAGCGGTTCTTGTAGAACAGCTGCCGGTTCTGGACCCCGAACTCGTGGACCAGCTTGGTGAGCTTCACGTCGAAGCAGCAGTACTCGGCGATCTCCGCGATCTTGCCCTGTCGGAACCACTCGATGGCCTGGAGCCCCTCGCTGGTCTTGTTCAGGCCGAAGGTGGCCTCGGCGATCGAGTCCAATCCCAGCCGATGCCCCAGCCGTTCCTTCAGGTCGACCATCATGTCGAGCGTGGGCAGCTGCGTCAGGTCGAACGGCGTGTAGCCATGGAGGACCTCGTAGTCGAAGCGGAGGTGGTTGAACCCGACGATGAGGTCGGCCCGCTGGAGTTCGCGAAGGAGTTCATCGACCTCGGACTCCGGGTAGATCCGGTAGCCGCCACGGGTCGTGGAATAGGTGACGCCGAGGCTCATCCGCATGTCGCGGATGCGGTCCCAGCCACCGACCTCCTCGGCCGACTTCTGGGTCTCGAGATCGAAATAGACGACGTTCCGGGAGGACACGGTCGGGACTCCGGTGCGGGTCTAGCTTCCGGCGGGCTTGTCGCCGCGCTCGGCGAGTTGTCTCTCGAGCTCCCCGACCCGCCGCAGCAGTTCGGGCAGCCGCTCGGACGCGAGCCACTGGCGCTTCATGACGCGATCGGGCTGGGCGGGGGTGCCCATCCACTTCTGTCCCTCGGGGATGTGGTTCATCACGCCCGACTGCGCGGCGATGGTGACCTGGTCCCCGATCCGGAGATGGCCGGCGATGCCCACCTGGCCGGCGATGGTCGTGTAGTTGCCGATCTTGGTGCTGCCGGCGATGCCGACCTGCGCGACGATGATGCAGTGCTCGCCGATCGTGACGTTGTGGGCGATCTGGACGAGGTTGTCGATCTTGGTGCCCTTCCCGATCACGGTCGCGCCGAGGGCGGCACGGTCGATGGCGACGTTGGCGCCGATCTCGACGTCGTCGTGGAGCACCACCTGGCCGACCTGCGGGACCTTGCGGTGCTGGCCCTGGTCGAAGACATAGCCGAAGCCATCGGCCCCGATGACGGTGCCGGAATGGACCCGGACGCGTCGGCCCAGGAGGGATCGGGGATACAGCGTGACCTGGGGGAACAACCGGACGTTCTCGCCCAGGACGGAGTCATCCCCGACGAAGTCCTGGGCCTGGAGGACGACCCCGGGGCCGATCCGGACGCGTTCGCCCACGACACAACCGGGCCCGATGTGGGCGGTGGGATCGATCACGGCGGAGTCGGCGACGACGGCGGTGGGGTGGCGTCCGGGCGGGAAGACGGGCTCGGGGAAGAAGAGTGGCAGCACCTGGGCGAAGGCGGCCCGGGCGTTGGTGACACGGATCAGGGTCTTGCCCGCGGCGGAGGTGTGCACCCCGGTGACGAGGATCGCCGAGGCCGCGCTGTGGTCGGCCCGGTGGAAGTAGGTCTCGTTCTCGGCGAACGTGAGATCCCCCTGCCGGGCGGAATCGGCCGCGGCGAACCCGTGGAGCTCCACCGCGGGATCGCCCACGACCTGTCCTCCGAGCCGTTCGGCCACCTGTGCTGCAGTGAATGTCGGCATGATGCGCTGTGCGGTTGTGGGCGGTTGATGCGCTGGGTGGGATTCAGAGTCCACGCCTCTTGGCGATTCGGTTCTGGGGGCCGAGGACGATGACCGTCGGGGTGTGGGCGGCCGCTTGATGCAACTCGATCTCGGTGAACGACATGATGGTCACCTGGTCACCGGCCTTGCCGAGATGCGCCACGGCCCCGTTCAGCTCCACGGCGCCCGACCCACGGGGTCCCTCGATCACATAGGTCTCCCAGCGCGCGCCGTTGGCCATGTTGCTGCAGAGGATCCGTTCGTAGGGGAGAAGCCCGGCCGCCTCGATGAGGTCGGCGGCCAGCGTGAGGCTTCCCTCGTAGTCGACGCTGGCGGCGGTGACGGTGGCGCGATGGATCTTCGATTTGAGGAGATGGACCAGCATGTGGGCTTTGGCGGGGGGCCGAGGGCACCGCCGACGCGACGCCGGACCTGCACGAACCAAGTCGTTCGTTGACCCGCAAATTGTCGAGGCACTATAAGCCGGAGGTCACCGCACTCAACTCCCGGTTTCAAACCTCACATCCCAAAGTCATGAGCAGAAAAATTAGATACGGCATGGTCGGCGGCGGTCGGGGCGCATTCATCGGCGCCGTCCACCGCATCGCTGCCAACATGGACGGGCAGATCGAACTGGTCTGCGGCGCCTTCTCGTCCGACCCGGAGAAGTCCAAGGCCTCCGGAGCCGACCTCTTCCTGCCCTCGAACCGGTGCTACGGCAGCTTCGCGGAGATGATCCAGGCCGAGGCAGCGCTGCCGGCCGACCAGCGGATGGACTTCATCTCGATCGTCACGCCGAACCACGTCCACTTCCCGCCCGCGAAGATGGCCCTCGAGCACGGCTTCCACGTGCTGAGCGACAAGCCTGCGACCTTCGACCTCGCCGAGGCCAAGACCCTGCAGGGCCTCGTCAAGAAATCCGGCCTGCTGTACGGCCTCACCCACAACTACACCGGATATCCCCTCATCAAGGAGGCCCGGGACCTCGTGCACAGCGGCAAGCTCGGCAAGATCCGCAAGGTGGTCGTGGAATATCCCCAGGGCTGGCTCGCCACCCGGATCGAGGCCTCGGGCCAGAAGCAGGCGTCGTGGCGCACCGATCCCAAGCGCAGCGGCGCGGCCGGATGCATCGGGGACATCGGCACCCACGCCGAGAACCTCGCCGAATACGTCACCGGCCTGCAGATCAGCGAGCTGGCTGCCGACCTCACGGCGTTCGTGAAGGGTCGGAAGCTGGATGACGACGGCAACGTGCTGCTCCGCTTCAAGGGGGGTGCCAAGGGCGTGCTCCACGCCTCGCAGATCTCGGTCGGCGAGGAGAACAACCTCAACCTCCGCGTCTATGGCGAACTGGGCGGCCTCGAGTGGCACCAGCGCGAGCCCAACACGATGCTCGTGAAGTGGCCCGACCAGCCGATGCAGGTCTACCGGACCGCCAATGGCTATCTCGGTGCCGCCGCGAAGGCTGCCGGCCGCACCCCGCCCGCCCACCCCGAGGGCTACCTCGAGGCCTTCGCCAACATCTACCGCAACTTCGCCGGCGCCGTCCGCGCCCGGGTCGAAGGACGCAAGCTGGCCAAGGATGACCTAACCCTGGACTTCCCGACCATCCAGGACGGTGTCCGCGGCATGGCGTTCATCGAGGCCGTCGTGGCGTCCTCCAAGAAGAACGCCGCCTGGACGAAGCTCGCGGTCTGATTCCCTCAGCATCCCAAGGGCACGGGCAACCCCCGTGCCCTTTTTGTTTTCCGGGGGTCTTCCGCCCCCTGTGCTACCCCGAAGATCTCCGCGCAAAAGGGGGTGAGCCTTCTCCAATGCAGGTGTGGCGTCAGAAATGTCCGCTGCGATCCGATATCCCGAGATGAAACGGATCCTATCGATGAGCGAATCCTTCGGCCACCTCGACCACCCGGCGGGTCCCTGTGAGATCCACATCACGGGCGACGCCAGCCATGACGACGACGCCGGACTCCTGACAGTCGCGCTCGACGCACGACTGAGGACCCTGGACCTGCTCCACAAGGAACGGCTGCTCCCGGCCGACTGGCTTCCCGAGGCGCGACGGCAGACCGAGCACGTGGCCGCCGACGAGGCCAGCGACGCCGCCCGGGAGATCTTCCACAGCTGGGTCCGCCGTGTCCGGGACTCCATCCCGGCGGCCGGCGTCCCAGTCCATGCGCTTCACCCCTGAATCCACCACCATGATCCCCAAGTACACCATCGAGTTCACCACACAGCTCCGGAAGCACAACCAGACCAGCCACTACTCCACGGATGATCCGGTCGCGTGCGAGGAATTCGTGTCGGAACTCCTCGACCGCGGCTTCGGCATCCGGGCGATCCGCCACGAGGGCCTGAGCCTCGAGGGGCACCAGCTCGACCGCATCCTGAAGATCGCCGCGGGCATGCTGGCCTCCCGACGTCTCTGCACGTCGCTGGGGATCAAGCCCGAGGAGGAACGGCACCGGTTTGGATTCGCGGCATAGAGCCGAGCGGCCACCGGCGAAGAGCTTGCCAAGGCGCCCTCGCGCCGCACCCTCATGCCTTTCGGCATGAGTGTCCTCGTCGTCCAAGGCCCACAGATCTCCCCCGACGCCGGTACCGAACTGCTCCGGTTGAGCGGTGCGGCCGCGCTCGCCCAACCTCGTCCGGGCGTCCTGCATCTCGAGGCCCCCCGGAACCGCGAGGGCGTCGGCGAGGCCTGTCAGCGGCTCGGACTGGACTTCGCGTTCCTCGACCGCATCCGGCGCCTCTCGGAGTTCCGGCTCCTGGCGTTCGACATGGACTCGACGCTCATCACGATCGAGTGCATCGACGAGATCGCGGACTTCGCCGGGGTGAAACCCCAGGTCGCCGCCGTCACCGAGGCGGCGATGCGCGGGGAGCTCGACTTCCCATCGGCCCTCCGCCAACGGGTCGCCCTGCTCCAGGGGCTTCCCGAGAACACGCTGCGTCGGGTCTTCGAGGAGCGGCTGCGGTTGTCGCCCGGTGCCAAGGCCCTGCTCGAGACGGCCCAACGGGCGGGTCTGAAGACCCTCCTGGTGTCCGGAGGATTCACCTATTTCGTGGAACGTCTCGGACTCGAGCTCGGCATCGACTACACCCTCGCGAACCAGCTCGAGTTCAAAGACGGCCACCTCACGGGACAGGTCCTGGGGGACATCGTCGATGCCACCGCGAAGGCGACGAAGCTGACCTCCGTCTGCGCCCAGCTCGGGTGCTCGACCCGGGAGGCGGTGGTGTTCGGGGACGGTGCGAACGACCTCAAGATGATGGCCCTCGGGGGATTCAGTGTCGCCTTCCGGGCCAAGCCCGTGGTCCGCCAGCAGGCCACCGCCGCCCTCAACGTCTGCGGACTCGATGGCGTTCTGAACTGGATCGAGCCCTGACGAGGACAGGTGGGTGAAAGGGTGGGGCTCCAAGGAACGGCTGAGGCGCGGGAGCCGTTACGACTCCAACTTGGGGCCGCACGAGGTGCGGCCGTGACTCAGGGCACTGAGTCACCCACCGGCCTGAGATCGTGAGGATCTCAGGGACCGCGGAGATCAGGAGGCCGCATCTCCATCCCCAGGGTCCCCCCCGGCCCCACAGGTGCCGGCCTCGGCGTAGCAGGATTCACACAGCCGATGGTCCCCCACCTCGACGGCTTCAAAACGACCGCACACCTCGCAACGGAGGTCTTCGGGAGATGCTGATGTGCCGGACATCGTCGGCAGACTGCCACCCGGAATCCCCGCGGCAACCCCTCACACCACAACACTGCAGGGGGCTCGCAATCCCCCGTCTCGGTGGTACCTCTCCACCATGACCTCCTCGGGAGACGCAGCCATCCGACATCCCAGACGCTGGGTGTTGGCCATGGACTGGGAGGATCTGCTCTTCGGCCACTGGCCGGTGGAACCCGAGGTGCTGCGGCGACTCCTTCCCCGGACGGATCCGCCCTTGGAAGTCGATGTCCGCGACGGCGTCGGCTGGATCGGGGTGGTTCCGTTCCGGATGAGCCGGGTCCGCCCGCGGTGGCTTCCGCTCATTCCCGGCACCCACACCTTCCCGGAGCTGAATGTCCGGACCTACGTCCGGGTCGGAGGCCTGCCTGGGGTCTGGTTCTTCAGTCTCGATGCCACCTCACGTCTGGCCGTCCGGGTGGCGCGGTGGACGTACCACCTGCCGTATTTCGACGCGGACATCCGGCTCGAGACGGATTCCCGGACCGGGACAACGCGCTATCGGAGCCGACGCACCCATCGCGGAGGTGGCGAAGCCCTCCTCGATGTCTCCTACTCGCCTCTCGGGACGCCCCAGCCTGCTGCAGCGGGTTCCCTGGAGGCGTGGTTGACGGAGCGCTATCGGCTGTTCGCGGCGGACCGACGCGGCCGCGTCTGGCGGGGTGAGATCCACCATGAGCCCTGGCCGCTCCAACGGGCCCGGGCCGAGTTCCATGCCCTGGACATGACCCGGTGGCTGGGATTGGACCTCCCCCAGCAACCTCCCCACCTGCTCCATGCGAGGCACCTGTCGGTCCACGCGGAGGCCCTGGTGCGCTGCTGAGACCACGGCTTGATCCAACACGGGATCGCGGCCGTGGCACCCGCGGTTTCGACAGAGCAGCCGTCGTTCAGAACGTCGGGCCCAGGATCCACGGGGCGAACTCCTCGTCGCCCAGTCCCTGCGCCTCGCTCTTCGTGCGCTTGCCGTTCGCCACCGCCACGATCTCCTCGAAGATGCGCTGTCCCACCTCCTCCACCGTCTCGACGCCGTCGAGGATCGTCCCGGCGTTGAGATCCATGTCGTCCCGCATGTGGTCGTACAGGGCGGTGTTGGTCGCGACTTTGATGCAGGGCGCCGGCTTGCAGCCATAGACGCTGCCGCGTCCGGTGGTGAACACGCCGACGTTGCAGCCGCCACAGACGAGCCCTGTCATGCTCACCGGATCGAATCCCGGCGTGTCCATGAAGGCGAACCCGGGGCGATCGATCTGCTCGGCGTACCGGTAGACCGCGCTCAACGGGGCCTGCCCGCCCTTGGCGAGGGCGCCGAGGCTCTTCTCGTAGATCGTGGTGAGTCCGCCCTCCTTGTTGCCGGGGCTCGGGTTGTTGTCGATCGAGGCCCCGAAGAGCCGGACGTAGTCCTCCCACCAGCGGATGTGCCGGATCAGCTGCTCGCCGATCTCCCGGGTGAGGGCGCGTCGGGTCAGGAGGTGTTCGGCCCCGTAGATCTCCGGGGTCTCGGCCAGGACACTCGTCCCGCCGTGGCGGACGAGGGCATCGCTCGCGACCCCGAGGGCCGGGTTCGCCGTGATGCCGCTGGCGCCGTCTGAACCGCCGCAGTTGAGGGCGAGGATCAGGTGTTGCAGCGACTGCGGGGTCCGGACCACGGCGTTCGCCCGGGGCAACAACGTCTCCACCGCGGCGGCCGCGGCATCGATGGTTCTCTGCACGCCCCCCTGCTGCTGGATGTTCAGGAAGGTCGGTGCCGCCTCCCCGGGACGAAGATGATCGAGCCGGCCATCGGTACGGAGTCCACTCAGCTGATGTCCCTCGCAGCCGAGTCCGATCATCACATACCCGAAGACATTCGGATGCCGGGCCACCCCGGTGAGGACCCGCTGCAGCATCGCGTGGGGTTCGCCCGGCTGGACGCAGCAGCCGCTCTTGTGGGTGAAGGCCAGGACGCCATCGACATTCGGGAACTCCCTGCGGAGCCGTTCCTCGGGGAACCGTGCCTTCACGTACTTCGACACGCTGGCCGAGCAGTTGACGCTGGAGATGACCGCGAGGTAGTTGCGGGTCCCGACCCGCCCCCCCGGACGGGCAAAGCCGAGGAACTCCCGAGCCTCGCCAGGCCCCACCGGGGGCATCGTCCGGATGTCGGTCGCGAACTCATACTCCCGCTGCATGTCCCGGAGCACGAGGTTATGCGAGTGGACCCAATCGCCCGCCCCAATCGTTCCCTTGGCGAACCCGATGACCTGCCCGTATCGCCGGACCGGAGAGCCTTCAGGAAGAGGCCGCACGGCGAGTTTGTGTCCCCGCTGGGTCGCTCTTGCCACCGTCACCGCTCCCTCGCCCGAGTCCAGCACAGTTCCGGCCTCGATCGACTTCTTCAGCACCACGACGTCGTCGTCCGGATGAAGCCGGATCGCCACCTGGTTCAAGGGGAGCATGGGGGGAGACGAGCTGAGAGTTGAGAGGTGAGAGCTGAGGGTTCAGACAAGCCTGGCGAGGGCTGGGCGCGGAGTGGCAGACCCACTTTCCGATCCGTCAAAGAGCGAGTGCCGCAGGTTCCGAGATCTGAGGGTGTGCCCTCGAAGAGGGCGGTCCAGCCACCCGGTCAGGGTCTGCTCCGTCTGACCGGTTCGCAGGGCACTGCTCACCCACCAAACGTGGGACCGAGTGAGGCTTGTACGAACCCTCAACTCTCACCTCTCAACTCTCAGCTTTCCTCAAGCCATCTTCGACAGGGTCTTGGCGCCGTTGACCGTGCTGTTGACCCGCAGGCGGAGGCCATTGAGGCGGATGAAGCCGGTGGCGTCGTCCTGGTTGTAGGCCTTGGTCGGATCGGCATCCATGGTCGCGATGTGCGGGTTGTAGAGGCTGACCGGGCTCTTGCGGCCGGCAGCGTGGATGCCGCCCTTGTAGAGCTTCACCCGGACGGTGCCGGAGACGGTGCGCTGGGACTCCTCGACGAGGGCCTGGAGGGCGAGGCGCTCGGGGGCAAACCAGAAGCCGTAGTAGACGAGTTCCGCATAGCGCGGGATGAGCGAATCGCGCAGGTGCATGACCTCGCGGTCCATCGTGAGGGACTCGATCTGACGATGGGCGAAGTGGAGGATGGCGCCACCCGGGGTCTCGTAGACGCCGCGGCTCTTCATGCCGACGAAGCGGTTCTCGACCATGTCGACGCGCCCCACGCCATGCTTGCCACCCAGCTTGTTGAGGGTGCGCATCACGCCCAGCGGATTGAGCGACTTGCCGTTCACCGCGACGCAGTCGCCGCGCTCGAACTCGAGGGTGACGTACTCTGGCTTGTCCGGGGCGTCCTCGGGCAGGACCGACAGGGTCGTGAAATAGTCGCGGTTCTTGAGGTCGCCGGCGTCGTACCACGGATCCTCCAGGATGCCGGCCTCGTAGGAGATGTGCAGGAGGTTGCGGTCCATCGAGTAGGGCTTCTTGGCGCTGGCCTGGACCGGGATCCCCTTGGCGGCGCAGTAGTCGATCATCTCCTGCCGACCCGGGAACTGCTTCCGGTACCGCTCATCCCGCCACGGTGCGATGATGTCGAGTCCCGGGGCGAGGGCTGCAGTGGTGAGCTCGAAGCGGACCTGGTCGTTGCCCTTGCCGGTCGCGCCGTGGGCCACGGCGTCGGCCTTCTCGGCCCGGGCGATCTCGACCATGCGCTTGGCGATGAGCGGGCGGGCGATGGAGGTGCCCAGGAAGTACTGTCCCTCGTAGATGGCCCCGGCGCGCATCATCGGGAAGATGAAGTCCGAGGCGAACTCCTCCTGGAGGTCGTCGATGTAGATCTTCGAGGCCCCGGTCTTGCGGGCCTTCTTCTCGAGCCCGCGGAGCTCGTCGTCCTGGCCGACGTTGGCGCAGAAGGCGATCATCTCGGCGTTGCCGTAGGTTTCCTTGATCCAGGAGAGGAGGACGGAGGTGTCGAGACCTCCCGAGTAAGCGAGGACGATTTTCATGCGTTCAAACCACTGCGCGGGGAGTGAACGCCAGCGGGGTCCACCGTGGAAGTGGAAATCTCACGTGGATGTCCCAGAACCTTCCAGGGCCTTCCGAAGCTCAAACCCGGCGTCTGATCCTCTCCAAAGGCAAGGCGTGCCTCATCTCTGGAGGCCAGATGACACGGCGAAAGGCACGGAGAGCAGAACCCACCACCGGAATCTCAAAGCCCACGAGGAACAAGCGCCCCTGGAAGTACGTCACCCGACTGATCACCTGGCGGCTCAGGGCTGTCGTCCAGAGATCCACCGCACGCCTCTCGTCGCCAAGAATCCGCCACGACTCCGAGACAACCCAGTGGAGTCGGGCCACAAGAACCCGACGCAACGGCGTCCATTGGTTCTTCTGATTCAGCAAGTCCCAGGCACGAGCCATCAGCTTTTCGCGATGCTCGAGGTAGTCCCGATCCATGGGTCTCCGGGACACCGACTCATGGGACGCCTGCCTCACATAGAACCGCGGCGCATCGAAAATCTGGAATCGCATCCCATTCACCAGGGCCCGGACGTGGAAGTCGATGTCCTGTCCCGATTTCAGATCCGGATCCCAGGGCTCAAGGCGGGAAAGCGAAGATCGTTTCCAGAGGGGTCCCGCGGTTTGCCAAGGGACATCAAATGCCAGGAGGCTGGCGACGTAGTCGTCGGATTGAGGAATCTCGAAGGCGTCATCGAGATCACCCGGAGTTGATTCGAAGTGGTCGTGTGGAAAAACCCCGAAGTCGATCTCGGTCCTGCCTTCCACACACCGGAGCCTTCCCTCCAGGCATCCCGGCGACAGGAGGTCGTCCGAGTCGAGGAAGATCACCCACTCTCCCGAGGAATACCCAAAACCCTCATTACGACAGGTATTACCGCCCCGTTGCCCCCGACGTCTGTGGGAGTGGATTCGCGCGTCCACTCGAGAAAGCGATGTGACAGCCTCGAAACTCCCATCGGTCGAATCGTCATCGACGACATGTGCCTCCCAATCTGGGAAGGTCTGCGCCCGGAGCGACTCCAGCGCCTCTACCACGAGTTTTGCGCGGTTCCGATTCGGAATGATGATGCTTACAACGGCCACCGGATACGTGCGAAATACTGAAGAAACCGGGTCTCGTCGTATACCGGAAAATCCCCCAGCTTCGCCCGGGTCGAGCCTTGCCACATTTGACGGCCTTGGTCTTGAGAACCCCGACCGACCGGCCAAAAACCCAATCCCGATGAAATCCAAACCGCCCCGCTCCCGGATTTGGTCCAGCGCCATCCTCTCCCTTTGGGTCATCCTACAGATCTCCGCCCAGTCGGCCTCGGAACCCACCCTGCGGGGTGCCGCGGGGCCGGACGGCCTTCAATTTGAAGCCACCTGCCCGGCCAGCACCCGTCGTGTGGTCTGGGAGTCCACCGACCGTCTGGATGGCGGTTCCTGGAACATCGTCGCGGTGGACTCGACCTCCGGCCCCACGGTCAGTCGGGTCCTCACGGGCTCGGAGACCCAACGGTTCCTCCGGGTGCGCACCCTCGAGACGCCGGGATTCAATGGACGGGTGGACCGGATCGTCCGTGTCGTCCGGGACCAGTGGCGCGGGGCCATCCTGCTGGAGGCCAGCTCCATCCCAAGCACCCTGGTGGAGACGTATCCCGACGAGGTCACCCTGCGGGTGGTCCTCCAAGTGGAGGGCGGCACCGTGGTGGTGGACGAGACGGACTGGACCCAGCCGGTGAGCCCGGAATTCCGGCCCATGCCGTGGATGGGAAGTGCCCGCCTCCCGTGGCCAGTTGCGATGGACGAACTGGAGGCCGAGGCCGTCTACCGCGCCGCAGGACAGGGTCCTGAGTTCGGGGCTGTGACCCTCCGCCAGCCCATCTACCCAGGAATGACAGAGCCCTACTTCATCTTCAGGACGCCCGCGGGGCCGTTCGTCTTCGTGGGGACCGTCACCCGGAAGGTGAAGACGGATTAGAGACACACCCGGAGGGCAACCGACCCCGGGGCGGGCCCCAGATCCAACGACCGGGGCAACAGGTTTCCCAAGAGGAGGGGATTGAACTCACCGCAGCGAGGTCGCCACGCCGCTGATCTCCTCGATGGGCTCGAGGAGATGCACGAGCCTGCGGACGAGGGCAAAGCCGGGTTCCCCCAGATGGAGCCGGGTGGCCCACCGGGCCGCGATCCGCTCGTAGCCGTAGTCTCGAAGCCCCAGGCTCCGGCACTCCCATCCAGCCACTGTCAGGAGATTTCCGAGCGTCTGGACATTCCACGAGTACAGGTGGTGGTTGGGTTCCCCCGGATCAAACCGCCGGTAGCGCCGCTCCTTCTCGAAGGGGACCGCCAGGAGGAGCCGGCCGCCGGGACGCAGCATCCGATGGAATCCCTGAAGCACCGCCAGAGGATCCGGGACGTGCTCCAGCACGTGGTGGCAGATCAAGACGTCGAAGGCATTCGACGGGAGCGTCGTGGGATCGAGGACGAATTCGATGCCGAGCGGGCGGACCGTCTCGGCGAGATCCGGGGTGACATCATGCCCCACCCGTCGCAGACACCTCAGTCCTGCAAGATTCCATCCGGCCCCACAGCCCCATTCGAGCACGACGGCATCCGGAGCGACCTGGGGCTGAAACATCCGGGACCGGACCCGATACACCCACGGCAATGCGGAGGGAGGAATCGAACGTTTGGCGCCGTGGTACTGCTGACCCGACAACCCCGTGTACGCCGCTGTCGCCCCGGAGCCGTCCATGACTGGATCAGGGCTTCGGCTGGGGCTGGGCTCCAGCGGCTGGGGATGCCTTTGATCCCGGCGCCACCGTCCCGGCGGGAGCCGCATTGGTGGAGGGCACCCCGAAGCTGGCCGGCAGGTTCAGCTCCGTCCGCAGCCGGGCCTGGTATTCCGGATTCACGTTGGGAGCCGGTCGCAGGATCTCGAGGAGGACATCCCTTTTGATCTCCGACAGCGGCGGCAATGCCACACGCTGCGCCTGGGCGGGCAGGCTCACCTTGGTCGAATACACCTGGTAGACCTTCGACGCCATCTTCTCGAGGCCCAGATACTGGTCGTTGTCCCCCTGCGCCAACTGGTCGTAGGCGGTGGCGATCAACCCCTGGAGCGCCTGGGTGACCCGGTCCCGGGAGGTCTCGTTGACGTCCTCCTCGATCTTGCCGAGGGCGAAGGACTCCATCGTCGCGTTGGGATCGATGCCGGTCTCGGGTCCGACGCCATATTTCTGACGCAGGTAGTTGAACCACTTCTGCGCCTCCGGCTGGCGGTTGTTCGCGTAGAGGAAGTAGACGGAGTCCTTGAGGAAGTTGCGGTGGGCGCGCTCGATGTGGCTCTTGTTCTCCACGGTCTCGGAGGCGACCGCCTCCTCATAGGCCTTCGAGGCGTTGGGGATGATGTCGAGGTTCGGGCGCAGATCCGGCATCTGGGTGATGCGGTTGGTGATGATGCGACCGTGGTGGAGGGTTCCCAACATCGGCTGGTAGATCGTCCGTCGCAGCGGGAGCTTGTCCTGGTTGGGGGAGTTCTCGATGCCGACCATCGCCCAGTAGATGGCACTCGCCTCGGGCAGCCTCCAGTCCAGCGGACCATACGTCTCGTCCACCTTCTGCATCATCCGGGGATCCATCTTGAACTCGGCCGTGAGGCGCCGGATTCGTTCCTGATCCTCCGGGGTCTCGGGCTTCAGGAGCTTCGCGTAGTCGGCGCGCCCATAGGGAAACAGCGGGTTCATCAGCTCGAACCAGCGCGTCTTGTAGATCCTGTGTGCATCGTCGAGATTCTGGCCGATCTTGTGCTGATAGAACCAGGCGAGTTCCCGGTACATGAGGGCCTTGCCGGGGTTGTAGCGGAGGCCGCCGTCCCGGAGCAGCTCGATGCCCCGAAGGACCCAGAGCCAGCGGTCGGCGTACTCGGGGAACTTGACCGAGATGTTGTAGGCCATGTTCCAGGCCTGGAAGATCCACGGGGAATCCAGCCCGGGCTGGAGCTTGGTGATCCAGTCAGCGAGCTGGACCGCCTCGAAGTACTTGCCCTCCTCCTGGAGGTCGTTGGCCCGGATCCAGAGCGCGTTGGCGATGAGGCCGCGGAAGGCGCCGAGGGCGACCGTCGTGAAGGCCAGCACCGGGGGTGCATTGCTGATGACCGTCGTCCGGGTGATGCCCAGCCGTTCGCGGTCGCGGTTGAGTCCGCGCTGGAGGAAGCTCGAGAGGCCCAGCGCCAGCACCAGGACCCCAATGCCGATGACCTTGTGGAAGCGAGGGCTCATATCGGTGCCGCCAGCTCCCGCCGGGTGAAGATCCAGATGCCGAACGCCGCAAAGGAACCCCCAGCCACGCCCACCACCAGAAGGACCGCCTGCGCCAGGCGGCCCCAGGTGATCATCCGACCGGTGCTCAGGGCGTCGACCGGGTCGTAGCCCGTGATGAGGTCGATCAGCTTCTGGGCGCCCCCGTAGAGGGTCACTGCGGTCCGGTTGATTAAGGTCTCGGCGGAGACCTGGCCGGTGTCGTGGTCGATGCCGACGATGCCCTTCTGCTCCACGACCTGCTTGAGGGTGCCGCTGGAGAGTCCGACGATGAGGATTCCCATCGAGACGAAGGCCGCGACGCTGAACTGGAGCTTGGAGGCGGCGAAGAGGCCGATGGCGGCGAGGAGGGCCAGCCAGCAGGCGATGATCACGAAGCCCCGGGCGAAGTTCGGGGCGAACGAGCCCGCCGGATAGAGCACCTCAAGGCCGTCCTCGAGCGGGAACAGGACGGGACGGTCGTTGAGGTTGAACACGAGGACGGAGAGCACGCCGTCATCAGCCAGGAGGTTGGTCCCGATGTTGAAGGTGGTCGGGGACTCCGGCCCGAAGCTGTTCACGAAGGTCT
>JBDLQQ010000360.1:0-3936 GCA_039800465.1 Verrucomicrobiota bacterium
CGGTGGGCTGCGGACGTTCCTCGAGGTCGGCAGCGCTGAAGGCTTCGGCGACCCCTTCGGTCTCCTGGGTGGCCTGTGAGCCGGCGAGGCTGCTGAATCCAGGCAGGAAGCCGCCACCCCCGACGGCGACGTCGAGGTCGGCCATGACCGGGACCTGCTGGGGGGTGTCGGCGAGGGAGGGAGGCGGCGGGGTGTCCTCCTGGGGCTTCTCCTGTTCTGGCGGCGGTGGGGGCTCTTCCTCCGCGGGGGGCGGGATGTCGGCAACGCTCGCCTTGCGCAGTTCAAGGGTCCGCTCCGGACGAGCCACCACGTGGGTGAACGGCAGCACGAGGAAGATGGAGAAGGTCATGACGACTGACGTCGCCATGGCGATCCAAACCCCCCGTTGGGACTCCGAATGCTGGTAGACCTTCCGCATGCCGGTGTCCGGGGCTCAGCTCTTCTCCGTGGCGAGGCTCACGTCCTTGGCCCCGCCCAGCTTCGCTTCGTCGATCACGCGGATCAGGACCCCCGACCGGGAGTTCTCATCGCTCTGGATGACGACCGGCAGGGGCTCCTTGGCGCAGAGGCGTTTCACGGTGGGGCGGACACCGCCGAGCCCGATCTCCTTCCCGCCGTAGGCGACCTTCCCGTCCGACGTGACGGCGAAGATGATGCTGTTCTTCTCCAGCTGCCGGGCGCTGGCGGCCTGGGGCTTGTCGACGGTCACACCGGGCTCCTCGACGAAGCTCGTGGTGGAGATGAAGAAGATGAGGAGGAACATGATCACGTCGATGAGCGGGATCAGGTTCAGGTCGATGTTTTCCTCGGCCTCGGCGAGATGGCGGCGGAACTTCATGGGGAGGGAAAGGGGGCTGGGAGGGCGTTCAGGCGGGTTTCTGCCCGGTGGGCTTGGTGAACACGCGGGTCATGCCATGGAACTGAGGGCGGAAGTGCCGGAGTGTGATGGTCTCGAGGCGGGCCAGGAACGAGACGAACTCGTTCCGAAGGATCTTGGCGATGTAGGCGACGATGAGGCCGGGGATCGCCACCATCATCCCGGTCTGGGTCGCGACCAACGCCTCGCTGATGCCCTTCGAGACGATCTCCGAAGCTGAGCCGCCACCGATGCCGATCGCCTTGAAGGTGAGCAGCATGCCCAGCACGGTGCCGAGCAGGCCGAAGAGCGGGGCGCCGACGACCATGACGTTCAGGAACGTGATCCGGCGGTCGACCTCCGAGACCTTGCTGGACTCGATTTCCCGGAAGCGGCCCTCGATGTCCTCCAGGGATCGGACCTCATCCTGGGTGTAGCGGATCAGTTCCCGGAATTCTCCCGGGGCGTTGGCCGGATCCCCGACCCAGCGGCGCATGTCGGCATCGCTGATGCGGGTGATGCCGCGGTGGTAGAGGTTGACGACCAGGTAGGCAGCGGTGCCGTAGATGATCACCCCGAGGACCGCGAGGGCGATCATGACCCATCCCCCTGTGGACCAGGCGTGGAGGAGTTCCTGGAAGAAGGCGTTCATCGGAAGGCTGGCGAATCGTTCAGGCGAAGGGGTTCTGCTCGGGCAGGCCGTTGATGAACCCGACCGAGGTCTGCTCGAGGCTGCCCATGATCCCCTTGGCCTTGCGGCTGAGGAAGGCGTGGAGCAGCAGGGCCGGGATGGCGACCATCATGCCCGAGGCGGTAGCGATGAGGGCTTCAGAGATGCCGGAGGCGAGGACCTTCGGATCGCCACTGCCGAAGCTGGAGATGAGCTTGAAGAGGGCGATCATGCCCATGACCGTGCCAAGGAGACCGAAGAGCGGTCCTGTCGTGGCGGTGAGGGCGAGGAAGGGGAGGCCGCGCTCGAGTCGGATCCGCCAGCCCAGCATCTTCTCGTACATGACCTCCTCGATATACTCCTTCTTCTCGTCGACATGTTCGACGGCGGCGGAGAGCAGTTCCCCGGCGGGGCCGGTGATCGAGCGGGCGTGGGCGAGGGCCTTGGGAGCATCCCCCTTCTCAAGGTGTTGGAGCACCGTCTGGAGGTCCTTCTCGGTGGCGAGGCGGACCCGGGAGAGTTGGATCCACTTCACCAAGGCCACGACCGCGGTCGCGAAGCCGAGGATCAGGAGCGGCACCATCACCCAGCCGCCGTGTTTGATCTTCTCAAAGAAGGTCTCCTCCATCGCACTGAGCTTGAAGGCGTTCCCGAGCGTTGGATCGAGGGCGATCCGGCCCTTGCCGGTGTTCACCAGTTCCCGGGTGGCGGTCTCCGTCTCCGGGTCGATGGCGATGACCGTGGGGTCGGATTTGTTCAGCTCCATCTGCAGCAGCCCCGCCGTGGTGCCTCCAGCGTCGGCGAAGAGGGCGATGGGACCGATGAGGGCAATCTTACCCTTCTGTACCCGACCCTGACGGTCGAGGGCGCGTCCCTCGAAGATCTCGCCGCCCAGCGCTGAGCGGCCGCGTCCGAGGGCGGTCTTGAGGATGGCGGAACGGCTATCGATCCGATCGGCCGGGGTGAGGTCTGGCGCTACGGCCGCCTTCTCGGCCGCCTCGACGGCGGGGAGGTACTTGGCTTCCTCGGCGAAGTTGAGACGGGACCGGAACGCACGGGTGTATTCGGTGAGGAGGGAGTCGATGTAGCTGACCTCGTCGGCCCGGCGCTTGGCCTCCGCCTTGAGGGCGTTGAGCTCGACGAGCTGGTTCTCCTGGAACCGCTGGACCTTCGAGAGCTCGGCCCTCTGGTCGGCGAGGCGCTGCTCGAGTTCGTTGATCTCGCGTCCCATCGGGACCCGCTCGGCCTCGATCTTCTGTCGGACCTCGGCGAGGGTTGAGAGGGCCTTCTGGAGGTCGGACTGGGCCCCGTTGGCGAGGCCAGTGAGATCGGCCTCCGCGGCGATGGCTCCCAGCGAGAGGGTCACCCCCAGGGCGACGGCATGGAGAGAACGGAAGGACATAGGACGGAAAAATGGGGTCATTCGACGGTGGCGGGGAGGCTCACGAAGCGTGCGGTGCGCTCGTTGCGGTAGATCCGGATGACTTCCCGGACGGGATCCGCGAGCTTGGGATCGAGGGTCCAGTCCCAGCCCTGGGGACCCGGACGCCCGTGTCCGGCGAAGTCCCCAGACTCGTTTACGAAGTAGGCAGCCCCGAGCCCGGCATAGACGGTCTCCACCGAGACTTCTTCTCCGTTCGGGCCCTTCCGCTTCTCGGTGAAGACGGTCACGGCATTGTTGAACTTGTCGATCTCGTTGAGGAGCGACACGAGGGTCTGGATGCGTTCGGTGGGTGCGGCCTTCGTGTTTCTGGGATCGGCAGGCAGCTTGTTGAGGAGGGGTTGGGCGGTGGAGAGGACGGCCGCGGGGAGGAGGGGGAGGAGGGATTTGACCTCGGCCTCGAGGGCCACCGCTGCCACCCGGGCCCGCTCGAGGGCCTCGTTGGAGCGCTTGAGCTCCGTCTCAGCCTTCAGCCGTTCGGCATCGGCAACAGAGCTGTTCGTGCTCTGCTTGCCCATCTCCTCCTGGACCGCCTTCAACTCGCGTTCGAACAGGGCCTTGGACTGCTGCAGCAGTTCGCGGTCGGCCTCCCAGTCGCTCCGGGTCTTGGAGATCAGCTGCTGGGTCTGAACCCACTGGGCCACCGTCTCGCGGGTGGAGTTGAGGGAGGGCTCCGCGGCCCAGAGCATTCCGGACGAGGCCGTCAACAGAGGCAGAATCACCCCAAGGATCTTGGATGAAGATGGATTCATCGCCCTCAGGATCCCGCGTGCCCGGTGTCGCGCGGATGTCAGGCGGGTAACGACTCCGTGACGATGCCTTGCAGGGTGCAGCCAGGGATTGTTGGGCATGCCAAGCCGGAGCGTTCGTGTGGTCCGTAACAGAAACGTCACACTTGCGACTCACTTCCGGAACACACCGCCCGCTGCATCGGTCTCGGAAGGAATGCTCCGAATGTCACAGCCCCAA
>JBDLQQ010000361.1:0-3047 GCA_039800465.1 Verrucomicrobiota bacterium
ACACTCTGGTCAGCATCCCGTTCTCGGACACGTTGCCCGGACGCCCCCTCGCGGTGATCCACCGCCGGAGCAAGGTGCTGTCGCCAGCCCTCAAGCGGTTCATCGAGATCCTCAAGGAACCCGCCTGACCCCGGCCCCCTCCGGGGTGCTCCGGCGACCCGGATGAACCGGTTGGCCCCAGCGCTCGACGGAACTATCCCAGGGTCTGGATCCCGTAGAACCGGGCGGCATTGAGGCCCCAGAGCCCGGCGGTCTCGGAGGAATCCAGCCGGGTTCGGGTGCGGACGTAGTCCTCCAGCAGTCCAACCACCCGGCCGTAGCTGCCCGCCAGGAGACAGACCGGCCAGTCCGAGCCGAACATCAGCCTCTGGGACCCAAAGGCCTCGAAGACCACATCGAGATAGGGTGCGAAGTCGTCCGGCTTCCAATTCTGGTGGTCCGCCTCGGTGACCATGCCCGACACCTTGCACAGGACGTTGGGATGTCCCGCCAGTTCCCGGATCTGCTCCCGCCACGGCGACAGGGTGCCGGCGCGGATGAACGGCTTCGCGATGTGGTCGAGGACGAAGGGCTGCTCTGGAAATGCGCGGACCAGCTGGATCGCCGCTGGGAGCTGTCGGGGATAGATCAGGATGTCGTATCGGAGCCGGAAGGCCTGGAGCCGACCGATGCCCCGCTGGAATGCGGGCCGGAGCAGAAACTGGTCGTCGGGTTCGTCCTGGACCACATGCCGGACCCCGACCAGCCGGGGGTGCGTCGCAAGCCGTGCGAGGTCGTCCTCGACGCGGTCCTGCTGAAGGTCGACCCATCCCACGACCCCTCGGACCCGGTGGTCCTGGTCTGCGAGCGACAGCAGCCACTCGGTCTCGGCGACAGTCTGCTGCGCCTGGACCGCGATGGATCCCTCGAGACCGAGCGGGGCTTGGAGCTGTGCGAGGTCGGCAGGCAGCCAGTCCTGGGCGAGCGCGGAACCCTTCGGGATCCAGGGATAGCGCTCCGGGCTGTACCTCCAGAAATGCTGATGGGCGTCGAGTCTCATGGTGGAAGCGGACACGCGAGGTTGGGATGGGCCTGGGGGCAAGTCGATCGCCAAGCGTTCGCGGGCTCTCCAACGGCATTCGCGCTTTCTGGTTGGGGCGCGGCTTGGCATCGTCGGGGGGACGTGCGTGAGCGTTGGCAGAAGTTTGTGGAGGAGGCGGAGACGTGGCTGCTCGATGTGATCTTCGAGCAGCGCCCGGGCAAGAAGGCCGCGGCCATGCGCCTGGTGCTGCTGTCGCTCTCCAAGGGCTTCGCGCTGGCCGTGCGATCGCGTCGACTCCTCTACAACGTCCGCATCCTCCGGGATGCCACCCTGGGCGTACAGGTCATCGCGGTGGGCAACCTGACCGTGGGTGGCACCGGCAAGACCCCCGTCGTGGAGAAGTTCGCCCGGGCCCTGCAGGATGCCGGACGCAAGGTCGCCATCCTCTCCCGCGGTTACCGTTCGCGTCCGAAACCCCTCTCGGAACGCCTCGTCGACAAGTTCCTGCTGCGCGAGGACACGACGCCGCCGCGGGTGGTTTCCGATGGGCAGTCCCTGCTCCTCGACTCCGATTCGTCCGGCGACGAGCCCTACATGCTGGCCAGCAACCTGCGGGACGTGGTCGTGCTGGTGGACAAGGATCGGGTCAAGGCCGGCCGCTATGCGGTGGAGCGCTTCGGCTGCGACACGCTGCTGCTCGATGACGGGTTCCAGTACTGGCGTCTGGCGGGACGTCGGACCGACGTGGTGCTGGTGGACGCCCAGCAACCGTTCGGCAACGAGCATCTGCTCCCGCGCGGGACCCTCCGTGAGCCGCCGTCACACCTGGGTCGGGCCAGCGTGATCTTCCTGACCAAGGTCAACCGGGACACACCCGAGGCGGTGGCCCGGCTCGATGCCCTCCGGGCCCGGATCCGACGGCTGAACGACCGCGCCGAGATCGTGGAGTGTGTGCACCATCCCCTCTACTTCGAGGACGTGTTCACCGGGGAGCGACATGGGCTCGACCGACTCCGGGGCCTGAGCATCGCCAGCCTGAGCGGCATCGCGCAGCCGGAGAGCTTCGAGGCCAAGCTCACGGAACTGGGGGCCCGCATCGTCCTCGCCCGCCGCTTCGCCGACCATCACCGGTTCAGCCAGCAGGAGGTCCTCGATGCCATCAACCGGGCCAAGAAGCGTGGTGCGGAACTGCTGGTCACCACGCAGAAGGATGCGGTCCGATTCCCGAAGATCGATCGCCGCGACCTTCCGATCTACTTCATGCGGGTGGAGATCAAGATCATCCAGGGCGCCGAGGGATTCGACGACGCGGTCCGCCGCATCTGCTTCAAGTGAACTGGCTCCTCTACCAGGCAGGTCGGCTCCTCATCGCCTTCGTGCAGGCCTGGCCCCTCGATTGGGTCGCGCGGATGGGACGGGTGGCTGGGGCCATCGGATGGAGGGTGGATCGGCGGCACCGGCGCGTGGCGCTGTCGAACCTGGAACGGGTCTTCGGTTCCGTGAAGACCCCCGAGGAACGGCGTGCCATCGCACGGGAGAACTTCCTCAGGCTGGGCGAGAACTACCTCTGTGCGCTCAAGACCGCGTCGATGTCATCCCAACAGCTCGAGGGACGTCTGGAGTGGGTGGGATTGGAGCAGCTCCCGAAGGGTGTCGATTCCGTCGTGGGCGTCATCGGGCACTTCGGGAACTTCGAGTTGTTTGCGCGGGTCCGTGAGGTGATGCCCGGGTGGACCGCTGCCACGACCTACCGGGCACTGCGCCAGCCGGGTCTCAACCGGGTGTTCCAGGACCTGCGCGGCCGATCGGGAACCCTGTTCTTCGAGCGCCGTTCCGAATCGGAGGCGCTGCGCCAGACGATGTCCCGGGGACGCATCCTGCTGGCGTTGTTGTCGGACCAGCATGCGGGCGACAAGGGGGCCTGGCTCCCATTCCTCGGTGTCCCTTGCTCCTGCAGCACGGCACCCGCCCTCATGGCCCTGCGGTATCGGAGCGTCCTCGCCTCGGCGATCTGCTACCGGGTCGG
>JBDLQQ010000362.1:0-9105 GCA_039800465.1 Verrucomicrobiota bacterium
CCTGCTCTGCGCCGGCACCAAGGGCAAGCGCTTCGCCCTGCCCAACTCCGACATCATGATCCACCAGGTGCTGGGCGGTGCCGAGGGCCAGGCCAGCGACGTCGAGATCCGCGTGAAGCACATGCTCTCCCTGAAGCAGCGGCTGAACACCCTCCTGAGCCGCCACACCGGACAGCCCTACGACGTCGTCGAGAAGGCATGTGACCGCGACAACTTCATGACCGCCGAGCAGGCCAAGGAATTCGGACTCGTCGACGAGGTGGTGGCCTCCCGGCGCGAGGTCCCGGCACTGGTCGACGCCGACACGAAGCCCGAGTCCAAGTAGACGAGCGGAGGATACCGATGGCCCGCGCCAACCAGATCACGATGTGCAGCTTCTGCGGCAAGGGCCGCTCAGAGGTGCGCAAGCTGGTCGCGGGACCGGGCGTCTACATCTGCGACGCCTGCATCGGCGTCTGCCAGAACGTCCTCGCCAAGGAGCTCCGGGAGGAGGGCCAGAAGGAACTCCGACGCCTCAGCGTGCCGAAGCCCGCGGAGCTGAAACGCCTCCTGGACCAGCACATCGTCGGACAGGAGGACACCAAGCGGACCCTCAGCGTCGCCGTCTACAACCACTACAAGCGCATCCTGAACCAGGAGCCCTCCGGTTCGGACGACGGGGTGGAGCTGCAGAAGAGCAACGTCCTGCTGATCGGCCCGACCGGCTGCGGGAAGACCCTCGCGGCGCAGACGATCGCCCGTCTGATCGACGTCCCCTTCGCCATCGCGGACGCCACCTCGCTGACCGAGGCGGGGTATGTGGGCGAGGATGTCGAGACCATCATCCTGCGCCTGCTGCAGAACGCGGACTACGACGTCAAGCGGGCGCAGATGGGCATCATCTACATCGACGAGATCGACAAGATCGCCCGCAAGACGGAGAACGTCTCGATCACCCGCGACGTCAGCGGGGAAGGCGTCCAGCAGGCGCTGCTCAAGCTCCTCGAGGGGACGACCTGCAACGTCCCGCCCCAGGGCGGACGCAAGCACCCCCAGCAGGAGTACATCCGGGTCGACACGACCCAGATCCTGTTCATCTGCGGCGGGGCCTTCGTCGGGCTCGACCGGATCGTGGAGCGGCGCCTCGGCCGGAGGGTCATCGGGTTCGCTCCGCCAGCGGTCGCGGGGGAGCCCGCGCGGCCGCGTCTCCCCAGGCCCCGGGAGGTCGAGCCCGAGGACCTGATCACGTTCGGCTTCATCCCCGAGTTCATCGGTCGTCTGCCTGCCGTGTCCGTCATGGACGAACTCACGGAGGACGACCTGGTCCGGATTCTCCTCGAGCCGAGGAACGCCCTGGTGAAGCAGTTCGCCAAGTTGCTGGCGCTCGACGGGGTCGCCCTGGAGGTCACGCAGGATGCCTGCAGGGAGCTTGCGACGCTGGCGCTCCGCAAGGGAACCGGGGCCCGGGCCCTGCGCAGCCTGCTGGAGCGCCTGATGCGCGACATCATGTTCGAGGTACCCACCTCGGACGACGTCGGTGGCATCACCATCACGCGGGCGGTCGTCCGGGGTGAGGAACCGCCGCTGATCACGCGGCGTCCCGCCAAAAAGGCGGCCTGATCCGCCCCCAATCCCGCAGCAACCCCCGGGATGGGCCCTGGGAGTCCGTCTTCCTTTTTTCGAGTTCTTGACCCTTCCGTCATCGTCACCCATAGTTGCTGGCTCAGGTGTGGTCTCCCTGTCGTGACTCGACGGGAGCCTTTTTGTATGTCCAAAAAGCAAGCCAAGAAGTCGGCCCCCAAGGCCGCGATGCCCGTCGCCGTCCAGCGCCCTGCGGCCCCGGCCAAGAAGTCGGCCCCCACCCCGAAGCCGGCCAAGAAGGCGCCGACGCCGACGCCGACCCCGGCGACAAAACCGGTGGCGGCGAAGGCCCCGGCGGTAAAGCCCGTGAAGGCGCCGGAACCCAAGGCCCCCGAGACCGCCACGCCAGCACGGCCAGCACGGCCAGTCACCAGGAGCGGGTTGATGCCAGCGGCATCCCCGGCCCAGATCCCCTCAAATCCACAGTTCCCGGCGGCGAAGCCGGTGGCAGGCCCCGAGGGTGACACCTCCGCCCAGCTCGGCACCATCAAGAGCGCCAGCGGCGTGGACCTCACCGAGAAGATCAAGGAACTGGTCCGGCTCGCCCAGGAACAGGGCTATCTCACCTACGGCGACATCAATGACGCCCTCCCGGACAACCTCGCCCCGGAGGATCTCGACGAGATCTACATCAAGCTCCGGAACCTCGAGATCGACATCGTCGACCAGGCCGAGGTGGACCGTCCGAAGGCCCAGGAGGCCGAGGAGGAGCAGCCCGACGACAAGGCGCGCCTCGACATCCTCGACGACCCCGTCCGTATGTACCTCAAGCAGATGGGCCAGGTCCCGCTGCTCACCCGCGAGCAGGAGGTCGAGATCTCCAAGCGCATCGAGGACAACGAGAACGAGGTCAAGCGCATCATCCACAGCTTCGGCTTCTCCGGGAAGGAGCACATCGCCCTCGCCGAGAAGCTGATCTCCGAGCCCCCGAAGGAGCGCTTCGACCGGGTGATCGTCGACAAGAAGATCGAGACCCGGGATGAGCACCTGAAGGCCCTCCGCAAGCTGGTGAAGGACGTCCGCGCCCTCGACCAGCAGGTCGACCAGCACTGGCGGCTGCTCCTCGAGTGCGAGTCGAAGACCAAGCGCGAGAAGATCACACAGGACCTGAAGAAGGCCGACGAGAAGCTCCAGCGCTCGTTCCCGAAGTTCTACTACAAGCAGAAGGTCATCGAGGAGATGTGCCTCGTCGCGGACAACATCCACGACAAGTTCCAGAGCAGCCTCAAGTTCATCGCCGACCTGCAGCCCCAGAAGCGCATGGCGCAGGCCCAGGCGATGATCCACGCGGAGGAGCGGAAGATCGCGGCCCTCGAGGAGTTCGTCCGGATGTCCCACACGGGCTACGTCGACGCCTTCGCCCAGCTGAAGCACTTCGAGAAGAAGGCGCTCCAGGCCAAGACCGAGATGGTCGAGGCCAACCTGCGGCTCGTGATCTCGATCGCGAAGAAGTACACGAACCGCGGCCTGTCGTTCCTCGACCTCATCCAGGAGGGCAACATGGGCCTGATGAAGGCGGTCGAGAAGTTCGAGTACCGCCGCGGCTACAAGTTCTCCACCTACGCCACGTGGTGGATCCGACAGGCCATCACCCGCTCGATCGCCGACCAGGCCCGCACCATCCGCATCCCGGTGCACATGATCGAGACGATCAACAAGCTGATGCGGGTGCAGAAGCAGCTCATCCAGGACTTCGGCCGGGAACCGACCCCGGAGGAGATCGCGGACGAGATGCAGATGCCGGTCGACCGCGTCCGGGCCGTCCTCAAGATGGCCCAGCAGCCGATCTCGCTGCAGAGCCCCGTCGGGGATTCCGACGACACCAGCTTCGGCGACTTCATCGAGGACAAGTCGGCCGAGAACCCGTCCGACATGACCTCCTACTCGCTCCTGAAGGAGCGCCTCACGGAGGTCCTCGACACGCTGACCGAGCGGGAACGCAAGGTGCTCGAGCTTCGGTTCGGCCTGGTCGACGGCTACAGCCGCACGCTCGAGGAGGTGGGCAAGCAGTTCAAGGTCACCCGCGAGCGCATCCGCCAGATCGAGGCCAAGGCGCTCCGCAAGATGCGGCATCCGACGCGTCTGCGTCAGCTGCACGGGTTCCTCGAGGGTGAGGAAGCCCTGCTCTGAAGCGCGCGGCATCCCGTATATCCTGCACCTCATCAACCCCCGCCCCCGGCGGGGGTTTTTTCTTGGCGGCCTCAGGTGGAGAGCGCTGCAGGGACGCCCCGGCCGACCTTCGCGCTTTACTCCCTGCCCCGGGCCCGATGCCCTTGGGGTCCGCCCATGAGACCCTGCATCTGGATTCGACTCCACGGACTGCTCCTGCTGGGACTGCTCCTCCAGACTGCCCAAGGGGCCTCGCCGGACTGGACCTCACGGAGGGTTCCCGATGGCACCGCGGCCTCAACACCCCAGGCCCAGGATGGATTCGGCTGGTACCGCGCGTGGATCAAGCCCCACGACAGCTTCTTCGCGCCGCACGAACGGAACCTGTTCGCGGAATCCGTCACGATCACCGTCCGCGGGATCGCCGACGCCCACGAGGTGTTCGTGAATGGACGGCGGATCGGAGGCGCCGGCGGTTTTCCGCCCGAGCCCCGGAGCGCCCGGGATGGCAACCACCGGTACAAGATCCCGCCGGGCCTGCTCGAGAAGGGGCGCTGGAACGAGATCGCCATCCGGGCCTTCTCCGAGGATGGCCGGGTCGGATTCCAGGGCGAGGCCCCCTTCGTGATGAACTACTTCGACGAATGCATCCTCGAGGGAGATTGGGACTGGGCCCCGGGGGATGGACCCGGCCGGACCGGTCCCGCCCTTCCAGACCGTCCAGGCCGGGCAGCGTTCGACCAGTATCATGAATCACATCGGATCCTCGGTGAACCCGCCGAGACGGTCCCCGGCCCGCGCCTGCCCGCCACGGAATCGCATGCACGTCTCCGGTCCGCGGAGGATCTCCAGGTCGACCTCCTGCTCCACGAACCCCAGGTCGCCCAACCCACCCACCTGAGCTTCGATGCCCGGGGTCGGCTCTGGGTCACCCAGTATCGTCAGTACCCCTACCCCGCCGGCGTCAAGATCCTGAGCCGGGACAAATACTACCGTTCGACCTTCGACCAGACCCCGCCACCACCACCCCATCACACGCCCGGACGGGATCGGGTGTCGATCCACGAGGACACCGATGGGGATGGGGTGTACGACCGCCATGCCGTGTTCGTCGATGGGCTCAATCTCGCCAATGCGGCGCTGCCGGACCGGGGCGGGGTCTGGATCCTCAACCCGCCCTACCTGCTGTTCTACCCGGATGCCAACGGAGACGATCGACCCGATGCAGCACCGGTGGTGCATCTGGCGGGATTCGGACTCGAGGACACCCATTCAGTGGCCAACAGTCTCGCCTGGGGACCGGATGGCTGGATCTACGGGGGCCAGGGCAGCACGACCACCAGCCGGATCGTCCGGCCCGGACTCGATGCTGTCGGGGATGCCGGGGTCTATTTCGAGGGCTGCATGGTCTGGCGCTACCACCCGGGCACACGCGACTACGAGATCTTCGCCGAGGGCAGTGGCAACGTGTTTGGGTTGGAGTTCGACGGGGAGGGCCGCCTCTTCAGTGGTCACAACGGTCCGGAGACCCGCGGGTGGCACTATCTGCAGGGCGGGATCTACCTCAAGCAGGGCATCGATCCCGGGAAGTTCGGCCCCCCTCGGAATCCCTACACCTTCGGCCAGCTGCCGTGGCTCGTGCCCGCCTCCCCCATCCAGAGGTTCACCCACTTCCTGGCCCTGGTCGAAGGCACCGCCCTGCCCTCCCAGCGGACAGGGCAGATGTTCTGGCTCGACCCGATCCACAGCCTGGTCCTGGCCTCCGAGCGCACCTCGCAAGGATCCACATTCGGGACGCGGGATCTCGACACGGTGGTCACGAGCGGCGACGACGCGTTCCGGCCGGTCTTCGTGGTGAACGCCCCGGATGGATCCCTGTTCGTGGCGGATTTCTACGAGCACTACATCGCGCATGGACAGCACTACCAGGGGCAGATCGACCCCACCACCGGCCGGATCTACCGCCTGCGGGGGCGCAATGCCCGGCTCGAAAAGCCCGTGGATCTCACACGACTCGACTCCCCGACCCTGATCCAACTCCTCCGTCATCCGAACAAATGGCATCGGCAGGCCGCCGTCCGGGTCCTCGCCGGACGCCAGGACAGGAGGATCCTCCGAAGACTCCGGGACTCTCTCCGCGAACCCGATGCCCCGGTCGAGATCCTTTGGACCCTCCATCAGGCGGGCGCCCTGGACACGGCCACGGCCAAGAGGGCATTGGGACATCCCAAGCCGTTGATCCGGGAATGGGCCGTCCGACTCCTGGGAGACCCCCGCCGGCTGCCTCCCGGGGTGCTCCCCGTGCTCCGGGACCAGATCCTGAAGGAACCCGACGTCCGAGTCCGGGCCCAGATGGCCTCCACGGCCCGAAGGCTCCCGCTCGCCGACGCCCTCGTGTGTTGGCGAAGCCTCGTCTCCCACGATGAGGATGCGACGGATCCCTGTCTCCCCCTGCTCTGCTGGTGGATCCTGGAGTCCCGCATCCCCGAGGGCTCGGAGGCGATCCTCCATCTCCTTGCCGATGCCACGCTCTGGGAGCGTCCCGTGGTCCGTGACCACCTGCTCCCTCGCCTGATGCGGCGACTGGCCTCCAGCGGACGGCGGGAGGACTTCGACCGCTGTGGGCGGCTTCTCGGGATGGCACCCTCCAAGACCGCGATGGCCCCATTGGTGCGCGGGCTCGAGGAGGCCTTCCGAGGAAAGGCCCTCGATGGGATTCCGGAGACCCTCCTGGGTGCCCTGGATACGGGTGGGATCACGGGATTGGTTCTCAAGGTCCGACGCAGGGATGCCGTGGGGACCGAGGAGGCCCTGAGACGGCTGCGCTCTTCAGATCCAGCAACGGATCGGATCGCGCTGGTCCGGGCGCTCGCGGACATCCGGGATCCCCAGACGCGTCAGGCGTTGCAGGACCTGGCCCTGGGATCGGCTCCCCCGGAACTCCGCCGAGCCGCATTCGCCGCCCTGTCTGGGTGGGATGACGACACCATCGGGATGGCCGTGGCGGCATCGTTGCCGGGTCTGCCGGAGGAGGTTCGGGCCACGGCCCTGACACTCCTCGGAAGTCGCCCCTCCTGGAGCCAAAACCTCCTCAGGTCCGTGGATTCCGGGAAGATCCCCTCTGCGTTGATCCCCTCCGAGGTGGCGGAGTCGCTCCGGAACCATCGCGATCCCAAGATCCGGGACGAGGCGCGACGTCTCCTGGCCGGGGCCAGCGCGACCCGGTCGGGCGTCCCCCTCGGGGATCTGGAACGGATCCTTGGCGAATCGTCCGGCAATCCCTACGCCGGGGAACCGCTCTTCAGCCAGCGCTGCGCGGCCTGCCACCGGCTGTTCTTCAAGGGAGGCCACCTCGGCCCCGATCTGACGGCCTACCAGCGCGACAACCTGAGGACGCTGCTGCCCAGCATCCTCGATCCCAACGCCGAGATCCGGGAAGGCTACGCGGCGGCTGAGGTCACGCTGAAGGACGGTCGTGTGCTGCAGGGGATCCTCCGGGACCGCGACAGCCAGGTGGTCGTGCTCCGCGGATTGGATGGACAGGACCTCACACTGAGGTTGTCGGACGTGGAATCCGTCCAACCCCTCGGGCGGAGCCTGATGCCGGAGGGCCTTCTGGAGGGGTTGACTGACACCCAGCTCCGGGACCTCTTCGCCTACCTGCGACGATCCCAACCCTTCACCCGATGACTTGGTTCGGTCCCGGATGCCCTCCCGACCCCTAGGCCGCGGCCGGGATGCAGTCGGCTTTGAGATAGGGCCGCAGGGGTTCCGGGATGGCGATGCTGCCGTCGGCCTGCTGGTGGGTCTCGACGAGGGCGACGAACAGGCGGGCCAGTGCCGTGCCGGAGCCGTTGAGGATGTGCGGGAACCGGTTCTCGCCGGTCGCCGACTTGTAGCGGAGGTTCATCCGCCGCGCCTGGAAGTCCTCGGTGTTGGAGCAGCTGGACACCTCGAGGAAGCTCCCCTGTCCCGGGGCCCAGACCTCGATGTCGTAGGTCTTGGAGGAGGCAAACCCCATGTCGCCGGTGCAGAGGTTGATGACGCGGTAGTGGAGTCCCAGGATCTGCAGGACCTTCTCGGCGTTGAGCACCATGGCCTCGAGCTCGGCGTAGCCCGTCTCCGGGGAGACCACCTTGATGAGCTCGACCTTGTCGAACTGGTGCACCCGGATCATGCCGCGGGTCCCCACCCCGGCGGCACCGGCCTCGGCCCGGAAGCAGGGGGAATAGGCGCAGTACCGGATGGGCAGCTGGGACTCGGCGAGGAGCTCCTCACGGTGGATGTTGGCCACGGGAGCCTCGGCGGTGGGGAGCAGGTACAGCTTGCCGAGGGTCGAGGCGTCGAGCCCCTCCTGGACGGCATAGGCCTGGTCGCGGAACTTCGGGAACTGGCCGACGCCCACCATGCAGTGCTCGCCGATGATGAACGGTGGTGCGACCTCGGAGTAGCCGTGCTCGTGGATGTGGAGGTCGAGGAGGAAGTTGATCAGGGCCCGCTCCAGGCGCGCACCCCAGCCGGTGTAGAGGAGGAACCCGGAGCCGCTGAGCTTGGCCCCGCGGGCGAAGTCGATCAGGCGGAGCCGCTCGCACAGCTCGATGTGGTTGAGGGGCTTGAAGTCGAACCCGCGCGGCGTGCCATGGACGCGGATCTCCGGGTTGTCGGCGGCGTCCCGCCCCAGGGCCACGCTGGCGTGGGGGAGGTTCGGGATCATGGCCATGATGGCATCCCGCTGGGTCTCGGCCTCGGCACTGAGGCGGTCGAGCTCCGCGATGCGGTCCCCGATCGTCCGCACCTCCGCCTTCCGGGCCTCGGCCTCGGCGACCTTCTTCTGTCCCATGAGGGCCCCGATCTCCTTGGACGCGCTGTTGCGTGCGGCCTTGAGCTGCTCGGCCTCGGTCAGGGCGGAGCGTCGGCGTTCGTCGAGGGACAGGATCTCGGTCACCCGGGCCTCGTCCCCGGCATGTCGGGTGGCAAGGCGTTCGCGCACCCAGTCGGCCTTCTCACGGAGCAGCTTGATGTCCAGCATGGATGGGGAGCCTAGGCAACCCCCGCCGACGGCGGAAGTTGAGAGTTCATCCCGCCGGTCCCTCGACCCAACCGGCTACGTCCCGAGCTGCTCCTCGAGCAACCGGGCCACCTCGGCGAAGCGCTGGCGGTTCTCGGGCTTGAGGTCCATGAGGAACTGGTGGGCTTCCAGACAACAGCGTGTCGTCTCGGATCTCGAGGAGGCCGATGGGCTGATCTCCTCGACGCCCCCGCCGGGCATCGTGAGGGTGGTGCCCTCGATCACCCGGACCAACGGGAGGACCCCGAGGTTGTCCAACAGGTCCCGGACCCGGGCGTTCGGGTTGATCACCGTGAACCGCGCACCGC
>JBDLQQ010000363.1:0-3552 GCA_039800465.1 Verrucomicrobiota bacterium
GACCAGCAGTTGGGCGCGGCTCTGGAGGAATTTCGGCGGGACGTCGATGTAGATCCGCAGGGGGTTGTTCGAGAAGCCGTCGAACATCACCATCCGGCTTCGGGCATCCTTGGAGGGAACCGGTGGAATCGGTTCCGCGGCTGGACTCCTCGGCTTTGCCGATCCGATGTAGGTCCAACTGCGTAGTGGGTTGTCGGGGTTGGGGCCCAACTCGATGGGGAGATACGACTGGGAATCGCCCTCTGCCGCGTTCGGGTCGAAATTCAGGCTGACGAAGTTCCCGTCCGGCGGGTCGTTGGAGAGGTAAAAGTTGAGGGCGCGAAGGGCCTCTGGCATCCCGTTCTCACGACTCCAGGCACCCATATCGACCACCACTGCGAGTGTGTCGGGTCTCGAGGCGGCCGGAGCGTTTGTGGGTTCTGGTGTCCGATAAGCAACGCCGATGAGAAACTTGTCCGGCTCCCCGGGGAGGCCGGGCGAGCGGAACAGCCCCGTCATGCAGGGCTTCCGACTCGTGTGCACCTGAACCAGCAGGTTCGTCATCTCCTTCCGGAGCGCCAGCCTCGAGATCAACGTGTCGGGACTCCGTGCCGCTTCCTGTTCGATCACAAACCCGGACGCATCCGGGGAAGTTCGCAGGCTGGCGAGTCCCACGATGCCGGGATAACTCGGGTTTTTAGTGCGTATCAGATCGAGCAGCATGCCCGACTCGGCGGCGCTCGATGCATTGAGGATCCGGTTCGCAAGGTCCAACAACCTCGAAATCCCCTGACTGGAGAACCGCTTGCGCCCTTCGATGATCTCCGCCACCCGCTCTCGGTCGACCTGCATGCTGCGGAAGAATGCGGGGACCTCCACGGCCACAAAGAGCACCATGAGGGCTAGCCAGATCCGGATCAGCGCCTGCCAGAAGACCCACCGCCTGATGTAGGTGGCAACAATCAGGCCGAGCTCTTGGACGATGGTGGGGTACTTCTTCACGGGGATGATGTACTCGCCGGGAACACTGGGCCTGGCGCGGACTTATTCCCAGAGATTGCGAAGCTTTTCCCGCAGCTGAGGCGGGGGGATTTTCAAGATTTCAGCGGCCCGAACCAAGTCGTTCCTCGCGTATTCCATGATCCGGATGATGTGTTCCCGCTCCAGATCGGACAGCGACTTGAGTTCCGGCGTGGGGGGCGCGGCGCCCTGGGACTCCGGCTTTGAGGTGTCGGAGGAGAGCTGCGTCATCGGCTGCTTGAGATCCATCAGGGGTATCGCGGCCTGTGGTGCGGCAGGGGGGATCTCGAAGAGGAGGTGAGGAAGTTTCTCCGTCGGCACCGCCTTCGCTCCACGGCCCTTGGGTGAGCTGGATTTCCTTGCGACAGCGGGTGGGGGATTTCGGAACCGGAATGGAACGAGACTCTCGAGTCCAATGGGGCCGTCCGGGTTGGCCACCACGCCCCGTTCGATCATGTTCTGGAGCTCGCGGATGTTGCCCGGCCAGGCATGGGCCACGAGCCACTCCATGGCCTCCGGGGTGAACCCGCAGACCGGCTTGTTGTGCTTCCCGCAGAACTCCTCGAGGAACCGTTCGGCGAGGATGGGAACGTCCCCTGGACGCTCCCGCAGTGCGGGCAGGTGGATCGTGACGACGTTGAGACGGAAGAAGAGGTCGGAACGGAACTCCCCGCGCTCGACAGCCTCCTCTAGGCTTCGGTTGGTGGTCGCGACCAGGCGGACGTCGGTTGGGAGGGTGTCGTTTCCCCCGACCCGCTCGTATTCCCGTTCCTGGATGACCCGAAGCAGTTTGGCTTGGACGGCAAGGGACACTTCCGTGACCTCGTCCAGCAGCAGGGTGCCGCCATTCGCCATCCCGAAGCGGCCCTCGCGCCGGTTGATGGCTCCGGTGAAGGCCCCGCGTTCGTGTCCGAACAGCTCGCTCTCGACGAGGGACTCGGGCAGGGCCGCACAATTCAGCTTCACGAAGGGCCCGTTCGACCTCGGGCTCTGCTGATGGAGTGCTCGGGCCACCAGTTCCTTGCCCGTGCCGCTTTCCCCCTGGATCAGGACCGTCGCGTTGGTCGGTGCCACCCTGCAGATGTAGTCGCGGAGATGTTGGGTGGCCGGGGAACGACCCAGGATCTGGACTCCATTCCGCGGGGTGGCCGCTTTGACGGATGCGGCGACGGGGGCTGGGGTGGGAGGACTGGCGAGATGTCGACGCGCGCGATCGAAGAAATCCCGCAGGTCCCGCTCGGCAAACGGCCGGACCACCACCTCGTGTGCGCCCGCATCCCGATGCTGCTCGATCACCGCCGGACTGTTCTTCTCGAGAAGGCTGATGGTGTAGGGGGCGTCGATCCGGGCGGCCAGGTCCCGCACCAGGCTGATGCCCTCGCCGTCCGGGAGGATGTCACCGGTCAGCACCATCTGGAAGTGGTCGGCCTCGAGGTATTTCCAGGCCAACGCGAGGGTGCCGGCCTCTGCGACGGCGATGCCCCGGGTCCGGAGGACCCGGCCGACAGTCTGGCGGATCAGTTCGGAGCGATCCACCACGAGGACACGTTCAATCAACTTCATGGTACGTCACCCCTTCCCGGAAAACCGTAGGTGGACCTCACCCGGACCGGATTTCGGGTCGCACTGCTCGGCACCATCCCGGCCGGAATCAGGCCATGGCGCAGCCACCATTGCTCGTTCTGGCGATCGAGCCGGACGGCGCGCTGGATGAGGTCGGCGACGGCCTGGATGCGGACCCGTTGAAGATCCGAGATTGGCCGAGGCGCGCTGTCACGGGTCGAGCGCTGGGTCGTCTCCAAGCGGACCAGCAGCGCACGGCGGCGTTCCGGGAAACCGTCGAGCTTCTCGAGACGTCCCGCCTGCAGGGCGTCGGCCTCTTCCTGGAACAGGTCCAGAATGGCCAGACACGCCTGATGGTAGGCGTCGAGAGCGGATTCGAAGGGGGGCGGGGAGGACTTCACGGAGCGGGGGTCCCGGAGGCCTTGGCCTTGCGGGCATCGGCCTCGGATCTCAGCACGGTGATCCGCAGCGAGGCCATGTTCTGCAGGAGTTGGAGCGATGGCGAGTTGGTCGAGAGGCCAGGCTGATCCTTAAGCGTCAGGATTTCGGAATAGGTCTTGAGGGCGGCATCGGGGTGCCCGAGACGTTCCTCACAGAGACCGACCTGGTACAGGAATGCCTGGCGGTTCTTGAGGTCCTCATGGCTTGTCGCGAGGGCCCGATAGAGCGCCAGAGCCGCCGGGGTGTCGCCCTCGAGGAAGAAGTGGTTGGCGAGGTCGTTGCCCACCTTGAGCTTCCAGCGCTGCCAATGCTGTCGCCGATTCTCCGGAGCCAGCTCGATCGCCTCAAGCAGCAGCTGGTATTGCTCCATGGCGGCGGACCGGTTCCCCTGATGACGGTACGCATTCCCAAGGATGTGGCGCACTTCGGGGATGAACTCGGATTCGGGGAAATCCTCCAGGAACCGCCGGGCTTGTCCCTCGGTGATCAAGGGCTTTGAGCACTCCTGGATCGATCGCAGCTGCTTGACGCGCACCACCTCGGTCTCGA
>JBDLQQ010000364.1:0-17622 GCA_039800465.1 Verrucomicrobiota bacterium
TTGAGGTCGCGGATCAACGCCACCGCGGGCTGGTCGGTCTCGAGACAGCGTTTCTTGAGGTCGAAGACCAGGTTGCCGTCCGGGCCGCCGTGATGGTCCCAGCCCCGGTGATAGAGCTGGACGAAGCGGACCCCGCGCTCGACGAGGCGTCGTGCGAGCAGGCAGTTGTTGGCGAACGAGGCGCGTCCGGGCGTCGTCCCGTACATCTCCTGGTAGCGGGGCGGCTCCTTCGAGATGTCCATCACGTCGGGGACGCTGGTCTGCATCCGATAGGCCATCTCATAGGCCGCGATGCGGGTGGCGATCTCCGGGTCCTTCACCACGTCGAGCCGCATCGTGTTGAGGTCCTTGAGGGCGTCGAGGGACTGGCGCCGTCGGTCCGAACCCATGCCGGGGGGATTGCTGACGAACAGCACGGGATCGCCTTGGGAGCGCAACGCCACGCCCTGATGCTGGGTCGGGAGGAACCCGCTGCCCCAGGCGGCATTCGTCAGCGGCTGGCCCACGCCGGTCATGAGCACCACGAACGCCGGCAGATCTTTGTTCTCGCTGCCGAGTCCATAGCTGAACCACGACCCCATCGACGGGCGACCGGACAACTGGGCCCCGGTGTTCATGAACAGCGTCGCCGGATCGTGGTTGAACGCCTCCGAGTGGAACCCCTGCACGAAGCAGACGTCATCGGCGATGGACTGCAGGTGCGGCATGAGCTCTGAGAGCCAGACCCCGGACTTGCCGTACTGGGCGAACTTGTAGCGGGTGCCGAGGAGCGACGCGTTCTTGCCGATCTGGGCCAGCCGGATGTTCTTCACCAGCTCCTCCGGCACCGGCTGCCCGTTCCGCTTGTTGAGCTCGGGCTTGTGGTCGAAGAGGTCGAGGTGGGAGGGCCCGCCCGACTGGAACAGGTAGATGATGTTCTTGGCCTTCGGGGCGAAGTGGGTGCCCGGGATCGGGGCGGCATTCCCGGGCGCCCCGGCGGCGAAGAGCTTGTCGTCGAGGAGCGACGCGAGCGCGAGGCTGCCCATGCCGGTGCCGCAGTGCTGCAGGAAGCGGCGACGGGTCGAGGACCGGAGGCTGTCGAGGACCGGACCGCTGAGGGGGTTCATGGCGTTCATGGATTCAGGAGCTGGGGTTCGTTTCGCCGGTTCAGCCCTTGGTCAGGGTCTCATCGAGGTTGAGCAGCACGTTGGCGACCATCATCCAGGCCGCGAGGGATCGGACATCCATCGAGGCCGGCCGCGGCGCGGCACCGACCTCCACCAGCGCTCGGGCCGCCGCGGTGTCGCGGGTGTAGCCCTCGAGCTGGTGGTTCAGGAAGTCCAGCAGCCGCGCCTTCTCGGCACGGGTCGGACTGCGTCCCAGACACGTCCGGAAGGCGAACTCCATCTGGTCCGACGGCACCCGTCCCCCCTGCTCGAGGATGCGCTGGGCGAAGACCCGGGCGGCCTCGAGGAAGCTGGGGTCATTGAGCCCCGCCAGCGCCTGCAGCGGGGTGTTGGTCCGCGGACGCCGCGCGGCGCAGACGTCCCGGCTGGGGGCGTCGAACGTGGCGAGGGTCGGATAGGTGCAGACCCGGCGCCAGAAGGTGTAGACGGAGCGCCGGTGCAGATCGCTGCCCTCGCTGACGGGCCATTCGTCCATGCCGATCTCGGGACGCAGGAAGCCGAGCTCCTTCCAGAGGTTGGGGACCTGGACCGGATACACGCTCGGGCCACCGACCTCGGGGTTGAGGAGGCCGCTGACCTGCAGTGCCTGGTCGCGGATCATCTCCGCATCCATCCGGAACCGGGGACCCCGGCTGACGAGGCGGTTGTAGAAATCCTTCTCCTGGCGCAGCGCGTCCGTCGCGGAGTCCTGGCGATAGGCGGCCGACATCACGAGCCGCTTCTGCATCGCCTTCACGTCCCATCCGGACGTGACGAACTCGGAGGCGAGCCAGTCGAGCAGCGCCGCATTGGCCGGCGCCTCGCCCTGGCGTCCGAAGTCGTCGCTCGTCTTCACGAGCCCCGTCCCGAACAGGCGCTCCCAGTAGCGGTTCACGGTCACGCGGGCGGTGAGCGGATGGGCGGGATCGACCAGCCACTTGGCGAGCGCGAGCCGGTTGGGCGGCAGGTCCTTCGGCAACGGCGGGAAGACCGCCGGCACCCCGGCACGCACCTCCTTGCCCTTCTCCAGGAAGTTCCCGCGCACGTGCACATGGGTGGCACGCGGGTCGGACCGCTCCTGCATCACCGGGGTGGTGTACTTGCGACTGGCCAGCTCGGTCTCGCGCTGGTTGAGGCGGAGCACCTCGCGCTCGAGCCGGCGGATGTCGGGCGAGGCCGCCCGATAGGCCGCGGCGACGAGCTTGGACTGGTCAGCGCTGCGTTGTTCGGCCGGGATCGCCAGGACCGCGGCCACCTCCGGGGAGACTGCCCAGCGGCGCAGCGGATCCTTCTCGGTGGTGACGGACACCCGGAAGCGTCCGATGGCGTGGCTGTTGCCATGGTAGTGCTCGAACTTGAACTGCAGCCGCGTGCCCCCCGGATACCCGGCGGGGGTCTGCAGGTCGGCGATCAGGAAATGGCGCTGACCAAACCGGGGACCAATGGCCCAGCCGGTCTTGGGGTTGCGGTCGACCGCATGGTCCGCGCGGTAGTACTGCTGCTCCCAGTCCGCGGTGGCCCCGGCGAAGAAGACGTTGGTCGCAGGGCTGCTGCCCGATGCGGGCCGCGCCATGAGGGCGAATTCATCGAGGATGAAGTTGCCGGTCTGACCCCACCGGCCCGGACCGTTCTTCGGCAGGCTGGGATCCGGCAGCACCTCCAGCAGGACGGCCGTGATGCCCGTCAGGGTCGTGTCGGCCTCGAAGCTGATCGTGTCGTAGATGGGGTTCACCCCGGTGCCCAGGAAGGATCCGTCCGGGAGGTTCGTGTAGCCCGAGCCGCCGGTGCTGAAGAGGTTCGTCAGGGCCAGCACGGTCCACGGACTCTTCAGCGCCTCGCGTTCCCACGCCGCCTGCCCGGCCTCCCAGGACTTCTCCACGGAGGCCAGTTCCGCACGGGTCGAGGCCAACCGGTCCCGGAGCTCCCGCAGCGGACGTCGGACGTCCGGCGGAGGAATCTCGAGGGTCGGATTGAGGCTGTAGTTGCCGGAGTCCGCGGTGGAGTTGAAGAACGCGTAGAGCTGGTAGTACTCGTCGTGCGAGATGGGGTCGTACTTGTGGGTGTGGCACTCGGCACACATCACCGTGAGGCCCATCCAGGTGGTGCCCACGGTGGCGACACGATCCTTCACGGCCTTGGTGCGGTACTCCTCTTCGTCGCCGCCGCCCTCGTCGTTGATCTTGGTGTTCCGGTTGAAGCCGGTGGCGATCCGCTGCTCGAGCGTGGCGTTGGGCAGGAGATCCCCGGCCAGCTGCTCGATGGTGAACTGGTCGAAGGGCTTGTTCCGGTTGAAGGCGTCGATCACCCATTCGCGGTAGGGCCAGATCGACCGGGCCAGGTCCACCTGGTAGCCGTTCGAGTCGGCGTACCGCGCCAGGTCCAACCAACCCCGCGCCATGTTCTCGCCGTAGTGGGGGGAGTCGAGCAGCCGGTCGACCAGCTTCTCGTAGGCGTCCGGGGACTTGTCGGCCACGAACGCGGCGACCTCGTCCCAGGTCGGCGGCAGACCGGTGAGGTCGAGGCTGAGTCGACGGATCAGCGTGGGGCGATCCGCCTCCGCCTGCGGCTGGAGTCCTTCCTGCTCGAGGCGGGCCAGGATGAACCGGTCGATCTCGTTCCGCCCCCATCCTCGGCGTTTCACCGACGGGAGCTCGGGTCGGACCACCGGGGCGAAGGACCAGTGCCTGCGGGCGTCGAATTCAGGCCAGACAGCCCCCTCGGCGATCCATTGGCGGAGCGCCGCCACCTCGGCATCGGTCAGACGCTCCCCCTTCGGAGGCATGGCGTCGTCCGGATCACTCGTGGTCACGCGTCGGATCAGCTCGCTCTCGTCGGGCTTCCCGGGCAGCAGGGCCGGCTTGCCGGACTCGCCCGACTTCATCGCGGCGACCCGGGTGTCGAGACGGAGCGATCCCTTCTGCTTGTCGGGGCCATGGCATTCCGAGCAGCGCTTGATCAGCAGCGGCTCGACCTCCTTGACGAAGTCGACCGCGGCATGGAGCGAGGTCGCCGTGGCGATCCCGGCGGCCCAGACCGTCAGGAGACGAACCACGGAGATGGGGGACGAAACGCGATGTTCCAGGGGAGACATGATATGCTGTGACGATGCCCGCGAAGTGTCCCAGCGGCCAGCCGTGATTTGTCAAAAGCCCGCCGCATTCCGGCTCGTTCCAGAACGTCCCTAACAAGGGACGAAGGCCCTCGCATCGCGGGGATGACGTCCCTGTCGTCCCCATCTAGACCGCGAAGGTTGAGCAAACCTGAGGGCGGAATCGAGATCGTCTGGAGCGATAGAGGATCCCGTCTGCGTTCACGGATAGGCGATGCGCAGCGGATCAATATGGGGACGCAAGGGACTGCATCCCTTGGATCGCGCGGACCACGTCCTTTGGGTGGCATCACCCACACGGCGTGCCCAGTCGCTCCGCGAGGGTTTCGGCCATGCGACGTCCCGCGGCACCCCGGAACCACAGCAATACGAAGCCGAGATTCGCCAGGGTCCAGAGCGCCCACGCACCCGCCAGCCACGCAAAGGCCCGGGGCGACACCCCCTGCCAGATCTGGAACCCGGCAGCACCAATCATCAAGACCCACAGGCTGCAGAAGTGGGCCGTGTACATGTCGAAGAACCGTCCCGAGAACACGATCGCCGGGGAGAACCTCGACCCGTCGAGCGGGTAGAAGTAGTCGGCCTCCAGCTGGGAGGCGACCAGCAGGTGTTCGCCGGCCAGCCGGTTGATCCGCTCCTCCAGGGCCCGGGCATGGATGCGGGCGAAGTCGCAGAAGTGGAGCAGGAACGCCGCGCTGACGCCGGTCGTCACGAGCCCGAAGCACAGGAAGACCAGCGCGGGGCCGCGGGAGACGACGAGACAGACCCCGGCCGCGAGGGTGCTCACCATCAGCAGGGTGAAGAACTTGCGGTGGTACGCGTACTGCATGCCCCGCATCCGCTCGAGCTGACGCAGCAGCGTGTCGTATTTCAGGCGGTCCAGATCGGTCATCGCACGCGCTCTCCACCCACAAGCCCGAAGTCTCAACCGTCCTACAGTCCGATCAGCTCGCGCCGACGCTCCTCGGTCAGCGGCTTGCCGTCCTGCGGCGGCGCCAGGATGTACCAGATCAGGTTCCGGAACTCGTCGTCCGGGATCTGCTCGAGCGACTCCGGCATCGTGGACACACCGGTATTCCGAACGGACTGGATGTCGGACTTCGCCAGGACGACCTCCGTGGGTCCAGCCATGAGCAGCTTCACCACCGTGTCCGTGTTCTCGACCATCCGACCATTGAAGGTCCGGTCGTCGCGCGTCACCACCTCGGTGTTCTCGTAGCCCTCGCCGATGATCGCATTCGGGTGGATGACGTTGTGCAGCAGGGCGTCCAGGGAGCTGCGTCCGACCCCGGTGAGTTCAGGTCCCACCGCGGCTCCCTCGCCATGGAGCTTGTGGCAGACGAAACAGTTCCTCTGCGCCACGACACGGCCCTTCTCGAGATCGACGGGTCCCTCGACCACGACCTTCCGCTTCTGGGCGATGATCTGGAGCTTCTCCTCTGGGGTGGACTGGATCTTCCCGAAGATGCGGGCGACGACCGCCTTCTCCCCGTCGTCCGGGTTCGCCGCCAGCTTGCGGACGACCGTGGGCGGCACCTCGCCCCGCTTGATGCGACCATCGAGCAACGCCTGGAGGAGCGCATGCCGCCACTGCCACCGGGCGGTGGCCAGGTCGGCGACGGCGGCCCGGACGGCTGGGGTGAGGGTCGACCACCGGTCGAGCAGCTGGCGTCCGGTGTCCTCCGATCCGAGTTGTTGGAGGGCCCGGACCGCGGCGACCTGGAGTGTGTCGGAGTTCCCGGAGGCCACGAGTCCCACCACAGCGCGGAGGGCGTCGTCCCCCTTCTGCTGGGCCGCGGTCTGGATCGCCGCGATGCGGTCGGACTCCGGCGCGGCCGCATTCTGGATCCGGGCCAGGACCTGCTTCAGCGCGGCGGCATCCCCCCAGAGGGTTCCCAGCTGCTGGGCGGGCCTCGACACCTCTGGTTCGGAGGACGCGGCCAGTCTCGACACCACCGCGACCGCCTCCGCGTTGGGGACAATGGCCTTGCCCCGCTGTCCCTCGAGCAATCCGCGCAAGCCGGCCACGATCGCCTGCGTCGCCCCCGACGGAATGCGCCCGAACGAGGTGACCACCTCGCTCAGGATCGCCTCGTTCCGGAGGTCACAGGTTCGACGCATTACCTTCCTCAGGATCTCGGCCGAGAAGGGCCATGTCGAACGGGCCCCGTCCTCCAGGTAGGCGCCGAGGGCGCGGGTGGGATCTGCGGCCACGATCGGCTCGATGGCCATCCAGAAGAGGAATTCGAAGGTTGGATCGGTCCCCTTCTCCGAACCCTGGAACAAACCGATGATCGCCGGACCGCTGATGAGGTCCTCGACGGGTACCCGCGGCGGGGTGTCGATCGTGAGGGAACCCGACACCAGCTGACGGGCCGCAATCGACACGCCAAGGCGCACGATGGGGTCGGTGTCGGACGCGAGGGTCTGAAGCAACGGTCCGGACTCGGCCGAAAGCTCTCCCCGGGCCCCGATCAGTCGTGCAGCCCACGACCGGACCGCGGGCTCTTTGTCCGCCGCCGCGATGGCGAGGTCGGCATCCTGGAGCGCCCCCATCGTCTGGAGGGTCCACAGGGCGGCCAGACGGCCATCCACCGTGTCACTGGTCTTCAGCAAGGCGGCCAAGGCGTCATGGACGGCTCCGTTCGTATCCTTGCGTCCCCCCAGGATCCGCTGGGCCGTCCGGCGGTGCCAGACGTTCGGGTGCTTCAACAGGCCGACCAATGCGGTGGAATCCAGACGCTCGAGATCGAGACCACGGTCCGGGCGGGACGCCACCGCCTTCCCCGGCTTGTCACCCGTCCAGACCACACGCCAGATCCGGCCGCGTTCACGGTCGACGCCCTCAGGATCCGCGTTCGCGTTCTGGTAGCAGGGATACTTGTCGTACCAGTCCATCACCCACAGGGCGCCATCGGGGCCGACCTGCTGGCTGACCGGCATGAACCAGCCGTCGGGTGTGGTGAGGAAGTCGCCCGACTTGTTCCAGGCCTGGGCCACGAAGGTCGATCCCTTCGGCGTGAGGCGGTCGATGTTGAGGGCGTTCTGGTGGATGTTGCCGAAGATCGCCGCGCCCTGCCATTCCGCGGGCCACTGGTGGCCCTGGTAGACGTTGATGCCGCAGTACGCGGCCATGTGATGCTTGTGGTCGACGATGCTGGGCAGCTCGCCATAGGCGTATGGGAACGGCGCCTGACCGGCCTGCCGGTTGTAGATCCCACCCGGCGTAAGGTGGAACAGGTGGTCGATCACGCAGGCACTGACGAAGGCATTGCCATGACGGTCGAAATCCAGGCCCCAGGGATTGCTCGTGCCCTCGGCGAAGACCTCGAACTTCCGCGTGCCCGGATCGAGACGCGCCACGCCGGCGGTCAACAGCACCGGCTTCGCATCCGGCTTCGACGGATCCTTGGCCTTCGAGATCGTGAAGACGCCGTGCGTCATGTAGATCTGCCCATCCGGGCCCCAGGTGAACCCGTTCAGCAGCTCATGGCGGTCCTCGTGCCCGAACCCGGTGAGGACCTCCGTCTTCCTGTCCGCACGACCATCCCCATCGGTGTCCTCGAGGAACCAGAGATGGGGCGCCTCTCCCACGTAGACGCCGCCGTTCCCGACCAGCAGCGCCGTGGCGAGGGTCATGCCGTCCGCGAAGACCGAGACCTTGTCGGCCACGCCGTCGGCGTCGGTGTCCTCCAGGATCTTGATCCGGTCGCGTCCGGGCTGGCCGGGGCGGCCGTTGGGGTATTCGTAGAGCTCGAGGACCCAGAGACGTCCGCGGGCGTCGAAGGACATCGCCACCGGGTTGACCACCTCGGGCTCACTGGCGAAGAGGCGGACCTCGAACCCGGGCGGCACGACGAAGGCGTTCCGGGCGGCCTCGGGCGACATCGGTGGGTTGCTGGCGGGCTTGTGCTGACCCTCGAGCTGACGTCCTGGGGGCGCGTTGGTGTAGAGCGGGAACCCGAACTTCGGATGGCGGGCCAGCTCGGCCCGTGCGGAGACCGAGAGCAGCAGCGAGGCGGCGACGAGGGACCAGGATTTCATGGCGATTGTGAAGACGTTGCCGGGGTGGGAGCGGAGGGCAAAGAGCAAAGAGCGCACGAAGAGCATTGTCGGGGTCGGAGAGGTTTGTAGCTTCCGGGCATGTCCCCTGTCCCCCGTCTTCCTCTTGCCCTGCGCGTCGCCTTGGCGATGTGGCTCCTCGGCAGCATCCTCGCCACCAGCATGGCGGCCGATTCCCATCTCACGATGCACCTGCGAGGCCAGGTCGCGGATCCCAACGGGAAGACCCGGGAATCGCAACGGACCGCGTCCTGGGAACCACGGCAGACCGCGATCCTCGTCTGTGACATGTGGGACGACCACTGGTGCCGCTCGGCGGCGCGACGGGTCGGTGAGATGGCCGGTCCGCTGAACGACCTGCTGAAGCAGGCCCGGAAACAGGGGATGTTCGTCATCCATGCCCCCAGCAGCGTCACCCGCTTCTACGAGGGGACGCCCCAGCGCAAGCGGGCCAAGGCGGCGCCCTTCGCTAAGACGCCTGTCCCGCTGGCGACCGCCCAGCGCTGGGGCACGGCGTGGTGCTGGACCGATGCCAAGCACGAGGGCGTGCTGCCGATCGACGACACCGACATGGGGTGTTCCTGCACGGGCGACAAGTGCACCGTGCGGGAGGCCTGGACCCGTCAGATCGCCACCATCGAGCTGTTCCCGGAGGACGCCCTCACGGACGACGGACAGGAGACCTGGAACCTGCTGGTCCAGCGGGGCATCCGGCATGTCATCCTCTGCGGGGTCCACCTCAACATGTGCGTCCTGGGCCGTCCCTTCGCGATCCGCCAGATGGTCTACCTCGGGCAGGACGTGGTCCTGATGCGGGACTTCACCGACACGATGTACAACCCCGAGCGGCCGCCGGGGGTCGACCACTTCACGGGCACGGACCTGGTGGTGGGGCATGTCGAGCGGTTCTGGTGCCCGTCGGTTCTCAGCACCGACCTCACCGGCAAGCCTCCGTTCCGGTTCGCCGAGGATCGTCGGGATCGGGCCGCCCGTTGAGGGAGTCAGTGGCGGGTCGCGTTTGCCCGCCGGATGTTCCCATGCATCTTGTTCGGGTGGATCCCGTCTTTGAACGCCTCGTCACCGAGCTGGAACGTCCCCGTCCCGTCACGCCGCAGTTCCTGCGTCATCTCTCGGCCACCTATGGCCTGGGGCGCGACGAGATCGGCCGGTTCCTCGACGAGGAGCTGCCCCGTCTGTCCGAGGAGGAGACGGACCTGGCCTTGTCGTCGTTGTTCACCCCGAAGCTGGCCGACCAGGCGATCTTCGCCGACCTGCTGGGACGGGGATCGGTGCCCGCGTCGGAATGGCCCTCGTGGATCGAACGGCTGCTGGTGCGTCCGACCTACGGCTGTCTCGTGACCGAACAGGGCACGCGTCACAGCGCGGCGCTCCGGAGCGTGACCCTCGAGCGCTACGTCCACCGGCTCCGGCTGGAGGCGACGGTGCCCCTGGCGGTCTTCGATCGGATCCGCTCGCGGGTCTCCCCGGGTCAACGCCCACTCCTCCTGGCCATCGCCCGGAGGGCAGTGTGGACCACGCCGGAGCGCCAGCAGATCCTCCTCGAGTTCCTCGAGAATGCCCCAGACGTGCCAGGATCCCGTCCGGAGGATGCCGAGGCGCTTCTGGCGTTGATGGAGGCCTCCGAGCCGGAGTCGGTGGAGGATCTCCTGACGAGGCTTCCCGAGTGGGAGTCGGCCCTGAAGCTCCAGATCTCGGCCTCTCGCCAACCCAAGCCGTTCTTCAATCTCCAGGTCGAGGAACTCCATGGAGGCGGACGTGACCAGCGTCCCTCGAATCCCCACGCGGTCGCGTCCAAACAGGAGGAACTGGCCTTCCTCGGACGACTCCGGACGATCCTGTCACTGGAGGAGTGAGGGTAGTCCCGGGTGTCCGGAGACACCAAGACCCTCGGAGCTTACAAGACCATTGGGATCGACGCCGACCGCTCGGCAGGACAGGTCAGCGTTACCCGATGCGAGGTCCCGGTTTCCTCGCCGCCGAGACCCGCACCTCGCGTTCCCGCGCGATCATTCGTGCGAGGTCCATCAAGTCCGCCTCGTGGACGTCGATGAACGAATCGATGGTCTTCAACGCCTTGACGATGTCGGCATGCGCATCCCCTTCCCCCGGAGCAACGGGCCTCTGGACTCCCCGGTTCCGTGCAAACCCCACCGGGTAGCGCCGCCACACAAAGGGCCAATTGAAGACCAGGGCGACACCCAGGAGGATCGCGGCGTTGGTCAGGACGGGCCACAGGACGAAGGAGAACCCCATCCGATGGATCGCCTCGCCACCGATCACCGCTGTCAAAGCCGTGGCACCTCCGGGAGGGTGGATGCAACGGAGTTGATGCATGGCGCCGATCGAGACTCCGACCGCGACGCCGGCGGCCAGCCAGCCGTGGCCGAGAAGACGGGCGCACAGCACACCGATCGCCGCCGAGAGGCCGTGCCCGGCGAGCACCGGCCAAGGCTGCGACAACGGTCCGTGCGGCACGGCAAATACCAGAACCGCGCTGGCCGCCATCGATGCGATGACATAGACGGCCCCCGCGGGATCGATGACCTCGCGACAGATCCAGACCAGGAGGCCGATCGAGATCGCCCCACCCAGGATGGAGACGAGCTTCTCCCGGTAGGAGACCACATTCAGTTCAACGCCGATGAACGGCATCATTCGTTTCATGGTGGAAGGCGAGGTCGGTCCATCTCTGCGGCGATCGCTGGATGTGGTGGACTTGAGCCCCGGGGCTACCGAGCGGGATCTCGGCATCCGGTACCAGCTCCGCGGCCAACCGAACCCTAAGGAAGGTACTCCCATGCCCTCAACTCAGGATCCGTTGTTCGGCGATCCTCGTCCTCATCAGGAGCATTGGGGCCTAACGGTTCCGCCGTTGCCGCCTTCCCAACTCGCCCTGATGAGCCGGCGATCCTTCAGGAGGAATCGGGCCTCCATTCAGTACCCACCAGGGTGTGGACGTCTCACCGGTTCGAACGACTCCCCTCGTGACATCATATCCACCTCTGGGAACCCAAGGCCGTTCAGGGCAGAACATCACCAGTCGGTTTTCCACTTTGAGGTTCCATTCGGGATCTCCAGACTCCGTCCCCGCTTATGAGTTCCGCACGCCTGAACGTCGCCGCCCTTGCCGGGGATGGCATTGGTCCTGAAGTGATGCGCGAGGCCATCCGTGTCCTCCGCGCCGTCGAAAAGCGCTTCCAACTCTCGTTCCAGATCACCGAGGCGCCGGTGGGCTGGGCCGGCATCGACGCCGCCGGCAAGGCCCTGCCCGATGCCACCCTCCAGCTGTGCCGAGAATCCGACGCCATCCTGTTCGGCTCCGTCGGCCTGCCGGACCGCGACCCGACCATCCCGAAGGAGGAGCGTCCCGAGCGCGCCGCCCTGCTGCGGATCCGCAAGGAGTTCGGGCTCTTCGCCAATCTCCGTCCGGTGCGACTCCCCAAGGTGCTGAGCCACGCCTGTCCCCTCCGCCCGGAACGCCAGGGTGACGGACTCGACATCCTGGTGGTCCGGGAACTGACCGGGGGACTCTACTTCGGCCAGCCCAAGAAGACCGAGGAGGTGATCGAGGCCCGGGAGGGCTCGGATTCCCCGCGCCGGTTCCACCGGTCGATCGACACCATGGTCTACACAACCCCGGAGATCGAACGCATCGCCCGCGTCGCCTTCGAGTCGGCCCGGCTGCGGCGTCGCAAGGTCACCAGCATCGACAAGGCGAACGTGCTCGAGAACGGGATCCTGTGGCGGGACGTCGTGACCCGCATCGGCAAGGAGTTCCCGGACGTGGCCCTGGAGCACATGTTCGTCGACAACGGGGCGATGCAGCTGATGCTGAAGCCCACGCAGTTCGACGTGATGCTCTGCGAGAACCTGTTCGGCGACATCCTCAGCGACGAGGCGGCTGCCCTGGCGGGTTCCCTCGGGATGCTGCCCAGCGCGAGTCTGGGGCAGACGACCGGCGACCGGACCTTCGGCTTCTACGAGCCCGCGGGCGGGACGGCGCCGGACATCGCCGGGAAGGACCTCGCGAATCCGATCGCCCAGATCCTGAGCGTCGCCCTGATGCTCCGGTACAGCTTCCGCCTGGAGGCCGCGGCCGTCGCCATCGAGACGGCAGTCTCCAAGGTGATCGAGTCCGGACTCCGGACGGGCGACATCTACAACCCCGCCGAGACGACCGCGAAGAAGGTCGGCACCCGTGCCATGGGCGAGGCCATCGCCGCGGCGGTCGGTTGAGGGGAAGCGGAAGAAGTTGAGAGGCGAGAGCTGAGAGTTGAGAGTTGTTGATGCTGAGGATTTGGTCCGTGGCGCACCGACTCCAAGGGGAGCTTACGCGCCCTATCTGCAGGGCACTGCTCCCCCAACGGTACAGATCTGAGGGACGCTTGTCTGAACCCTCAGCACTCCACTCTCAGCTCTCAGCCTCGTCGCCCCCCCTCACTCGTACCGGAGCGATTCGATCGGATCCAGGTTGGCCGCCTTCCATGCCGGATAGGTTCCGAACACCACCCCCACGAGGGAGCACACCCCGAGACCGATCAGCGCCCAGTCCCACGGCAGCACCGCAGGCACCTTGAGCAGGACCGGCACCACGTTGCCCACAGCGATCCCGAGGATCACCCCGAGGACGCCGCCGATCTCGCTCAGGACCACCGCCTCGAGGACGAACTGGGTCATGATGTTCCGCTTCTTGGCCCCGATCGCGCGACGGATCCCGATCTCCCGGGTCCGCTCCGTCACGCTCACCAGCATGATGTTCATGATCCCGATGCCAGCGGCGACCAGGGCGATGCTGCTGATGATCCCGGCCCCGGCACGCACCGCCAGGGTGATCGTCCGGAACTGCGTGATCAGGGAATCGTTCGACACGATCTCGAAGTCGTCCGGCGCCCCCGGAGGTGTCTTGCGGAGCTGACGCAGGATCCCCCGCGTCTGCTCCATCACATCCCCAAACGCCTCCTGGCTGGGGGCCTGGACCTGGATCGACAGCGGCGTCTCGCGACCATATCGACGGAGGACCCAGGTGATGGGCACCGCGATGAAGCTGTCCTGGCTCGAGCCGAACAGGCTGCCCTTGGGCTGGAGCACCCCGACCACCGAGAAGCGCATCCCCTTGAAGAGGACCGTCTGACCCAGGGGGGATCCGAACGGGAACAGCTTCTTCGCCAGGTCGGCACCCAGGACTGCCACCGGCCGGGAGGCCTCCTCGTCCGATTCCGCCAACGCCCTCCCCTCCTCCAGGACCAGGCTGCGGGTCTCGAAGGCCGCCGCGGACATCCCGCGCAGGGACACGGTCGGCGGGGTCTTGCCGTAGTCCGAGACCGCCTCGCCGCGGTCGACCTCCGCCACCACACCAACATGACGCGCCAGGGTCGCCCGCTGTTCCAACTGGCGAGCGGTGTCCAGGTAGAACCGTTTCCGACGCAGGTACTTGTCGATCGTCTCGTCGTCGTCCTCCACGTGGATCGCCGGGAAGCGCTGGATCTGGAACGTGTGGCTGCCGAGCTGGGCCATCTCGCGTTCGATGTTCCGCTGCAAGGCCTGGATCGCCGTCGCCACCAGGATGATGCTGAAGACCCCGATCAGGATCCCCAGCAGGGTCAGGGCCGACCGGAGCTTGTGGGCACCGATGGCGTGGAACGCCATCCCCAGGGCCTCGCGAAGCTCCGTGCTGAGTGGGATCCGGGGTCTCATGCGGTGTCCAGGGAGGTCGTCACTCGGCCCTCAGGGCATCCACGGGATCCATCCCCGCCGCGCGCCACGCCGGGAGGAAGCCGCTCACCACGCCGGTCGCGGTCGAGATCAACAACGCCAACCCCACCAGCCACCAGGGCATCGTGGCGGCCAGGAACTGGTCGATGACCAGCGTCAGAGGCCAGGCGATGAGGATGCCGACCAGGCCGGCTCCGAGGGTGATGGAGGCTGCCTCGACCAGGAACTGCACGAGGATGGTCCGTCGCTTGGCCCCGATCGCCTTCCGGATGCCGATCTCCCGGGTCCGCTCAGCCACGCTCACGAACATGATGTTCATGATCCCGATACCCCCGACAAACAGTGACAGGCTCGTGATGAAGAGCGCCACGAGCGCGATGGTCCCTCCGACCCGGTTGAAGAAGGCCACGATGGCCTCCTGCTGGTTGATGGCGAAGTCGTCCGGGGCATCCGGGGGCACCCGACGCAGCTTGCGCATGATGCCGGTCAGCTCCTCACGCGCCTCCTCCATGAGCTCGGGATTCCGGACCTTCACCGCGATGGAGAAGTCCGGGAACCGGGTCATCTCCTCAGTGAATCGCGTGATCGGGATGACCATCTGGTTGTCGAGGTTGGTCCCATCGAAGAAGGACCCCTGCTTGTCGAGGACCCCCACCACCTCGAAGGGCATGCCATTGAGCTTGAGCCGGGAACCGACCGCGCCGCCGTAGGGGAAGAACTTCTCGGCGATGTAAGACCCGACGACGCAGACGGCCCGACCCGCCTGAACATCCCCGGGAGAGAGCCAGCGTCCCGCGGTGAGCGTGAGTCCCCGGACCTCGAGGCTCTGCTCGCTGTTCCCTGCGACCCAGACCCCCTTGGCCTTGCGGCGGTCGAGCTGGACCGTCCCCCGGCCGTTGCTCTCGACGCTCACGGCCTTGGCGAAGGTCGACAACCTCTCGACATCCCGGGCCTGCTGAAGGGTCAGCTCCTTCCGGTTGCGGCTCGCACGCCACTCCGCCTCGCTCGAGAACCAGGAGAACCGCTGGATGAAGAGCACGTCGGCACCGATCGCGCCGACACTCTTCCGGAACGCCGAGTTGAGCCCCGTGATGGCCGTGCCCATCAGGGTCACGGTCAGGATCCCGATGACGATGCCCAGCGTGGTCAGGGAGGTCCTGAGGACATTCGACCGCAGCGACGACCAGGCGATCCGGACCGCCTCGCGGAACTCGGAGGCCAGGGTCATGCGGCGTGGAGGCTCGACGCTCCGGCGCTCCGGGGCTTCGGGTTGACCTCGTCGGCGGCGATCAATCCGTCCCGGATTCGGATGATCCGGCGCGCGTGCTGGGCGACGTCCTCCTCGTGGGTGACCACGATGATGGTGTTGCCGCGACGCGACAGCTGCTCGAACAGGCCGAGGATCTCCTCGCCGGTACGGGAATCGAGGTTTCCTGTGGGCTCGTCGGCCAGGACGATGCTTGGGTTATTGACCAGGGCCCGGGCCACCGCGACGCGCTGGCGCTGGCCGCCGGAGAGCTCGTTCGGACGATGGTGGAGCCGCTCTGCCAGTCCCACGTTCCCCAGCGCCTGGCGTGCCCGTTCCACCCGTTCCTCCACCGGCACGCCAGCATACACCAGGGGTAGCTCGACATTGTGGAGGGAGTCCGAACGGGCGAGGAGGTTGAAGCTCTGGAACACGAACCCGATCTCCCGGTTCCGCACCTCCGCCAGGGCGTTGTCGTCCATGTCGGCCACGTTCGTCCCATTGAGCTCGTAGGTGCCGCTGTTCGGGGTGTCGAGACAGCCCAGCAGGTTCATGAGGGTCGACTTGCCGGACCCGGAGGGCCCCATGATCGCGAGGTACTCCCCCTTCTCGATGTCGAGGGACACCCCGCGCAGGGCGTGGACCGTCTCGGAACCCATCACATAGTGGCGGGTCAGATCACGGATGCGGATCAGGGGCATGGGCGCCTTGCGATGAAGACCGGTTAGGGAGAGGCCGGGGTGCTGGAATCCTTCGGCTGGTTGTCGACCTTGACTGGGAGGTCGATGTCCAACTCCCGGGCGATCGCCTTGTAGCTGCCACTGACGATCTCCTGCCCTTCCGTGACGCCCTCGGTGATCTCGTAGTGGGCATCGTCGCTGATGCCGCGTTTTACCGGGAGCTGGCGTGCCTTGCCGTCCACCACGGTGAAGACCACGTCGATGGGCTTCTCGGACTTGTCGCGGCGCTTGTCCGGAACCGCGCCCAGCTCCTGCAGTTCCCGCTGCTCCATCTTCTCCTTCGCCTCGGCCCTGGCATCCACCTTCTTGAGGCCGGTGGGCAGGCGGGTGGTGACGGACTGGATCGGGACGGTGAGGACGTTGGTGCGGTACCGGGTCTCGATGTCGGCCGTGACGGACATGCCCGGCAGGAAGCGTTCGCGGTCGAGGATCCGGATGCGGACCTCGAACTTGGTGGCGTCCTGGGAGGAGGCGGCCGCGGCGGCGCCCAGCCCGTTCTTGGAGGAATTGGCGATCTGGGTGACCTTGCCGTTGAACTTCCGGTTGCGGAAGGAGTCGACCTCCAGCCGCGCCAACTGCCCGAGGCCCACCATGGGCACATCGACCTCGCCGACCTCCACACGGGCCTCCATCTCGGTGAGGTCCGCGACGACCATGATCTCGGTGCCGGCCATCATCCCGGTACCGACCACCCGCTCGCCGGTCTCGGAGGTGAGCTTCGACACCGTCCCCTCGATCGGACTGTAGATGGTGCACTTGAGGAGGTCCTCCTCGGCGCGTCGGACCGAGGCCTTGGCGTTGTCGACACGGTGCTGGGACGCGGCGGTCTGGGCCGCACGGACCTCCCGGGTGGTCTTGGCGGTGTCGAACTCCGACTCGCCCACAATCTTGCGTTCGAACAGCTGCTGGACCCGTCGCAACTCCACGTCGGCCTGATGCTGCTGCGCCTGGGCCGTGGCCAGATCCGCCTCGGCCGTCCGGAACACCGCATTGGCCGAGTTGCGGGCCGCCTCATAGGTGTCGGGCCGGATTCGGACGAGGAGGTCCCCCTTCTTGACGGCCTGCCCCTCCTTGACCGGCAGCTCGATGATCTCGCCGGAGACCTCCGGGCTGATCTTCACCTGCAGCACGGGCTGGATCTTGCCGGTCGCGGTGACGGTCTCGACGAGGTTGCGTCGGGCGACCTGCTCGGTCTGGACGGTCAGGACCTTGGTCCGGGTCTTGAAATAGGCCGCGGTGCCGCCGCCGCCCAGGACGGCCACACCGAGGAGGGACAGCAGCAGGGTTCGACCCTGGTTTCGTTTTCCAGTCGCCATGATGACTCTTTCGATCCTGAGAAGACACCGCCGGCCGGATTCCGTTGCAGAAATCTCACAACTCAAGGGGTGCCCACCGAGAAGGTCAACGTGGAGGCCACACAGGCCGAGCGTCAAGTCACGGACCAGAAACGACCCACGGGAAAAACCCCTTCCCTTGCGGACGGATTTTCCCGGAGGGTTCCCGGGTCGTCGCCATGTTCACCGGAACCTTCACCGCCATCGTCACCCCCTTCCACCAGGGCCAACTGGATGAGGACGCCCTCGTCCG
>JBDLQQ010000365.1:0-5300 GCA_039800465.1 Verrucomicrobiota bacterium
CTCCAGCCACTCGCGATGGCTGATGACGTCCGGCACGAGGCGACCGTTGATCTTAGCGTTGGAGAAATCGGGGAACATCGTGGCGCTGTGGTTGCCCCAGATGGCGAGATTGCTCACCGCAGTGACATCCACGCTGGCCTTCTTGGCCAGCTGGGTCTTGGCCCGGTTCTGGTCGAGCATCGTCATCGCGAACCAGCGGTCCGACGGGATGTCCCGGGCGCTGTTCATGGCGATGAGGCAGTTCGTGTTGCAGGGATTGCCGACCACGAGGGTGCGGATGTCCGACGCGGCATTCCGGGCGATGGCCTGGCCCTGGCCGGTGAAGATCTTGCCGTTGATGCCGAGCAGGTCCTTCCGCTCCATCCCCGCCTTGCGCGGCACGCTGCCGACCAGCAGGGCCCAGTTCACCCCGCGGAACCCCTCGTCGAGATTCGCGGTCGGCACCACGCCCTTGAGCAGCGGGAAGGCGCAGTCGTCGAGCTCCATCACGACGCCATTGAGGGCCTTGAGGGCGGGTTCGACCTCGACGAGATGGAGGATGACCGGCTGGTCGGGGCCGAACATGGATCCGGAGGCGATCCGGAAGAGGAGGGAATAACCGATCTGACCGGCGGCACCGGTCACAGCGACGCGAATGGGGGCTTTCATGAAATCAGGGGCGTCATTCAAGGGAATCGACACCCCGAGCGGAAGCGAAAACCGGATGGAGGCGGGCTTTGTCGGGCCCCCGACTGCACCGGTTCAGGCCACGACCTCGGTTCCGACGCCGTCGTCGGTGAAGATCTCGAGCAGCATCGAGTGAGGCACCCGGCCATCGACGAACTGCACCTTCTCGACCCCGGCCCCGAGGGCGTTCAGGGCGCTGTCGACCTTGGGGATCATCCCGGCGTCGATGACCCCCGCCTGCTTGAGCGGACCCACCTCGGCCCGGGTGAGGTGTCGGATCAGGGTCGAGGGATCCTTCGGGTTCCGGAGGAGACCCGGGACGTCGCTCATGAAGACGAGTCGGCGGGCCTTCAGGGCGATGGCGGCCATCGCCGCGGCGACGTCGGCATTGCAGTTGTAGATCTTCCCATCCTCGCCCCGGGCGGTGGGGCTGATCACGGGGGTGAACCCGTGCGACAGGCAGTCGAGCAGGGGGGCGGTGTTCACGCGGACCACCTCTCCGACGTAGCCGAGGTCGAGCGGGGTGCCATCCGGTCCTGGCGGCTGTGCCTTGCGGCAGGTGAAGATGTCGGATCCCGCGAAGCCCTGGGCCACGCCCCCGAGCCGATTGATCGTGTTGACGACCTCCGGGTTGATCTCCCGGGACAGGACCTGTTCCACCACGGCCACGGTGGCCTCGTCGGTCACGCGCTGGCCCTGGATGAACTGGGCCTTGAGCCCGGCCTTCTCCATGGCCCGGGTGATGGCCTTCCCCCCGCCGTGGACGACGACCGGGTTGATCTCCACCGCTTCAAGAAAGACGACGTCCCGGGCGACTCCCTGTCGGACGGCCGGATCCGGCGAGTCCATGAACGAGCCCCCGTATTTGATCACGAAGGTGGCTCCGCTGAATTTCTGGAGGTAGGGCAGCGCCTCGAGGAGGGTGGCGGCCTTGGAGATCAGGTCCTGCATGCGGTCGGATTTGTCCTGGGGTTCTGGGGGGTGGGCGGGCGGTGGAGAGCGGGCAGGATCAACCGCCGAGGGAACCGGGGTCCGTGACGTCGCCCTTGTTGAAGTCGACGTATTCCTCGGTCAGATCGGCGGCGTACATCACGGCCTCGCCCTTCCCGAGGTTCAACCGGATGTGGAGGTCGAACTCCCTGGGAGCGACCGCGGCGCAGAGGTCCCGGAAGGTCGCCTTGGTGGGCTGCCCCCGCTTGAGGCTCCAGAGGATCTTGCGCGATCCGGACGCGCTGTAGCCGATGTCGACCCGGTCCTCCGCGATCGTTGCCGGGCTGTATCCCAGGGCGTCGATGATGCGACCCCAGTTCGGGTCCCCACCGTGCCAGCTGGTCTTGACGAGGGCGCTGTTGGCCACCGCGCGGGCGGCGGCATCGGCGTCGGCGATGGACTTGGCACCGGAGACCTTGACGGTCACGACCCGGTGCACGCCCTCGCCGTCCCGGACGATCTTCTTCGCGAGCTCCAGGCAGACGTGCTGGAGTGCGGCCTGGAAGGCGGCGAAGTCCTTCGACTTGAGGTTGGAGCAGGCCTTGGCGTCGTTGCCGGCAAGCCCGTTGGCGAGCACCAGCACCGTGTCGTTCGTGCTCATGTCGCCGTCGACCGTGATGCGGTTGAAGCTGTGGGCCACGGCCTCCCGGAGGGCGGCCTGCAGGGCCTTGGCACTGATGGCGGCGTCGGTGGTGATGAAGGAGAGCATCGTGGCGTGCAGCCCGCTGGGAAGGGCCGCAGGGCGGGCCCCGGTGGCGCTCATGCCGGGCTGGATCATGCCGGCCCTCTTGCAGATGCCGCCCAGACGGACCGTCTTGCCGCCGAGCCGGAACTCCACCGCGATCTCCTTCGGGCGGGTGTCGCTGGTCATGATGGCCTCCGCGGCCTGGGCGGCGTGGTCGGCAGTCGATCCCAGGATCCCGGCGACGGCTGCGATGCCGGAACGCACCTCGGCCATCGGCATCGTGACCCCGATCCGGCCGGTGGATCCGACGAGTGCAAGACCGTCGGCGATCCCGAGGGCCTTCTCGGCGAGGCGGACCATCTCCCGGGCGTCCTTCATGCCCTGGCGTCCGGTGCAGGCGTTCGCGTTGCCGGAGTTCACCACGACGGCCTGGGCGATCCCCTTGGCGACGCGGGGGACGCAGACCTTGACCGGCGCGGCGCAGACCTGGTTGGTGGTGAACATCCCGGCCACGGAGCAGGGGACCTCCGAGACGATCAGGGTCAGGTCCCGTTTGGCTCCCTTGTTCGATCCCTTGCCGGTGCCGAGACGCTTGATGTCACAGAAGATCCCTCCGGTCTTGAACCCCTGGGCGGCGACGATGGCGCCCGGGATGCTGCGAAGCTTGATGTGCACCCGCGTGTTGAACGGGGAAAGGCGTCGGAGTGCAATCAAAACCGTGCCCTGGCGGCGTTCCCCCTGCCTCCGAGTCGGTCAGAGCCGCCTCAATCCGGGGTCCTCCGGTGCCCCGGCCAGCAGTTCGGACACGGTTCGACGGTGTCCCTCGATCACACGGTGCGGGACCAGTTCGGCCAGCGGAGCCAGCACGAACCGACGCAGATGCGCCCGCGGGTGGGGCAGGATCAGCCGGGGACTGTCGAGGATCAGGTTCCCCCAGGCGATCAGGTCCAGGTCCAGCGGGCGCGCCTCGTTCAACACCACCTTCGGACGTCGCCCCGCCTGCCGCTCCAGGTCCTGCAACCGGTCCAGCCACGACTCCGGGGTGTCCGCCGGGAACGGGGTGGCGATCGCGACGGCGTTCACGAACCGGGGCGATCCCGGGGGGCAGTGGTCCGGGGTGCTGGACCAGAGGGAGGAGGTCCGCAGTGGAGTCGACGACAGCCGCTGGAGTTCCTCGAAGGCGGCGCGGAGCTGGGCCTCGGGCTCCCCGAGGTTCGCCCCCAGGGCGATGACGATTTCGACGGCGGGTGGGGTCATGGATATCCCATGGATTCCTTCGGGCCCCGGTTGTCCAATTCCTTCGATCCGGACTGTACCGGAGACCGGTCAGAGGAGCCCGAGGACATCCTGCATGCTGTAGATGCCGGGGGGGCGTCCGACAGCCCACTGGGCGGCCCGGAGGGCGCCGAGCGCGAAGGTGTCCCGGCTGCTCGCCTTGTGGGTGAGTTCCACGCGTTCGCCGTTCGCGGCGAAGATCACGGTGTGGTCGCCCACGACGTCACCGCCCCGCAGGGCGTGGATGCCAATCTCCCCGGCGGTGCGTTCGCCCGTGATGCCCTGGCGGCCGTGTCGCAACGCCTCCTCGAGCTGGACCTTCCGGACGTCGGCCAGGATCTCGAGCAGGGTCGTCGCGGTGCCGCTCGGTGCGTCCTTCTTGAGCCGGTGGTGCATCTCGACGACCTCGAGGTCGAACGAGGGTCCGAGGATCTCGGCCGCCTTGCGGGTCAACCAGAACAGGGTGTTGACGCCGGTGGAGTAGTTGGAGGCCCAGACGATGGGGACACGCTTAGCGGCGCTCCGGATGGCCTCCTTCTCCGTTTCGGAATGACCGGTGGTGCCCACCACGAGGGCCTTGCCCCGTTCGGCGCAGAGGGCGGCGACACCTGGGGTCACGTTGTGGAAGGAGAACTCGATGACGGCATCCGCCTGGTCGAGCACCGCGGCGAGGTCATCGCCCTCGTCGACCGCTGCGGTCACCTTCAGTTCCGGATTGCGGGAGGCACACTGGATGAGGGCCTGGCCCATGCGGCCCTTGGACCCATTGATGAGAAGTCGTGTCACGGGCCCCTGCAGTACCAGCAGTCGGCCCCGGGCTGAAGGGCAATTCACGGCCGGACCGAACCTGTCGGCATCGCGCTGCCGGGAAACCTCAGCGCAGGAGGCCCTGCTGACGCAGCGTCTGGTCGACGATCGCGAGGGATTTGTCGCTGAGGGGCACCAGAGGGAGGCGGACCTCGGGATCGATGTGACCCATCAGGGCGAGGGCGGCCTTCACCGGGGTGGGGTTCGTCTCGATGAAGAGGTTGCGGAAGAGGGGATACAGCTTGGAGTGGAGCTTCTGCGCGCCCTTGGGGTCGCCCTTGAGGAAGCGTTCGACCATCTGGCTGACCGCCTTCGGGGCGACGTTGGAGGCGACGGAGACGACACCGGTCGCGCCGACCGACAGGAACGGGAGGGTCAGGGAGTCATCACCGCTCAGGATGGAGAACTTCGCCGGCAGTGCGGCGCGGAGCTGGCTGACGCGGTCGCAGGAGCCACCGGCCTCCTTGATGGAGACGATGTTCGGACAGTCGGCGGCGAGCCGGACGACGGTCTCGACGGCGATCTCGATCCCGCATCGGCCCGGGATGCTGTAGAGCATGATGGGCAGGCGGGTGTTGTGGGCGATCGCCCGGAAGTGCTGGTAGAGGCCCTCCTGGGTGGGCTTGTTGTAGTAGGGAGCGACCTGGAGGGAGGCGTCGGCCCCGGCGGCCTCGGCGCGCTGGGTCAGCTCGATCGCCTCGCGCGTGGAGTTCGCCCCGGTGCCGGCGATGACCGGGATCCTGCCCGCGACGGTCTTCACGGTCAGTTCCACGACCCGGATGTGCTCCTCGTAGTCGAGCGTGGGGGATTCGCCGGTCGTGCCGACGGGGACGACCCCGGAGACGCCTCCCTTGACCTGGCTGCGGACCAGTCGGAC
>JBDLQQ010000366.1:0-14241 GCA_039800465.1 Verrucomicrobiota bacterium
AGGCGCCGTGGCGCTGAGAAGAAAAGAACGGAACGCGAGGGATCGAAACCCAAGGCAGCCCGCGCCAGCCTTGCTTGAACCGGCTTTCAGCTGAGGCTGAGGGATCAGTCACGGTGGGTGAGCAGTGCCCTGCGAACCGGGCGCTGGAGCGCCTGAACTCTCAACTCCCAACTGGGGCAGCATGCCCCACAGCCCTTCAGCCTTCGAAACGCTTGCCGACCACGATGGCGTTGTGGCCACCGAAGCCGAAGGAGTTGTTGGCGAAGGCGCGGATCGTGCGCTCCTGGGGGGTGTGGGGGACCAGGTTGAGGTCGGCCTCGGGATCCGGGTTGTCGAGGTTGATCGTGGGCGGGGCAACCTGGGCCTCGACGGCCTTGCAGCAGATCGCCATCTCGATGGCACCGGCGGCTCCCAGCATGTGGCCCGTCATGCTCTTGGTCGCACTGGCGGCGAGCGCCTTGGCGTGGTCGCCGAACACGTTCTTGATCATGCGCACCTCGCAGAGGTCCCCGACCGGGGTGCTCGTGGCGTGGCAGTTGATGTAGTCGATCTGGTCGGTCCGGAGTCCAGCATGCCGCAGGGCCATGCGCATGGCGCGTCCGGCACCCTCGCCCTCGGGGTCGGGGGCGGTCATGTGGTTGGCGTCGGCGGTGTTGCCGTAGCCGGCGACCTCGCAGTAGATCCGCGCGCCGCGGCGCTTGGCATGCTCGAGTTCCTCGAGGACGACCACGGCGGCGCCTTCGCCCATGACGAAGCCATCGCGGTCCTTGTCGAACGGCCGACAGGCCTTCTCGGGGGCGTCATTGCGGGTGCTCATGGCGCGCATGGCGCCGAAGCCGCTGATGCCGAGGGGGACGATGGAGGCTTCGGTGCCGCCGGCGAACATCACGGAGGCGTCCCCGCGCTTGATCGTCGCCCAGGCCTCGCCGAGGGCGTGGGTGGCGGTGGCGCAGGCCGAGCAGGTCGCGAAGTTCGGACCCCGCAGCTTGTAGTAGAGCGAGAACAGTCCCGAGGCCATGTTCAGGATCAGCATCGGGATCATGAACGGACTGATCCGCGAGGGCCCCTTGGCGAGGAGCACCGAGTGCTGCTCCTCCGTCGTGTGCAGGCCGCCGATGCCGGAGCCGATGAAGACGCCGATCTCATCCCGGTTCGCCTTCTCGAGGTCGAGTCCGGAATCCTTCAGGGCACCCCAGCCGGCGTAGATCCCGAAGTGGGAGAAGCGGTCGGTACGCCGGACCTCCTTGGGATTGGGGAACGCCGGATTCGGGTCGAAGTCCCGGATCTCGGCCGCGATCTGGCAGTCGTAGTTCGTGACGTCGAACGAGGTGATGCGGCTGATCCCCGATCGTCCGGCGAGGATGTTCTTCCAGAGGGTGTCGGCATCGTTCCCCAGGCTGGAGACGCAGCCGATACCGGTGACGACGACGCGACGATCTGACCAGGAGCTCATGTTTGTCGGACGGAGAGTGGCTGAGGTCCGCGGATCTGCGACAGGGAAAAAATAGGGAACTGGGGGGAGCCGATCTCGTTCTGGTGGAAATGAAAAAAGGCAGCCGGGAACACCGGCTGCCTTCTGTGTGGGGACTCCAGGATTACTTCTGGAGCTCCTCGACGTACTTGAGGACGTCGCCGACGGTCTGGAGCTTCTCGGCCTCCTCGTCGGGGATCTCGACCCCGAACTCCTCCTCGAGGGCCATCACCAGCTCGACGGTGTCGAGGGAGTCGGCTCCGAGGTCCTCGATGAACTTGGCCTCGGGTGTGACCTGATCAGCGTTGACGTTGAGCTGGTCGACGATGATGTCCTTGATGCGTTGCTCGATGGATTTTTCAGCGGCCATAGGGCTTTTTTTTTAGTGCGCGGCAGGTCTAGGCAGGGGGCGGGGAAGCGTCAAGCCTTGTTCCGGTAATTTTCGCGGTCGTCACATCACCATGCCGCCGTCGACGGTCAGCACCTGGCCCGTGACGTAGCGTCCTCCGGGGCCCGCGAGGTACACCGCGGCGTGGGCGATGTCCTCCGGTTGACCGAGCGTGCCCAGCGGGATCTGCGTGAGCAGCGACTCCTTCAGCTTGTCGTCGAGTCCCGCCGTCATGTCGGTCGCGATGAACCCCGGTGCGATCGCGTTGCAGGTCACGCCGCGGGATCCGAATTCCTTGGCGACGGACTTCGTGAATCCGATGAGCCCGGCCTTGCTCGCCGCGTAGTTGCATTGGCCGGCGTTGCCGATGAGGCCGATCACGCTGGCGACATTGATGATGCGACCGGAGCGCTGCTTGAGGAACGTGCGGGTGAAGGCCTTCGTCATCAGGAACGCCCCGCGCAGGTTCGTGTTCAGGACCGCGTCCCAGTCGGCGTCGCTCATCCGCATGAGCAGGCCGTCCCGCGTCACGCCCGCGTTGTTGACAAGGATGTCGACCCGTCCCGCCTCGGCGAGGATCTGCTCCGCGGCCTTGGCGATGGCCGCGCCGTCGGCGACGTCGACCGCCAGGCCCCAGGCCTTGCGGCCGAGGGCCCGGACCTCGTCGGCGATCCTGGCCGAGTTCTCGGCGGTCCGGGACACGCAGACCACGTCGGCGCCCTCCCGGGCGAATTGGAGGGCGATGGCGCGTCCGATGCCGCGTCCCGCCCCGGTGACGACCGCGACTTGATTGGAGAGGAGACTCATGAGGAGGCAACGCTCCCCTCCCGGATGCGGGCTCGTCAATAGCCTCGGCGATCCCCGGCCGGACACTCCGGCTGGGATCGGCAGCCTTGCCCGGTGGGGTTCCGTTCTCCACCGTGACGGCGTCTTATGGCGACCCCTTCCAGGACCCCGTTCCGGCCGTTCATCCCCGCGTCCTCCACGCTGCCCGAGTTCACGTTCCGATCCCTGGTCGTGGGCACGCTGCTGGGGGTCGTCTTCGGCGCCTCCTCGCTCTACCTCACCCTGAAGGTGGGCCTCACGGTGAGCGCGAGCATCCCGGTGGCGGTGATCTCGATCGCGCTGTTCAAGCTGTGGGCCCGGATGGGGGGACGCGAGGCAACCATCCTCGAGCACAACATCGCCCAGACTGCCGGCTCGGCCGGCGAATCGATCGCCTTCGGCGTCGGGGTCACGATGCCCGCCATCCTCATCCTCGGCTTCGACCTCGAGGTCGGACGTGTCCTGCTGGTGGCTGTCCTCGGAGGACTTCTGGGGATCCTGATGATGATCCCGCTTCGGCGCGCACTGATCGTCCAGCAGCACGGTGAGCTCAAGTATCCGGAGGGCACGGCCTGCGCCGAGGTGCTCAAGGCCGGGGCGGGGGAGGAGTCGCGCGCTGCGGCCGATCCCATCCATCGGCTCGAAGGCGCCGGAACCCGTCTCGATTCCGGGACCATCCTGGTCGGGTTCGCCGTGGGGCTCCTCTACAAGACCGCCAACGTCGCGTTCAAGCTCTGGAAGGACGTCCCCGAGAAGGTCTTCGGCGCGCCGCTCCGGGGCGGCTCGATCTCCGTCGAGGTCTCGCCCGAGATGGTCGGTGTCGGCTACATCATCGGACCCCGCATCGCCGGCATCATGGCGGCGGGCGGCGTGCTGAGCTACCTGGTGCTCATCCCGATGATCCAGTTCTTCGGACGCCGCCTCGGCGAGGTCGTCCCGCCCGGGACCCGTCTGATCAGCGAGATGTCGCCGTCACAGGTCCGCAGTGAGTATCTCCTCTACCTCGGCGCCGGTGCCGTCGCCGCGGGGGGACTCATCAGCCTGGTGCGCTCCCTCCCGACGCTCTGGCATGGGATCAAGCACGGCATCGCCGACATCACCGGGTCACGCGGTGCGGATGCCGGCGATGGGCGCACGGGCCGCGATCTGTCGCTCAAGACCGTGCTCATCGGCATCATCGTCCTCCTCGCCGCGATCACCCTGGCCCCGCCGCTGCACATGAACCTGCTCGGTGCGTTCCTGATCGTCCTGCTGGGTTTCCTGTTCGTCACCGTCTCGTCCCGTCTCACCGGGGAGATCGGCTCGTCGTCGAATCCCGTCTCGGGCATGACCATCGCCACGCTGCTCCTCACCTGCCTGGCCTTCCTCGCGGTGGGCTGGACCGGCAAGGGGTACTATGTGACGGCCCTCTCCGTCGGCGCCATCGTCTGCATCGCCTGCTCCAACGGCGGCACCACCTCGCAGGATCTCAAGACCGGCTTCCTCGTCGGGGGAACCCCACGCCTCCAGCAGATCGCCATCCTCGTGGGTGCCCTCGCGTCCGCCGTCACCCTCGGTCCGATCCTGCTGAGCCTCAACCAGAGCGCCACCACCTACGTCGACGCCAAGGAGGTCGCGCCCGCCCTCAAGATCCCGGCCGAGCGGCTGAAGGATCTGCCGCGCGAACGGATCCAGGGATCCCAGGGGATGCATGACCAGACCGAGTACCGGGTGTGGCACCAGCCGGATCCGGTCGGCGGCGGCTCGCAGAAGTTCCTGGTCGACGACGCCGGTCGACCGGTCTGGATGGTCGATCCCGGGATCAACGGGAGCCATCCGGAGCGGCCCGACGGCAGCGTCGTGCGGAAGTTCGACGCCCCCAAGGCCGTCCTCGTGAGCTACATCATCAAGGGCATCCTCGACCGCCGGCTGCCCTGGGAGCTCGTGATCCTGGGCGCCCTGCTGGCGCTCGTGCTCGAGCTCGCCGGGGTCAACGCCCTCGCCTTCGCGGTCGGCGTCTATCTCCCCGTGTCTGTCTCGATGGGCATCTTCGCCGGCGGGGTCATCCGGTGGTGGGTGGACCGGTCGCAGCGGCCCGACCAGGTCCGTCGGGGACTGGGACCCGAGGAGATCGCGGCGGAGGGGGACCGATCCCCCGGGGTCCTGATGGCGTCGGGCTACATCGCCGGCGGGGCGATCGCTGGGATCGTGATCGCGTTCCTCGCGGCCGGGTTCGAGAACACCGACCGGGCGATCACGGAGTGGGCCACGAAATCCAACCGGTTCTTCGGGGGGCCTGATGCCGATCTCCTGTCGATGCTCCCGTTCCTCGCCCTGCTCGCCCTCCTGGCTCTTGCCGCCCGGGGACGAATCCTCCGGGCCCGGTGATCGGCCGACGGCACGACCCATGGATTCCTCTTCCCACGGTCCGGGTGCCCGGGGCTACCCTCCACCCGTGGGGGCGATGCGATCGAGGTTGGGAACGACGTCCGTGCCGGGTCTGATGGCGGCAGTCCTGGCGGCACTCTGTCTGGGGTGTGCCTCCAAGATCCTCGACAAATACACGTCCCGAATCGGGACGTTGACCTATGACGAGGCCCTCCTCGAGCTCGGTCCTCCCAGCCACGTCGCCGACCTCGATGGCGGCGGCAAGGTCGCCGACTGGCTCCAGCAGAGCAGCCGTGTCTATTCGAGCCCCAGCACCTCCGTCGTGGTGGGACCGTGGCCTGGCGGGGTCCTGATGAACACGGGGGGCAACGTCGGCTCGACGCCCTCGGTGTACCTCTTCCTCACCTTCGGCTCGGACCACCGGCTGACCCACGCCCGACTCCAGTACAAATGAGCCGAAGCCTGAAGGTGGACCCGACCGGGGAGGGACTGTGGGGACTGGCCAATCGGATCCTCGTCGTCCTCATCGCTCTGGCCCTCCTGGCCGGAGCGGCGCTCAGCTACCTGCCGCTGATCCAGCAGAACCGGGATCTCCGCGAGCGTCTGGAGCGGAACCGGGCGCAGCTTTCAGCTCTCCAGACGGAGCTCAGGACCCTGCAGTCGACCGTCAACGCCCTCCAGAAGGACAAGCGGACGGTGGAACGTGCCGCCCGCGAACGGGGCATGGCCCGCCCGGGGGAGACCATCATCAAGTTCGAGGCCCCGCCTCGTCCGGAGACCAACCGGCCCTCCCCTGGGCGACGGTGACGAGACCGAGGGCGCTGGGCTGGCGGAACCTGGGCAAGGGGCTGGGGCTGCGGGCTCTTGCTGTTCCACCTCACGGCGCCGTCGTGGGTCCCGGCTGACGTGGGCCTTGATCGGGGCTTGGCGAACGGTTGGAAGGCATTGTGGGAACACCCTCCCTCGTCGCCGCCATCCAGCGCTGAAGCCCGGCCACCATCGAACGGACCCGATCGGGTTCGGCGGCCGATCGGTCCGACGTCTCTCCTGGATCAGAGTCGATGTTGAAGAGCTCCGAGGGCCCATCCGGCAAGGCCATCACCAGTTTCCAGGGGCCTTGCCGCAACGCCGCGCTGGGGCGATGGCCCGAGCCGTGGGCGTGGGGATAGTACCAGCCCAGGGATCGGTTCCGGACACGTGGATCCTCATCGCCCCGCAACACCCGGCCCAGGGAAACCCCATCGAGGTGCTGCTCGGGTCGCAACGGAATCCCACAGAGGTCGAGCAGGGTGGGATACAGATCAGCGGTGTACGCGGGCACGTGGACCGTCGACGGCTCGAGTCGTCCGGGCCAGACGATCCAGGTGGGGATCCGGATGCCCCCCTCGTAGACCCAACCCTTCCCGCAGCGCAGGGGCAGGTTGCAGGTCGGCCCCGGGTTCTTTCCGGTGAGCGTCGACAGGCCGCCGTTGTCGGAGGTGAACACGATCACGGTGTCCCGTCGCAGTCCCAGCTGCTCCAGGGCATCGATGATCCGACCCACATTCGCGTCGAGGTTCTCCACCATCGCCGCGTAGTCCGGATCGTCCTGCACGGCGCGGGTCACGGATCCGTTCGGTCCCGGAATCGTCCGGGTCGATGTCTGGGCCCCCATCCCCGCTCTGCGGGAGCGATACTTGGAGGCCAGCTCCTTGGGGGGCTGGATGGGGGTATGGACCGCGTAGTGGCCCAGCATCAGGAAGAACGGTCGGGTCAGGTCACGCTGGTGCAGGAACTCGATGGCCGAGGTGGTCAGGGCATCTGTGAGGTAGGTGCCCGGGGCGACACCGTCGTAGTCTGGAACATCCCAGACCGTCGAGTTCGTGGTCGAGGTTCGGTAGGGCGGGAAGTATGAGGCGGGTTGGCCGGCCCGGTTGACGCCCCGGATCCATTCGAATCCATGCCGTGTGGGTTGATCCTCCGGGCGTTCGCCCAGATGCCATTTGCCGAGATAGGCCGTCTGATAACCCACGCTCTGGAACGCCTCGGCGACCGTGGTCTCACGGGAGGGAAGCGCCACGCCGGAGGCGGGATGGATCCAGTCGGTGATGCCCAGGCGTTGGGGAACCTTACCGGTCATCAGGGCGGCCCGTGTGGGTGAGCAGACCGGGTGGGCCGAGTAGAACGACCGGAAGCGCACCCCGGTCCTGGCCAGGGCATCCAGCCGGGGGGTCTCGTGGAATCGGGAACCCTCGCAGGCGATGTCGGCCCACCCCAGGTCGTCGATCAGCACCACCAGGACGTTGGGGGGGCGTCGGATCGGAGCCTGCGCGGAGGCCCCGGTTCCAACGAGGAGCAGGAGGAGGAGGAGAGGCCCAGGGACGCGCATGGATCCCGCGGGAATACCCGGATCCATCGACCGGGTCGATGCGAAGGTGCCGGCTGGGGCGACTCGTGGAACGGGCTCAGAACTGACTTGGACTGAGGCCCAGCGAGACGATCGAGCAGGCGTGGACGACCTTCAGTCCAAGCGATTCAGCGGCGGCGAGGATCTCCTCGGATTCGGCCCCCGGGTTGAGCCACAGTTCATCGCACCCGCGCTGCGCGATCTCGGGCAGCAGCTTCAGGGTGACCGGAGGGGGCAGATAGACGCTGACCACGTTGGGCCGCTCTGGAACCTCAGTGAGAGACGGATAGGCGGGAAGGCCTTCGACGGAAGTTTCCCTGGGGTTGATGGGAAACACCCGGTAGCCGCTCTGGGCGTAGGCCCGGACGGCCTTGTTCCCGAATTTGTTGCGGTCGGTCGAGGCTCCGAGGATGGCGACGGTCTTCATCGGGAGAACGATCAGATATCGGGAGGGACGTGCCCCGGAAGGTGTGAGCTGAAACTCCCGGGACCGATCAGTGTTTCCTGCTGCGCCGGTGGGCGTCGGCGAGACCGATGAGCCCTCCGATGAGGATGCCCAATGGGCCCGTGATGAGGATCCCGAGCAGCGGGCCTTGATTCGCATCCGGGGCCAGGAACAGAGGGCCGAAGAATCCAGCAGAGAAGCCGACGGCACCGGTCACGACGGCGAACAGGAGGATCCTGGGGAGGTATGCGTTCATCGCAGGAGAGGGCAGTGGCGTCAGTCCACCGTGTCGAGCTGGGCCCCAGGGTCTGCAGCCACTGGTTTGCCGCCGCGTCGGGAGCCGGTCGGCCGGACCTCATTGAGGGCGTTTGGACGGAGCATGCGCTTCTGTCGCTCACGGTCGCCGGCGTTCCTGACGACCTGGATGGGCTTGCCCGTGTTGATGTCGAGTCCGGTGACGTACATGGCGGCGGAACCGGTCATGGGCAGCGGGATGAAGTCCTGCACCTGCTGGAGGTTCCAGCGTTCCTTCTTGAGGAACTGTTCCACCGCGCCCATCTCCTTCTCCGTGCATCCCGGGAAGCTCGAGATGAAGTAGGGGACGAGGTACTGCTCCTTGCCCGCCTCCTCGCTCAGGTCGAAGAACTTCTCCATGAACGCCGGGAAATCCCCGGCGGGTTTGCGCATCCGACGCAGGACGTCCGGGTGCATGTGCTCCGGGGCGACCTTCATGTGGCCGGAGACGTGGTTCTGGACGAGTTCCTTGAGGTACTCGGGGGTGCGCAGGGCGACGTCCATCCGGATGCCGGATTGGACGAATACATGCTTCACCCCGGGCTGGCTCCGGGCGCCGCGCAGGAGGTCGAGACCGGCCTTCTCGTTGATCTCCAGCACCGGACAGATGCTCGGCCAGAGGCAGCTGGGCCGATGGCACTTCTGGCATTCCTCGGAATGGCCGTTCCGGGCTCCATAGAGGTTCGCCGTGGGGCCGCCGAGATCCGAGATGGTCCCCTTGAAGTTGCCGGATTCCGTGAGCTTGCGGATCTCCTTCAGGACGGAGTCCACGCTTCGGCTGGACAAGAACTTGCCTTGATGGAAGCCCAGTCCGCAGAAGGTGCAGCCGCCGGGGCAGCCGCGGGAGACGATGATGGAGTCCTTGATCGTGGCAAACCCCGGCACTGGCTCGGTGTAGCTGGGGTGCGCGGCCCGCATGAACGGCAGTTCGTACAGGGCATCGAGGTCGGGACCATCGACCGGGTAGGCCGGGGCTTCCTGGAGGACCGCCCGGTCACCGTGGCGCTGGAGGAGACGCCGTCCGCTGTAGGGGGTCTGCTGGGCCTCGACCACCTTGGTGAGGCGGAGCAGGTGGGTCTTGTCGGCCTGGAGCTCCTCCCACGAGGGCAACACGATGCAGTCGCTGAGGTCCTCGGTGGCGACGGCCTTGCTGCCGAGGAAGACGGCGGTGCCGCGGATCCCGCGGAAGTCGCGTCGGCCTTCCTGGAGCCGGGAGACGATCTCGCGGACGGCCCGTTCGCCCATGCCGTAGACGAGGACATCGGCCTTGGCGAGGGAGAGGATCGACGGCTTGAGCTTGTCCTCCCAGTAGTCGTAGTGGGCCACCCTCCGCATGGAGGCCTCCATGCCGCCCAGGACGACGGGCACCCCTGGGAATGCCCGGCGTGACATCTGGGAATACGCGATCGAGGCATGGTTGGGACGCCGGCCCGGGACGCCCCCGGCGCTGTAGACGTCGTCCTTCCGCTTGTGACGGGCCGCGGTGTAGTTCGACAGCATCGAGTCGAGATTCCCCGCAGTGATTCCCACGAAGAGCCGCGGAGTTCCCATGACCTGGATCGACTCGATGGTCGTCCAGTCAGGCTGGGCCACGATGCCGACTCGGAGTCCCATGCCCTCGAGCACGCGTCCGATCATGGAGGCGCCGAATGACGGGTGATCGACGTAGGCGTCACCGGTGATGATCAGGACATCGAGCTCCGCCCAGCCTCGAGCGTCCATCTCGGCGCGGGTCATCGGCAGAAACCCGTCGGTCTTCGGCGGTCGAACCAGTGGAATGGGTGTGGATCCCATGATAGGCGCGAAGAGAACCGCAGGCCCGCCGGGTTGGCAAATCAAAGCAGAGTGAAATTGTCTGATTGGTGCCTCATCGCGCCCGAAGCGAGGAGAAGACGGGGAGGCACGCTGAGGCGTGGAGACGCGGAGAGGGGAAAGAGGGATGAGACAGACTGGGGTCAGCTCATGGATCGGATCGGTGCGTCGAGTCAGGAGGTAGGGGGAGGGTGAAGGATCGCAGGGGGATCTTCTCCGGAGCGGGATTCGTCTCACGCAGGAGGTAGAAACGGTCGGGTTCAAGTTCCTGGAACTCCTGCACGGTCCCGCTTCCGGGCCACTCAACCCGTAGGGAGAGGATGGTCCGGGCATCGCCGAGGCCGATCTCCTGGCGCAGCGGGTTGTTCCCAAAGCTCCCTCCCGTGCTGACGGTCCGGTGCAGCGTCCGTTCCCCGGAAGGACCCCGGACCTTGAGGGTCAGCCGGGCGCCGATCCCGGGGCGGTTCGCACGGGTCCCCTGCAGGCGGAGCTTCACCCAGTGGTTCCCATGACCCGGATTGGCGAACAGGGCGTTCCGGGCGAGGTCACCCTCATAGGCCCCGCCCAGGTCGATGTAGACATCCTGGTCGCCGTCGTTGTCGAGATCCGCGAAGGACACCGCATGGCCTTTCTGCAGATGGCCGAATCCTCCGGCGGTGGTCACATCCTCGAAGCGCTTCCCACCCTGGTTCCAGAACATGCGGTTGGGAATCAGCGTCAGGAGATCCGGATCCCCGGTGCCCAGGTGGAAATCCAGCCAGCCGTCGTTGTCGAGGTCGCCGTAGTTCGACCCCATGGCCGGCAGGACGTGGTCGAGTCCCATCGCTTGGGAGACATCCTCGAAGGTCCCATTGCCGCGGTTGCGGAAGAGATGGGATCGCTCACCCGTGTTCGGCAGACCCAGATAGTCGGCTGCGACATCGCCGACCTGTCGGATCCGGTAGCCCGCAACGAACAGGTCCTCGTTCCCGTCCTGATCGAAATCGAAGAACCACGTCGGGAAGCTGTGGTCCGGTTCCTGGACCCCGGCGATGGACGCGACGTCGGTGAAGCGCCACGAGTTGGTTTCCACCCCGGGGCCGTCATTGCGGAACAGCAGATTGGGCCGTCCCAGGATCGAGACGTACAGGTCTGGTCGACGGTCGTTGTTGAAGTCGCCGAAGGTGGCGCCCTTCACAAACCCATTGATCCGGAGGCCCGCGCCCAGGGCCATCTCGGTGAAGGTCCCATCGCGGTTGTTGTGGAACAGTTCACACGGATGCCGTCCCATCCGATCCGCCATCTCGTTGCCCACGAACACGTCCAGCCAGCCGTCGCCGTCGAAGTCGAACCAGACCGCGGTCTGGTCGGGGTGGAACGACAGCATCCTGGCCGCGACCGTCACGTCCTCGAACGTGCCATCCCCGCGGTTCCGGAGCAGGGAATCGGGATACGTCCCGCCCTCCCGCATCCATCCCCCTCGGAGGACGTGCAGGTCGGTGTGTCCATCGTTGTTGTAGTCGGTGGACACCACATGGAGGCCGCCTGTGAGACCCTTGAATCCTGCCGCTGCCGACCGGTCCGTGAAGGTCCCGTCGCCGTTGTTGCGGAGATACCGGAGGGAATCCTCCAGGGCGATCGACGACATCACGACGTCGAGCAGCCCATCGCCGTCGAAGTCCTCGATGGCGACCCCGCCGGAGAGACCCTCGACGGCGAGGCCCATGGGTGCTGCAAGGTTGATGAATCGTCCCGGATCGTGGGACGAGGCAAACGTCTTGGGCGGGATGACGGCGTTTGGAGGTAGGTTCTGCGGGTAGTCGCCAAGGGTCATGGCGACGATGTTGAGGAACCATCGGGCAGAGAGGTTCCCGGGGTTCTCGGCCACCAGTCGGGTCAGGATCCCGAGGGCGGCCTGACTCCCGTCCTTCCACTGGTGACGGCCATGTCCCTCGATCGGCAGGAGGCACGAGTCGCTTGTCGAGTTGCTGAGGCAGTTCCGCAGTTCGCCCTGACGGAAGTGGGCGAGGGCCTGGTTCAGTCGCAGGTTCATCAGGTTCTCCGCAGTGCCGGGGATGGAGGCTGCCAGAAGCAGTCGGTCGACCTCCGCGAAGGCCTGGAGAGCGCGTTCGTTCTGACCGGCTTGGAGACGGTGGATGCCGAGCGAGAAGTGGAGGGGGACGAGTTCCGCAGGATTCCGGTTGGTGGCGATCTGGCGTTCCAGTCCTTCGACTTTCGGGAGGGAGAGGAACGGGTTCCGTGAGGGTGGGATCCGCCGGCGCACCTCCTCGAGCAGCGTCACCATCCGCGCCGTTCCTGATGCGCCTCCTGTCCCGGTCGGGGAGTCCGCAGCTCGTGTTGCAGTCGCTCCGACCAGGCTCAACAAGAGCGCAAGAAGGAGGTGACGGACCCCTGTTGGGAGTCCCGGCAGGACAGGTTCGGAGGTGGGGAGACGCATGGTGTCGACCCCCGGTGGCGACACGGACCACCACCGAGGAGCCGTGCAGACTGCCATCCTCACAAGTGGTTTCAGGAAAACTGGTTACGGTCTTGAAACTCGATTGTTAACAGGTGTAATTATCATGCCGATCAGAAAAAGTTTGCGTGTGTAAACAGAGGTCGGCCAGTCGTGTCCCACCCGGAGTGAACGGGGAGGAGGACGCCTCCGGAGACGCGTCTCTGTGGGCGGCTGAATTGGAGGTGGTGGGGTCCGGGTGGGGCCCGATAGGGTCAGGCCATGATGAGCGGCATGGAGCAGGTGCATCGGCATCGGCGGTTGCGTCAGACCGCAGCCATCCGGGATCTGGTCCGGGAATGTCGGGTCGAGACCTCCGACCTGATTGCCCCGCTGTTCATCCGGGACGGGGAGGGGAGCCCAACCCCGGTCGGGTCGATGCCCGGTGTGGTCCGGCACACGCTCCAAAGTCTGGTGGAGGCGTGTCGTGAGCTCCATGGACTCGGCATCCCAGGGATCGCCCTGTTCCCGGCGACCGATCCGGCGCTCAAGGATCCTCTCGGACGGGAGGCCCTGAACCCCGAAAACCTGGTGTGTCGTGCCGTGCGGGCGGTCCGAAAGGCCGTTCCCGACCTGCTGGTGTTCACCGACGTCGCGCTCGATCCCTACACGAGCCATGGCCACGACGGCGTTCTGACCCCGGACGGGTCCGACGTGGACAACGACGCCACGGTGGCCGTGCTGGGGCGGATGGCGGTCCTGCAGGCCGCTGCGGGATGCCAGTTCGTGGCGCCGAGCGACATGATGGATGGGCGCGTGGCGTTCGTGCGGAAGGCCCTCGACGAGGCGGGGCATCCGGGGGTGGGCATCCTCGCGTACGCGGCCAAGTTCGCGTCGGCATTCTATGGACCCTTCCGGGACGCCGTGGGCAGCGCTGCGGCGGCGGGGACCCGGGCGCTCGACAAGCGGACCTATCAGATCAACCCGGCCAATCGACGCGAGGCGGTTGCCGATGCGCTCCGGGACGAGGCGGAGGGGGCGGACATCCTGATGGTCAAGCCAGCGGGTCCGTACCTCGATGTCCTCCTGGAACTCCGCGGAGCCACCCGGCTGCCCTTGGCGGCCTACCAGGTCAGTGGCGAGTACGCCCAGATCCATGCCGCGGCCCAGAATGGCTGGCTGGACCTCGAGCGGGCCCGCGAGGAATCCCTCCTGGCCATCAAGCGGGCCGGGGCAGACTTCATCCTCACCTACTTCGCCCGGGACGTGGCGCTGTCCCGGGCGCCCTCGGGAAAGAAAAACGGCGCCGCCTGAGGGCGACGCCGTGGTTTCTGGATCCGGTGAGGAATCCACCCCTGCGGGGCTGGATCACTTCGGCAGCAGGTCGCTGACGAGGGACTTCTCCTCCTTCAGCTCGTTCTCGGTGGCGACGATCTTGGAGTGGCTGAACTCCCCGACCGCGACGCCCTGCTGAATCTGCCACCTGGAGCCGTCGCTGCGGATCGGGTAGCTGTAGATCAGTCCCTTTTCGATGCCGTAGCTGCCGTCCGAGCAGACGGCCACGCTGAAGCAGTCCCCGGCCGCGGTCGGCTGGGTCAGGGCGCGGACGGTGTCCACCACCGCATTGGCGGCGGAGGCGGCGGAGCTGAGGCCGCGGGCCTCGATGATCGCGGCGCCACGCTTCTGGACCGTCGGGATGAACGTGTCCTTGAACCAGGCCTCATCGGAGATGACCTCGGTCGCGGGCCGGCCCCCGATCTTCGCGTTCGGGAAGTCGGGGTACATGGTGGAGCTGTGGTTGCCCCAGATGGCGACGTTG
>JBDLQQ010000367.1:0-4165 GCA_039800465.1 Verrucomicrobiota bacterium
CCTCCCACGGTTCCCGAGGGTCCCCACCCCATGGGCGTCATCGACCAGCAGCCGCCCGCGCTCCGGCAGGACCGCCAGGAGTTCCCGAACCGGAGACATCGTGCCGTCGAGGGGCGACAACCCGTTCGTCAGGACCAGCGGACGGCCCGAGGTGGGCAGATCCGCCAATCGGGCTCGCAAGGCGTCGACCGAATCGAACCCCGTCTGCGGCACCCCGAGCAGGTCTGCCGCATCCCGGAGACATCCGTGGGCCGTCGCGGCGAGGAACACGTGGTCGACAGCCCCCCTGAATCCCTGCACGGCGACCAGGGGCGCGAGATAGCCGGAGGAGGTCAGGATCGCCGCCGGGAAACCAAAGGCCCGGGCCAGGTCCCGCTCGAAGGCCGCATAGAGAGGATGATTGCCCGTCGTGGCCCGGCTTGCGGCGACGTTGGGTCCATGGAGCGCCAGCCCCCGTCGAATCGCAGAGCGGACCTCCCCATTCCAGGAGAGTCGGAAGTAATCACAGCCGCCGAAATAGGTGAGCGGGCGTCCCCGGGATTCGACCGTGGTCGGATCGATCTGCACCACCTCCGGAGCTTCCCAGTTGGAACCCATGCGATCCATCGAGCGAACCATCCGCTCCGGGGTGGATCAAGGGAACTCCGGGCCGCGATCCGGCTACTGCTTGAGCTCGGCGAGACGCCGCTGGACGTCCTCGGCGAGGAGCGGGCCGATGAGGGGTTCCAGCTCCCCCTCCATCACGGCCGCGAGGTTGTAGAGGGTGAGGTTGATCCGGTGGTCCGTGACGCGGTTCTGCGGGAAGTTGTAGGTGCGGCTCTTCTCGCTGCGCTCACCGGTGCCGACCTGCTCCTTGCGGGCGGCCGCATACTTGGCGTTCTCCTCCGCCAGCTTGCGCTCGAGCAGACGGGAGCGGAGCACGGTCATGGCCTGCTGCTTGTTCTTCTGCTGGGACCGGCCGTCCTGGCAGCGCACTTCGATCCCCGAGGGCTTGTGGAAGATGCGGACGGCGGAGTCGGTCGTGTTGACCCCCTGCCCTCCGTGGCCGGAAGCGCGGCAAACGTTGATCTCGAGATCCTCGGGCTTGATGACGACGTCGACCTCCTCGGCCTCGGGCATGACAGCGACGGTGACGGTGCTGGTGTGGATGCGTCCCTGGGCCTCGGTCGCGGGGACGCGTTGGACCCGGTGGACACCCGACTCGAACTTGAGGCGCTTGAAGACCTCGGGACCGGTGACACTGACGATGGCCTCCTTGTAGCCCCCGAGGTCGGAGGGGCTGGCCTCGAGCATCTCGAACCTCCAGCCCTCCGCCTCGGCGAAGCGCTGGTACATGCGCAGGAGGTCCGCGGCGAACAGGGCGCTCTCGGCACCTCCGGCGGCGGCACGGAGCTCCAGGATGCAGTTCCTCGAATCCGTGGGACTCGGCGGCAGGATTCCCTCCTGGAGCCGGGCGGCGAGTCGGGCCTCCTCGGCGGCGAGACGCCCGATTTCCTCCTGGGCCATCAGCGCCATTTCGGACCCCGCCGGCTCGCTCGCGACCAGTGCCCGGTTCTCGCCCAGCTCGGTCTGGGCCTTCTGGAATCGATCCCCTGCCTCGACGAGTCCCCGGAGCCGCGCGTGCTCACGGGTCAGCTCTTGTCCGCGCTGCGGCTGGGCGAAGGCATCCGGAGCGCTCAGCAGCGACTCGACCTCCGCGAAGCGCTCTCGGAAACGGGTGATGAAGGGGTGGAGATCCACGGTGTCTCGGGAGAATGGCGGTGGACCGGCGGCCTGCAAAAAGCAAACCGCCCGCCGCCCGGCTGAACCGGTCGGCGGGCGGTGTCGAATCGGGCACTAGGCCTTCTTCTTGCCACCGGCGGCCTTGGCGGCCTGCATCTCGGCAGTCCGGGCGGCGCGCTGCTGGAACTTGTCGACCCGGCCGGCGGTGTCGACGAACTTCTGCTGGCCGGTGTAGAACGGATGGGTGAAGCCGCTGATGCCCATGAGGTACAGCGGATACTCCTTCCCGTCCTCCCACGTCGCGGTCAGCGGAGTGGAGGCGCAGGACTTGGTGAGGAACGACTCGCCAGATGCGGAGTCGCGGAAAACCATCAGCCGATAGTTCTTCGGATGCGTGTCAGCCTTCATAAACGGAGCGCGGAGCGTACCGGCCGTGGATTTCAAGACAAGGGCTTTCTGAAGAACAATGCGGTTCCTTCACCGCAGCAGGCCAGACATCCCCCCGGAACGACCTCCGGATCAGATGCCCTGCGCGATCGACTGGAGCCCCCGATAACTGGTCAGGATCGATCCCAAGGCCGCCACCAACGCCGCCACCTGCCGGTCCAGCGGGGAACCCTGGGGCGTCTCGAACGTGATCTCGAACGGAAGCCTCGTCGTGCCCGGGGCCGACTGAAGCATCCCCGGATAGCCCTCCCGGATGATGCTCTCCCGGGCACTGAAACCATCGATCACGTCCCGGCGGTTCCGCGGCAGGAACCGGTTGGCCTCACGAAGGGCCGGCTCCAGAAGATGTTCCGACAACACCGCCCCCCGCACGAACCCATAGAGACCGTCACTCGTGTCGTCCGAGTGGAGCGTCACGATGCCGTCGAAGGAGTTGGCCTGGATCTCGGATTCCAGGAACTGGACCTCCGGCTGGGCGCTGCCACGCCAGAATTCCCGGTTCAGATCGAGGCCTGTCCTCGCGGCGCGGGTGTCGTCCTGAAACCCCGTCGGGTTGCACAGCGGATAGAGGAAGATGGCGTACCCCGAGGCCAACCCCGGCTGACGGGACAACTGTTCGAGGAACCGCGCCATCGCCACCGCGCCCTCGGGCTCGTCCCCATGGATCGTGGCAAACAACGCCACCTTCATCAGCTCCCCGCCTCCGGGATCGCCCACGAACAGATAGCGCGGGATGGAATACCGTTCGCCGTCGCTCTCGAAGAACGCGTGCTGGGTGGACAGGATCCTGGAACCGTTCGCTGCAATGCGGTCCAGCGGCTCCAGGAGCCGCGCCACCGACCGGCACCGGAGACCAGGCCGCGGTGGAGGAGCGATCAAGGTCGGGAACTTGAGATCTGGAAAACGACTCATGGGATTCTCGCGGTTCAGAGACGCCCAAGGCCCACTGTCACCCTCTGGACTCGTCCAGACCGGAAACAACGGCACCCTCGGCACCCCATCCTCCGCACTTGAATGCCACCCCAAAGAGCAGTGGGTGACTTCCGTGGGAGGACATTTCCAGAGATACTACATCTTTTCAATGTAGTTTTTAGATTTTAATGTGCTAAGCATCCTGTTTGCAGCGTTTTTATACACTACCATTTTGGCGGTGTTTTAACTTCACCACAGGTGAACCCGGGGCGTGGATCACGCTCGGCGAAATGGCGTCACTCGGTGGGGCGGCTCCGGATCGAGGAGAGGATGGGATGGGGCCGCTGGACCTCGATCCCGGCGACGGTGGCAGGAGCGCGGGTATCACCCTGGGGCGGTACTCGGATTTTTTCCTTGGGCCGTGCCGAGGCTCGGGGAGACTGACGTCCATGAACCTCCGCACGCTGTTCCTGCTGCCCCTGCTCTGCCTGGGTCTGATCGCCAAGCCCGCCGACGACATGGTGCTGGCCGCCCAGACGTTTTTGTCCTCCCTCACCCCGGAGCAGCGGGCGAAGGCGACCTTCGCGCTCGAGTCGGAGGAGCGGACCGGCTGGAACTTCACCCCGGTGGAGCGACGCGGCCTGCCGCTCAAGGAGATGGAGCCCGCCCAACGGCACCTTGCCTACGGTCTGCTCAGCTCGGCACTGAGCCAGCGTGGCATGGTGAAGGCCCTCTCGATCATGAGCCTCGAGCGCATCCTGCAGGACATCGAGGGGCCGGGTCGGAAGTTCCCACGTGATCCTGAGCTCTATTTCGTCACGATCTTCGGCACCCCGTCGGCCAACGGGAACTGGGGCTGGCGGGTCGAGGGCCACCACCTCTCCGTGAACCTCACCCTCTCCAAGGGCGAGCTCATCTCGGCGGCCCCCAACTTCATGGGGACCAATCCCGGGGAGGTGCGGACCGGACCCCGCGCCGGGCTGCGGGTGCTCGCCGGCGAGGAGGATCTCGGACGGGAACTCGTGACATCACTGACGCCGGACCAGCGCAAGGTGGCGATCATCGACACCAAGGCGCCGGACGA
>JBDLQQ010000368.1:0-3833 GCA_039800465.1 Verrucomicrobiota bacterium
CCTCTCCGACCGTCGACGTCACGGTCCGCTGGCCCTCGGGACGTCTCAGCCGTCACGAACGGATCCCGGCAAACTCCGTCGTGGAACTCGACGAACCATCCGTCGGGGAAATCCCAAAGCCGCCGACAATCGTCCCCGTGGGCCCCATCCGCTTTGAGGACGTCTCCGATCGCCTGAGACACGTCGCCGCCGACGCGCCGTTCGACGACGGGAGTCGTCAACCCCTCCTGCCGAATGCACTCGGCCAATTGGGGCCCGGGGTGTCCTGGGCGGATTGGAATGGCGATGGATTTCCGGATCTGGTGGTGGGTGCGGGACGATCCGGCTCGGTTGGGCTCTTTGAGAACGACCAGCGCGGCGGGTTCCGCCGGGTCGAAGATCCGGGGTTGAGCCGTCCGTTGGGACGGGATCTCACGACGATTCTCCCGCTGGGAGCCAACCTCCTCGGGGGCTCGAGCCACTGGGAGGACGGTCAGACCAATGGTGGCATGATCCGGGTGTATGACATCGAGTCCCGCCGCAGCGGCGAGGCCGTGCTCGGAGTCGGCTTTGCTGTCGGTCCGCTTGCCGCCGCGGATCTTGACGGCGACGGCGCGTTGGAGGTGTTCGTCGGTGGACGGGCGCGCGCGGGTCGTTGGCCGGAACCAGTGCCGTCGGTCTTGTTGCGGGACGGCGGCGGACGGTTTGCCGTCGCGGAACGGTTTGATGCGATGGGACGCGTCAGCGGGGCGTGCTTCTCGGATGTGGACGGCGACGGAGATTCCGATCTGGTGGTGGTCGGAGACTGGGGTCCGATCCAGATCTGGCGGAACGACAAGGGTCGCCTGTCCCGGACGACCCCTTCGGTGCTGCTGGGCGGGGAACGGATGCCGCTCGACCGTTTCTCGGGACTCTGGAACAGCGTCACCGCGGGGGACTTTGATGGTGACGGGCGATTGGATCTGGTGGCGGGCAACTGGGGGCTGAACAACTCGTGGATCGGGTCACTGCCGCCAGCGGAACGACCCTCGATTCTTGGCATGGGGTCTCCACCCCGTCCGTTGCGCCGCCTCTATTGGGGGGCGTTCGGCGGTGCCACGGGATTCGACCTCGTGGAGGCCCTGCCGGGCAGTGACGGGGATCTGCCTGCCCGGGAGCTGCCGATGTGGTCCCGGGCCTTTCCATGGATCCGGGAGGCGGTTCCGACCTATGCGGCCTTTGGGACGATGACAATTGCCCAGGTGTTCGGGACCCGTCTTGCCGACGCCCAGGTCGCCGACATCACCTGGCTCGCCTCCACCCTGTTGCTGAATCGGGGCGACCACTGGGAGGTGCGTCCGCTGCCTGATGTCGCCCAGTTGTCGCCGGTCTTTGGTCTGGCGGTGGCGGATGCGGACGGCGATGGGGCGGAGGATCTGTTCCTGGCGCAGAACTGGTCCCATGCCGACCCCTTGACCGCCCGGGTGGATGCAGGACGGGGATTGTGGCTGCGCGGGGATGGACGTGGAGGATTCCGGTCGGAACTCCAGACCGGTGTGGCGGTCTACGGGGACCAGCGGGGGGCGGCGGTTGCGGACTTCGACCGGGATGGCCGTCCGGACCTCGTGGTGGCCCAGAACGGTGCGTCCACCCATCTCCTGCGCAATGTCGCTGCCCGCCCTGGACTTCGAGTGGGTGTGGAGGACGGCGGGGTTCCAGGAAGCTGGGCCGGAACCACAGTTAGACTGGTGTTCGGCGACCGATCCGGACCCTGGCGTGAATGGCATCTGGGGGCTGGCTACTGGAGTGTCGATAGCGTCACCCAGATCCTCGCCCTCCCGACGACGGCCACCGCGGTGGAGGTCCGGAGACCCGGTGGGGCGATCCTGCGGCACCCGCTCCAGCCCGGTGTGACTGCGATCGTCGTCACGCCCGACGGACAGATCCGCACCTCGCCCTGACGGATCTGCTGCCCTCCGGCCGGCCCGTCACTCCCAACACCGTTCTTCCTCTTTCGAGGGACAACTCCTACGCTCTCCGCAGTCCTGACTCCCGTGGAATCGCAGTGCAGGCGGGTCCTGTGATGCGGTCCCGATCTTGGGGCAGGGGACGTCCACAACACTGATCCATGACCTCCGTCACACAGCTGAAAACCGTCAAGGGTAACACCGCCAACAAGGTCGCCGCCGAACTCACCCGTACTGGGGGACTCCTCCGGTTGGCCCCGGCCTGGGTTCCCCGTTCCTTCCTCCAGCCGGGTCTCCGCCTCAAGCTGCATCCCGATGACACCTACGCCTACGGCGCCAACCGAGGCGGCATCGATGAACGCTGGTTCGCCTCGACGACCGAGGCCGCCAACGAAGGCCGCGTCCCGGACGAGGGCCTGAGCTACGTCGTGGTGGGCTCCGAGCGGTTCACCCTCCGCAAGGCGGTCGAGGACTGCGGCGCTGACCTCGTCGGCAAGTCGATCTGGAAGAAGTACGGCCGCTGGCCCGTCTACTCCAAGTTCTTCGACAACATGGGCCCCATCCCCCACCACATGCACCAGTCGGCCAAGCAGGCCAAGCTGGTCGGACAGGAGGGCAAGCCCGAGAGCTACTACTTCCCGCCGCAGCACAACAATGTCGGCAACAACTTCCCCTACACGTTCATGGGATTCGAGCCCGGCACGACCAAGGCGCAGGTCCGGAAGTGCCTCGAGGACTGGAACAAGGGTGACAACGGGATCCTCGACCTCTCGAAGGCCTACCGTCTGAAGCCCGGCACCGGATGGCTCATCGACCCCTGCGTCCTGCACGCCCCGGGCAGCCTCTGCACCTACGAACCCCAGTGGGGCAGCGACGTCTTCGGCATGTACCAGAGCATGGTCGAGGGCCGATATGTCCCCTGGAGCCTCCTCGTGAAGGACATGCCCAAGAAGTACCATCACGACCTCGACTTCATCGTCGACCAGTTGGACTGGGACAAGAACGTCGATCCGAACTTCAAGGACAACCACTACCTCGAGCCGGTGCCGGTCGCGGACACCCGCAATCAGGGCTATGTGGACCGCTGGATCGTATACGGCACCATCGATGGGGAGCAGCTGTTCACGGCGAAGGAGCTGACGGTCGATCCGGGGACCAAGGTGACCATCAAGGACACCGGGGCCTACGGGCTCATCTGCGTCCAGGGCGTCGGCAAGATCAACGGCCTGCCGTTGAACAGCCCGAAGCTGATCCGCTTCACGGAGCTGACCGAGGACGAGTATTTCTGCACCGAGGATGGCGCCAAGGCGGGCATCACGTTCGAGAACACGAGCGAGACCGAGCCTCTCGTGACGCTCCGCTACTTCGGTCCCGAGGTGAACCCGGATGCCCCGAAGATGGGAGCCTACCGGAAGAACAAGTTCTGAGGCCTGTTCCCGGGCTCTCGTCGAACGGCTGGTGCCAGCGCACCAGCCGTTTTCGTTTTTAGAAACGCGATGGGAACTCGTTGCACCCTCAGCGTGCCGCACGGCTGGGGTCGGTTTTGGTGTGGAACGACCGCAGAACCTGTCCGTAGCCTCGCTTCCATGAAGGGGAAGACCGTCGGGCTTCGTTCCGGAACAGCGCTGGTTCCTAAGGCGAAGACCCCAGGAAAGAAGGGGTCGCTGCGCGTCGCCGCCGTCCAGATGCGGTTTGCCCAGACAATCCCCGAGAACCTGCAGCGGATCGACCAGGCCACCGCGGCGGCGGCGAAGGACGGGGTGGATGTGATCCTCTTTCCGGAATGCGCGACCACGGGCTATGCCTGTGACTTTGGAACCATTGACGCTGCCGAATTGAGGGACGCCATCCAAACCCTCGGTTTCATGGCGGCCCACCACCAGGTCCAGATGCTGGTCGGCAGCCCGA
>JBDLQQ010000369.1:0-3798 GCA_039800465.1 Verrucomicrobiota bacterium
CCCGCCAGCTCGAACTGGGCGTTCTGCCGGACCCTCTGGTTCGGATGTCCCATCAGGGACAGAAGTTCCTTGTCCGAACGATTCGAGAAGCCCGTCGCCAAGAGCTTCCGGGTCTCCTCAACGATCGGCTGCTGCTGGGTCTGCGGGTTATAGGCCCGATAGATACGCCCCTTGCCGACGGGTTCCCAACCGTCAACCCAGTCGAGCATCCAGAACGATCCGTCGGGTCCCCAGGCGGCATCCGTCGCTGCGATGGACCAGATCATCTTCCGATCCTCGACGATCTCGAAGCTGGCGCCCTTGGGACGCAGCTTGAACCCCCAGATGCCTGAGCCAGTGCCGCTGCCACGGAAATCGCAGACGGTGAAGGTTCCGTTCCATTCGGGTCCCAAACCGGTCCCGGGATAGTAGGCAACACCGCTCGGCCCTGCGGTGATGTTCTTGATAGGAGGCGTCAGGTAGGCCGGCTGGGAGTCGTTCTGGGGGTGCCACATCTTCTCCGAGTTCCAAGGGCCCCTGGGATTGGGCTGCTCGAGGAACTGCCAACCGATGCGCCATCCGGAATCACCGCCCTCGATCAGATACGTCCACCGGGCCTGGTCTCCGCCATCGGAGTTGTTGTCGCCCGTGAACAAGTTTCCCCACTCGTCAAAGACCAGTTCCTGGGGGTTCCGGAGCCCCTGGTAGATCATCTCCAATTCGGAACCGTCGGCATTGCATCGGAAGACAGCGCCGGAGTCCGGAGTACCGATTGTCTTGTCACCTTGTCGGATCATCGACGCACGGTCGCCGATGCTGAAGTACAGCTTCGCGTCCGGCCCCCAGACGAGGCCGTGCAGATCATGCCCCAGGAAGCCGACCCGGACACCGTGCCCGTAGCTGAGGCTTCGACGGCTGTCCGCGGCACCATCCATGTTTTCATCCCGCAGCAGCCAGACATTCGGGATGTTGGCGAAATAGACATCTTTCCCACGTGCGAGGACACCGGCAGCAACGCCATCCAGCGGCGTCGCGAAGTTGTCGGCAAAGATGACGGACCGCGTCGCCCTGCCCTTGCGGTCAGGATCGGTGAGGAGGCGGAGACGCTCCGTGTTCTTGTAGTAGTCCTTCATCCCGTCGCGACCTAGATGCCGTTCCATCATCGCCAGCCGATCTTCAACCGAGCGGCAGGCCAAGTCCTCGTCGAGCCAATCCATGATGCCGCGGATGTCTGGGACCCCGCGCCACGCACGGAAGGATTCAACGACGAACACACGGCCATCATCGGCGATGTCGAAAGCAACCCCATGGGCGACATCGGGCTCGCCCGCCCAGAGTTCCGCCTTCCATCCCGATGGCAGCTGGAAGCGTTTGATCGCCTTCTCGCCATCGTCAGAGGCGGCGGCGAGCTTGGGCGCCTCGAAGGCGCCCTGTGGGCCCAGCCGATGCTGAGCGACCAGGGAGATGGCGGAAGCGAGGCAGGCGATCCCGGACAAGGCGAGGCGGACGGGAGTATTCATGGGCGGAGGAGCATAAAAACGAACCTCATGGACGCAAGCCGGCGGTCGCGCTGGTCGCCCAGCTTGGGACTTGCCATCTGGGAACAGCCGCGAGAAGGACAAGCCCGTTGAAACCGGTCCGCTGGATCCTCCTGGTCGCTGTTATCGTCGTCGACGTCCTCCTGGTCGTCGTCTGGCAACATCGTCTGGAACATCGGTACGACGACTTCATCACCGCGGCAGGTCGCCGATATGGCGTCGACCCGTCCCTGGTGAAAGCCGTCGTTTGGCAGGAGAGCCGATTCGATGCCGATGCCCGCGGCACGGTCGGGGAGCTTGGTCTCATGCAGGTCACGGAGGATGCCGCGCTGGAGTGGGTTTCCTCCGAGCGGATCAAGGGATTCCACAAGGACCATCTCCTCGATCCTCGGACCAACACCCTAGCGGGCGCCTACTACCTCGGGAAGATGGTCCGCCGCTATTCCCAGACCGACGATCCCCTGCCCTTCGCACTGGCCGACTACAATGCGGGTCGTGGGAACGTGCTGAGGTGGATGACGGGCCAGGCAAAAACGAACGGCCAGGCGTTCACGCAGTCGATCGGATTCCCATCGACCCAAGCCTACGTGGGCTCAGTCACGACACGGTTCCGAAGATACCGGTCCGAGACCCAACCCTGAACGGAGTGGGGGCCGCCTCGGCCCAATCCCGATGGGAGACGAGGAGGCACCGCCTCATCGGTCCTTGGGTCGCTGACGGGTAATCTGGATGGCCACCAGCATCAGAACCACATTGCAGGCTGCCATGATCTGGGCGACTTCCCTGAAGGCCACCAGGGGTGGCGATGCCAAGAAGTGGCTGCGCAGACCCACCAGGAGGCCCACGAAGAGCAGAGCCACACCCAGCGCCCACGGGACGATTCCGAAACGCTCCTGAGCCAGGAGGTTGCTCACCAGGACGTTCGCCACGGCGTACGCCAGCATGGCCCAGGCGCACCACGGCACGAGGTCCGCAGCAGCCCAACGCTCCGGTGAGCGGAAGAAGAGGATCTGCAGGGGAAGTTTGGGAAAGAGCGTGAAGAAGCCCACACAAACCGCACCGACCCCGAGAGTCCCAACCATCGCCATGGCGAGCGCATTGCTCTGCGAGCCACTCTCAGAACTCCGGACGATCTTTGGGAACATCACCATGGCCAATGGCACCGTGATCTGGGTCATGGCAAATCCGATCATGGCCGCCGGCAGGTATCGTTCACCCAGAAGGAATTCCTGGGCGCGATCGGCAGGGATGATGGCCTTGAGGAAGACGCTGTCGAAGTTCACGAGGGCCAACATCGCCCCCGCCCCCACCGTGAAGGGAAGGACGCGGCCCAACCACGGCCCCCATCGGAATCCCGAGCCCGGATGGAGCCAGAGCCTCCGACTCCCCCAGGCGGCAAGGACCATGGAGGCAGCCATGGCAGCGAAGGCCGCTGTCATGGCCCCGACAGCGCCGGAATGCAGCCCCAGGACAGCGAGGCACATGCCCGCGAACCGCAAGAGCCCGTCCAGGATGCTGACCCAGCCCAGGATGCCGAAATCCTCAAGTCCCTGCAGTGCGCCCCGAAGCACCGGGATCACCAACCACAGCAGCGCAACACCCAGGGTGGGCCAGATGACCTGCCCGTCCCCGAGTTTGAGTTGCGTGTTGATCGAATCAAACGTCAGTGCCGCCAACCCCACCATCCCAAGCCAAAGCACGAAGATGGCCCCAAGCACCTGCCGAATTGTCGAGGCCAGTTCCCGAAGACGGCTGTCGTCGAGGGCCGCGGCCGTCTGCCGCGCGAAGGCATTCTGGAGTCCCGCACTCGGAATCCCAAGCAGCAGAAACAACCGCAGCATCGCGAAGAAGACCTCGTACTGCGAGGTCGCCATCTGACCGGCCACTGTGTGGACCGCCGTCATGAAGGCCCCGCCAAACACAGTGGCAAAGGACAACCAAGCGCTCTGCCGGAGAAAGCTGCCGCGGGTCGATTCTTTCACTGGGTAGGGGGATACCTATTCCCGTCAGTGACGGCGAGAAGAACCCTTCGAACCCTTCAGACACGATCAGGGAATCGACCGGTGGAGGCTGCACCATCCAGGCAGCCCCCACCCGGTGACGACCCTCAGCGGGATGCCAAGGGTTCCTCAGGACCCACCTTGTGGATCGTTCCGATGATCTCAGACCTCAGCTCCGTGCCATCAGCCGCCGAGATGGAGTAGCGGACACTATATTGGTCGGCCTCTGTCAGACCCGGGATTTCCAGGAACAGGGTCCGCTTGTCCGCCGCCAACCGGGC
>JBDLQQ010000370.1:0-10139 GCA_039800465.1 Verrucomicrobiota bacterium
TGGGTCCGAAATCCTTCACGAGATTTTCGACGGTAATCATGCCAAATGGAGTGATGACTGAAGCAGTTTCACGCGACGGAGCCTAAGAAATATGAAAGTTTTTTCGGTCGTCAAGGGGTCGAAAACATCCGGGAACGCCCTTTGCCGTCCGGAGGATCCGAGGACTCAACCCGCGAGCAACATCCGGCGCGCCAACCGGGCCAGCGCGATCGAATCCGGAGAGTCGCCATGCACGCAGAATGTCCGTGGCCGCACCGCCACGGGACGTCCATCCACACTGAGCAGGTCTCCCCCGTCCCGGAGCCGCTCGAGTCGCTCCCTCCTCGGTCCCACGCCCGTGAGCAGGGCATTCGGCTCGCCCCGCGGCACCAGGCTTCCATCGTCCCGATAGCCCCGATCCAGGAACCCCTCCTCCCAGACGGTCACCCCGAACCGCTGCGCCTCTGCGGCAACCATTCCCCCGGCGAGGGCGAAGACCTTCAGCCCGGGGAACCATCGGGACATCGATTCCAGGTAGGCGGTCCGCAGCGGAGCATTCCTCTCCACCTCGTGATAAAGCGATCCGTGCAGCTTCACGTGGTGCAGGCGCACGCGACACGCCCGGGCCACGGCCTGCAGGGCACCCACCTGGTGGACAAGAAGCGTCTCGAATTCGGGGACCGACACCGAGACAGATCCTCGACCGAAGCCGGTAGGACATCCCGGATGCGCCCCAAGGCGCACACCATGACGCACCGACAGCAGGGCGCAGCGCTCCATGGTCGGGACATCCCCGGCATGGCCCCCACAGGCCACGTTCGCCGAGGTCACCCACCGCATCAGGGACCGGGTCCGCGCCACCGGCTCCCCCTCGCCCAGGTCACAGTTGATGTCCCATCGCATGTGTTCCCAATGAAAGCCGGAACGCCTCCCTCCGGCGAGACCTGAGCCACAGTGGCCGGACCCTGGACAACTCACCCACGCCGGAACGAGTCCGGGAACCTGGGGATCCACCCCGGCTACCGACGATGGACCTGCAGCCAGACCTCGCTGCGGTCTCCCGAGGAAGCAACCGCCACCAGCCGATGACGTCCCGGGGTCAGCCGCACCCAGGTCTCCCCGTTCCTCGAAGCCACCTGGAGGCTCCCGCACTCCCACGAACAAGGAGCGTTCGACCTCAGGGCGACCTCCTGGGACTCGGGTGGAAGGTCCGCATCCCACCAGTACACCGCCCCCTTCTCCGGATGGAGGATCCGGAATCCTGATGGATCCAGGGCCTCCCCCAGCACAGCACGACCCTGGAGACGCTGGTCCGGGGTCGACCACCAACTCGCATAGTCCGACCCCAGCACGACCCGCCCCCGGGAATCTCGTTCCCCGGGCTGCTCGATCGGTGGTGCGGTCCCCTCCAGGAACACCTCCTCCCGCCCCGGCCGACCGACCGAAACCCGATGCCCCGACAGGGGTTCCACCCTCCAACGACGCAACCCCGGGGGCTCCGGGGAAACAGTTGTTCCAAGAAAACGGTCCAGGAGAGTCACGATATCGTTAAGTATTGGTCCCGCCCCATCGACTCCTGAGACATCCCGCATCGGTGACCCATCGAAGTTCCCCACCCAGACCCCCACCGTATACTCGGGCGTGAATCCGAAGGCCCAGTTGTCCCGGAACCCCGAACTGGTCCCGGTCTTGACCGCTACGGGCACCGACATCCGCAAGGGGGTTTCGAGCCCGAACTGCGGCGCCCGGGCCAGGGGATCGCGCAGGATGTCACCCACCAACCAGCAGGCGCCGGACTGCGCCACCGGGATCCCGACCCCCAAGGCGCCCAGACGTACCCGCCAAGGTCGATGCACCCCGAGACGCCCCAGGGTCGCGTAGGCCGCCGTCAGGTCCACCAGCCGCACCTCGGCGTTGCCCAGCACGAGTCCCAACCCGTAATCCGACGCCGACCGATCGAGCGTCGCCAACCCCAGTCGCGTCAACCGCTCCTGAAGGATCTCCGGACCCCCGAGCTGATCGAGCAGCCGGACCGCCGGCACGTTGAGCGATCCCGCCAAGGCCTCCCTCAGAGACACCGGGCCCCGAAAATGCCGGTCGTAGTTCTCTGGCCGGAACAACCCCGTCGGGGTGACCACCTCGGTCGGCACATCCGGAACCACCGAGGCCGCTGTCCAGCCCCGCTCGAATCCAAGCCCGTACAGGAATGGCTTCAACGCCGACCCGGGCGAACGGCGGGCCAGTGGACCATTGACCTGTCCCCCATCAGGACGCGCCCAGTCGGGCGACCCCACCCACGCCAGGACCGAGGCATCCCGGGTATCGAGGACGACCACCGCCGCATCGCGGACCTGACGGGATTCCAGTCCCTTGAGATGACGTCGCACTGCCTCCTCGGCGGCCTGCTGGATCCGAAGATCCAACGTCGTCTCCATCCGACCCAAGGCCGAGGGCTCGGTCGCCTGGAGGTGGTCCACGAAATGGGGCGCGAGAAACTCACGCGCCGCAGGCCGCAGTCGCAGGGCCTCGGCGACATCGCGTCGGGCGTCCTCCTCCGCACGCCACCCCAGAGCCAGGCATCGGCGCAGGATCCACTCCTGACGGCGCTTCGCCCGTTCCGGTCGGAGCCGCGGGTTCAGACGCGTCGGAGCCTGGGGCAATCCCGCCAGGTAGGCCGCCTCCGCCCAATCCAGCTGCGCCGGTGACTTCCCGAAATAGTGTCGCGCCGCGGCGGCGAGCCCCACGCAACGGTTCCCATAGTCGATGCGCGCGAGATACGCCCGGAGGATCCGGAGCTTGTCCCACTCCCGCTCCAACCGGATCGCCTGCACCGCCTCGATCAGCTTGGTCCGGAGCGTCCTCGGACGCGGATGGCCCGACTTCACCAGCTGCTGGGTGATCGTTGATCCCCCGCTCACGATCCGACGGTTCCGGATCCACTGCCCGGCCGCGCGGAGGGTGGCCCAGACATCGACACCCGGATGACGGAAGAAGCGCGCATCCTCCGCCGCCAGGGTGGTCCGGAGCACCGACTCCGGAATATCCGCCTCCACCAAGGGCGACGTGAACCCATCGGCATCCGAGGCCGGGGTCCGACGCAGCGTGACCCCGTTCCGATCCACCCAGTCCACCTCGGGACGAACGGCGACCGGATCCTCCAAGCCATCCGGCAAGGGCACCAGCGGCAGCAACCCCCACCCCACCCCGGCGAGGACCAGGACCGCGCCAGCCATCCCAGCAGCCCAGATCGAGAGTCGCCGCCACGACCGCAGTGAAGGGCTCAGGAGTGACATGGAACCTCGGGACCGCGGATCGCCGGACCTCAGGGAGCCGACTGGAGTCGACCACCAGCCGACTGGCCAAAGCGGTCGGGATCATACATCGCCTCGGCCCTTGCTGGCGGGGCGACGACATCCCCCGCGGATCGGACCCGGGCCACATACCGGATCCAATGAACCCCATCCGGGACGTGGTCCTTGAAGTGGCGGACGCGGTCGCCACGGATTTCCTGGAAGTCGCTCGACCAGGGCGGGATCAGCGGATGTGAGGCGCCTCCCGAGGTGCGGAACGCACCCTGGATCGGCTCGAGGACGGAAGGGATGGGATCCTCGATCGCCAGCCAGTCGAGTTCCTCGGGGACATCCACGCGAAGCGTGACCAGCACGCGATCCCCCACCCGGAGTCCCTCGAGGGGGCCAGGGCTGTTTTCCTCGTCGAGTCGCTGATAGGTGCGCTGGATGCCGAGTCCCCGATCGACCGCCTGGGCACGGGTCGGATCGGTACGGTCCTCCGCCGTCACCTGGGCCTGCACGAGGAGCGTCTGATCCGAACCGGATCGGACTTGGATTCCCCCGGCCACGGCCGAGGCCTCCATCGGAAACTGCCACCGCATCACCGGATTCTTGGCGGTGATCTGGAAGGGCACATCGCGCCCCCCCTCCTTCAACACGCCCCCCACACCCGCCTCAGGCACTACCGGGGTGGTCGAGGCGAGTGCCCAGAGGGCCCACGCGTTGCCCTGGGTCGTCGACCAGAATCCCCGCCGTGCTTCTGAAATGAGCGCGACAAGGTCCCGTTCAGCCGTGGCGGCGTCGACACCCAGCTTCTGTCCTGCCAGCAACCGGACCGCAGGAAGCCGGGCCGGATCCCAGTAATCCTCCAGACTCCGGGCCCTGTTCCGTTTCGAGGAAGCCGCACCGGGGTCCAACAAGGCCGACCCCTTCGCCCGCAAGGAATCATCCGCCGGATCCTGGAGGGCGAGAGCCCACGCCAGGAACGCCCGCGAGGTCGGGGTCAGACCTTCCGCCTTGTCGAGCAACACCGCGTTCAGAGACGGATCCGGCCGACCCGAATCCGCCAACACCATCGCCACGAAACTGGCAAGGGACCCGTCGTCATCTCTCTGGTCGACCCACCGGGACCGACAGGCCTCCGACAACGCCTGGAGGAGGCGCTCGCGTCGCGACGATCCGACATCAACCCCGGCCTCCGCCGCCCGGGTGAGGACCCATGCCGCATAGACGCTTCCCCAGTCGGCCGTGTCGGACCCACCCGGCCAGGACGACAGCATCCCCGACCCGAGCTGCATCGCCCACAACTGCCGGACCCCCTCTGCGATGCGCTTCCGGACCTCGACCGGATCGGCCTGCCCCACAAGCCCCGGATACCTCAGCGCCACGATCCACGGCACCAGCATCGACGACGTCTGCTCAACACACCCGTACGGATAGCGCGCCAGCCAGTCGATCGAAGCGCCGGCGAAACCCAGTGGTCCGGTCGCCACACGGACCACTGCGCCCCGGGGCGACTCCAGGACCGCGGGATCCATCGCCGCGAGGAGATTCGTCCCGGACCGTCCCGCTCGGGCCCAGGTCGCCGTCACCAGATCCGGAACACCGCGCGTCACCGGAAGTCGGACCACGACCTCGTCAGCCGCTCCGCCTCCGGCACCGGTCTCGACTGCTTCCGCCCGCCAGATCCACTCCGCATCCGATGAGGCTGTGGCCTGGATCGGGAAAGAGACCGGAACGCTCGACCCGGAAGGGATCCGGACGACCCGGGAGGCCTCACCTCCCTCGAGGGAGATCCCGGTGGACGGGACCTGGAGTGACACACGGGCTTCGATGTCATTCGTGGTGCCATTCAGCACCAGGGCCTGGGCCTGGAGTCGATCCCCCACGTGGATGAATCGGGGGAGTCCGGATTCGACCATGAGCGGCTTGCGGACCTCGAAGGAGGAGGACGAGGACCCGAAACGGCGAACCCCATGGGTCGCCACGGCGACAACCCGATACCGGGTGAGGCTGTCCGGAACGGTGAACTTCGAGGTCACACGACCCTGCTCATCCGCCACCCGGGATCCTTCCCAGAGAGGACACGGGATGAATCGGCGCCGTTGCGACAGGCCACGACGCCCACCACCGCCACCGATCTCACCCTTGTTCGAGAACTCCAACAACTCGGGATCCTCCTCGAGCAGGCTTCGGAACGACTGCGTCGTGGAGACCTGGAGCGGGCGAGCCGTCCCCCAGAACGCGACAGGATCGGGCGCCTGGGTGCCCATCAGCTGGAGGAACCCCTCATCCACGGCGTAGAGCGTCACCTCGGCTCCCGCGGCAGGAAGGCCCGCTGCGGTGCGGACCGACACGGTCACCGACATCTCCTGTCCCGGCTGGGCGGGCGACGCCCCCAGTCCCACCTCGACGGCCAGGCGGCGGTCGGGATCGGGAATGTCGAAATTGACCCAGCCCGCCCGCCACTCCGGCATGGGATGCTGGTGCGGATTGCCCTCAAGACCCCGCATCAGGAACACGCCCACCATCGCATTCGGAGCCAGTGGCTTCGGGAACGGAACCTCGATGGACGGGGCATTCCCGGTGATCCGCGTGATGAAGGCCTCCTGGACCTCCTCCCGCTCCACCGTGACCAGGGCTGTCCCGCTGAACGGGGCCTCCACGAGGAGACGAGCCGATTCCCCAGGTGCCAATGTGGATCGATCCGGGACGATTCCCAGGCGGGATCCATTGTGCCAACGCCAGGCCAATCGACCGTCTCCCTCCGCGCGGAACTCCACGACAGTGCGGACCGGCCGACCGGATCCATCCGTCGCCTCGAGCGACAGTTCATAGCTCCCTGGTTGTTCCACCCGCAGCCCCTCCTCGCGGGCCTGTCCCTCAGTGAGCCTCCAGGCGATCCCACGCTTCCCGACCGCGGAGGTCTTCAGCGAGCGGGCTCCCACGTCCTGGAGCTCGCGACGCTGTTCATGAGCCAGCTTTCCCCCAGCCCGCTCGACCACGACGGTCTTCCACTCGATCCGACGCAAGGTCGCAAGGACGGTCACCGCGTTGGTCCAAGGGGTCCCATCCGTCGCCGCCGCCACGGCATGGAACGCGAGGGGCTGGCCCACGACCTGCACGGACTCACGTCCCCCCGCCCACTGGAACCCCAGATAGAAGTCCGAGGCCTGGCGGGTGCGCTCGGCGACCTGGGAAACCGTCTGCTGATTGGGATCTGTCACCTCGGCCGTGAGCCGGACAACCTGAGGTCCGGGTCGGGTGGGATGGCCGGGAAGGTTCGCCTCGATGCGGACCGGATCAGCGGAAGTGAGAACCACGGTACCGGTCTGGTGGACCTGTGCCGCCTCCTGATCCGAATGGGTATCGCGATCCGGATCCGGCCAGAGAAAGTCGTCCCAACCCTCGGGCTCGAAGCTGACGTCCACGGCCTCGGCATGCCATTGGAGTCGACCCCGCGTCACAGGGGCCCCGAGGAGATACCGGGCATCCACCGTGGCTGAGAGGGGCTGACCCACGGCGATTTCCTGGGGAAGTGCCACCCGGACCTCGAACGCCGGGGGTTGGAACTCACGGACCTCGATGGAGCCGGTCCAGAGGGCATTTCCCGCGACGAGGGTCAGGTCATGGCTTCCGCGGCTGCCCTCGGGAAGCACTCCCTGCCAATCGCAGGAACCCAGCGCCGTGACGGTCAGATTGGTCTTCAACACGACCTGACCCCGGGGATCGGCCACCGTGAGTTCCACCGAGCCGACCTGCGGCAGCTGCCAATCCCGTCCATCCCACCGGCGGATCTGTCCATGAAGATGGATCCGATCCCCCGGCCGATAGGCCTCACGATCCGTGAACGACCAGATGGCCAAGGGGCCCGATCCCCAATGCACTTCTGGGGGGAGCCCCTGGCCCCAGGTCGAGACCCGGCCGTCTCCAAACGGCGCCACATGGATGTCGGAGCCCAACTCGAGTACCCACCACCGGGCAGCCTCCTGCTTTGGCAACACCACGAGACCTCGCTCATCGGTCACACCAGACGCCAGCGTGCCATCCTCGGAATCGCACAGGCTGACGGTCACTCCCTTGAGGGGTTGGGAGGTCTTCTGGGACACGACCCAGACCCAGGTCCGCTCCGCTCCGGACTTCGCGACGAATCCCAGGTCGGTCAGCTGCACCAGCGTCTGGGGTCCCGAGGCGCCTGCGGGGGCACCCTTGGGGGTTTCGACCTCGACGAAGAAGGCGCCCGGTCGGCCCGCGCCGATCAGGGCGTCCCACCCCATCGGCATCCGGACCACCTCGTCCACCCGCTCCTGCACGACGAGGTTCGTCTCGAGCACCGTGCGCCCCGCCAACGCCGCGTATTCGAGGGGAGCGGGTTTCCGGTTGGGATCCCAGGCCGCGCTCTGCATGCGCTCATAGCCGGCGAGTGCCGGGATCAGCCCGGCTCGGCTCAGCGCCTTCACACGCAGGCGGATCGAGGGGGTGTTCAGGGAACGGACCTCGAAGTCGCGGTGCCCGGCCAGCAATTGGACTTCGGAATAGCCGGGGAGCCACACGCGGGGGGGCATCGGCTCGAATTGGAGCACGTTGGTCTCCGAGTGGTCCGAAGAGAATGGAACGCCGTCCTTGGAACGAATCCCGGCGGCCACCTCAACGTCGTACTTCTGGTTCAACTGGAAGCTGCCCCGGAGACTCAGGACGTTCCCAGAGACAGTACCCCGGACATCCGCCACCTCCGGCGAGAGTCCGATCCACTGGTTCCAGTTCGTCCTCAGTGACTCAGCGAGGGGGCGTGAGAACTCCAGGCGGATCTGGCGCCCACCGTCCACAGTGCTGTCGGTCTTCCTCGCAGCGAGGGCGAACGGCAGAGAAACCCCAAGCTGGGCCTCGACGTCCGAAGCGAGGCGTGTACGGCCATCCGCGGACCGGACCCCGCGTCCCACCCGGAGCGCCCAGGGGGATTCGGACACCAGCGGTGCCGCGGGGCGAACCCAGAACGCTGCGCCGGATTCGCGCTTCAGCTGGTTCGTCGTCGATTTCCCCTGGATCTGCCGGAACCGATCCACCCAGGTCAGCGCGGGCATCTCGAACCCCGGATGGGTCTTCTCCCAGTCCTCGAACTCAACCGGTTCCACCCGGGCTTGGATCCGGGAAGTTCCATCCTGGAAGACACAGCGTGCCGCGAGATCCTGCGGGTTCAGGGCGGCGTTGGCAGACACCAGCACCGCAGGCATGGCGCCGAGGCCGCCCGACCGGAACCGTTCACCGGTGTCGATCTGGAGGGACAATTCCGGCGTGCGGATCTCCCGCCGGAGCCGGGAGGCGATCGGCTTGCCTTCGGCATCGCGAAGTCCCGGTCGAGGTTGGAACAGGTACAGGGTGCCCAGTCGCAGCGGTTCCTTCGGCTGGAACACGCCGACGCGACGGGAACGCCAGACGAAGTCGCCCGGCATAGAGGGATCGATCCGCAGGGGCGACATCACATCGGGCACCCCGATCTGATCGGCCGCCACCATGGGCTTCTCGAAGACGACCTCGAACCGGGAGGTCGGCTCGATCTCGCGGGTGGTGAGCCGAACCTGGAAAACCGGGGTGTCCTCCCCGAAGACCCGCGTGATCGCCACCATCCACACCCACAGCCCCGCCAGGACGAGACCATGCCATGCCCCCACCCGTTCCGATTTCATTGGTCGCGGGAATGATTGGTGAAGATCGGAGGTTGTCGATCCGAGCCACGCACAAACTGCGCACGGGCCAAACCCGTTAGCCGCAATCCCTTGAGGCCCCATCTCAATCCGCCACGGGTCACCCACCCGTGAAGGCAGACGTAATCCCGTCGCGCTTCAGACGAACCCGTCCTACCCCTCAGGTCCGCCTCACCCTCGCGGCTGAGATGGGGATCCTAGAGGAGGTTTAAAGCCGCGTGTCGAGAGTTAAGAGGAAATCCCTCCTCCTCTTTCTCTGCGCCACCGCGTCTCCGCTCGCCTCCCTACCCGCAGCCCCTCCGCCTGCGTCTTCCGCCCCTTGCATCCGCCCCCAGCCGCGGGGCGCCTTCTCCCAGCCTTTGCGGACCATCAGGAAATCCACCAACTGCTTCACCCCCAGGGCGAGTCCCAGCAACCGCCATAAAACCACTCATTCCCCCATTCAGGGCACCTTCTTCAGCCCCTCTCCGATCACTACAACTGCCGTTTGCACGCTGCCGCCGTCATGCACACGCGCTGTCTATTTGTGAGATCGAGCAAAACTTACTTTTAATCGAACCCCGCAGCAGAACATAGTCACCGAAACGTTAGTCGTTTCGTGAAGATCCTGTTGCTATCACCCTACAGTCCTCATCCGACCAACTCCGGTGCGTCACAGCGGACCGCGCTTGTCCTGGAGTCGCTCAAGGAGCTGGCAGACGTGGATCTATTAGGGGTGGGAAACAACGCGCATTTCCCAGAGAACCGACGCGACGACCTCCGCGAGTCCCACAACCTCATCGGTGTTGCAGAACCCCTCGACTGGAAGCACTCGCCGGCAGGCCGCTTCTTCGCAAGGGCTTTCCCTCGACTGTCCCGGGCGTTGATGGATGGCCTGAGGCACCAACGCCACTCTTTCGCACACGATCCGAGGATGCTCGGGAAACTCGAACGCCTCGTCGCCAGCAATCGCTACGACGCCGTGGTCGTCCGCTACCTCCGACCGGCATGCCGCTCGGGTGCGCTCCAGCTCAAGCTGCCCGTGTTTATCGACATCGATGATGTCGACATCGAGTTTCTCGAGACGGAGGCACAGCGAAACTACGGGTCAAGAGCCGGACAGTGGATCCGTCAAAGGAATCTCAGGCAACTCAGGGAGATATACCCCGAATTGGTCGGGAGGGCTGCG
>JBDLQQ010000371.1:0-6361 GCA_039800465.1 Verrucomicrobiota bacterium
TCAATCGGGGGGTGGAGATCGAGAGCAGCGTGGCAGACGGAAGCCAATCGGTGATACTGGAGCAGGTGACCAATGGTCTGGCCGTGCGGATGGCGGTCCTGTTCCTCCTCAACGGCGGCCAGTCTTCGGAACTGGCCCAGTGAAAGAAAAAGCCCGCCATTCAGGCGGGCTCGTGAAGCGAGGTGGAGTTAGGGCCTGGCCTAGGCTGCAATTGCGGCGTCGATCGCCTTCTTGAGGGCGGACTTGCCCTGCGCCCCGACCATCTGTGAAACCACCTGGCCGTTCTTGAAGATCAGAAGGGCAGGAATGCCGCTGATGCCGAACTGGACTGCGAGGTTCTGTTCGTGATCCACGTTGACCTTCCCGATGGTCGCCTTGCCCTGGTACTCATTCGCCAACTCGTCCAGAACCGGTGCGATCATCCGGCAGGGACCACACCATTCGGCCCAGAAGTCGACCAGGACCGGTTGACTCGATTGGAGGACGCTCCCGGCGAAGTTCTGCTCGGTGATCGTGAGGATGTGCTCGGAGGCCATGGGTCAGGAGGCGGAGGGGAACAGGAAGAACAGCCTGGCGATGACGCAGAGTCCGACGACCACCGTGGCGAAAGCCAGACCGAGGTCGATGGGGCTCACGGTGACCGGAGCGCGCTTGGCGACGACCGGTGCCGCCGGGGCGGGTTTCGGTGCGGCAGCGGGAGCGGGCGTGGTGGCCTTCGGTGCAGGGGCTGCGGCCGCAGGAGCCGCAGGAGCTGCCGGCGCAGCGGGTGCAGCTGCCGTAGCGGCCGCGACAGGAGCCGGCGCGGCCTGGGAGGGGATCTTGATCGACGCACCACCTGCCGGCTTCGGCGGGAGGCTGATCCGGACTGTCTGCTTCTTCTGTGCCGCTTCAGCAGGCTTTGGGGGCTCAGGTGCTGGCGGAGGCGTGGATCCCGGGGGAGGTGTCTCGGACATGATGGTGTAGAAGTGTTTGGGAGGCTATGGATGCGGGACCGGCGGAGTCAAAACATTGTTCCGCAGCGGTCCAGGCCCTGCGCCTGATTCTTACTCGCGGTCTCCCCTCCAACCTCCGCGATCCTCACGACCTCCCCGATCGCCCCAGTCGCTGCGTCCACCGCGGTCTCCCCGGTCCCGGTAGCCCCGGTTTCCTCCACCGCCATAGCCGCCGCCGCCACCACCACCGTAGCCGCCACGCGGACGATCGCCGGGAGGACGCTCCTCGCGCGGACGGGCGATGTTGACGGTCATCGCGCGACCGCCGAGATCCTTGCCATGGAACATCTCCACCGCCTTCGTGGCTTCCTCTGGCGTGCTGAACTCTACGAATGCAAAGCCGCGTGAACGGCCAGTCATCTTGTCCATCATCAGGTTGACGCTGACAACGGTACCCGCGGCGCGGAACTGATCTTCGAGGTCGCGCTCGAGAACTTGAAACGGAAGGTTACCCACGAACAACCGCCTGTTGCTTTCCATAGGACTGAGGGAACTAGATCTCGGCGCATCCCGACGGCGACCGGCGACTCGCCAGTCGACGCTCGGAGGGTTCATAGCCGCCAAACTGTCATTCAGACTCCTTCGGTGTGCTGCCGACAGGTTCAGGAATTGCCCTGAAACCCAAATCCAAGTCAACGCCGGAATGGGGCCAGGAATCGTGCGTCAGAACGCCGCGAACTCTGGTGCAAAAGGCAGGACTCTCGTCACCGGGCGCGATGCCATTTCATGGGGAATCCCGGAGATGGTTCGTCGGAGGACATGTCTGCGAAACCCGATCCCGTAATGCCAAGGCCAGGTGTTTCCATCTCCCAGGGATTTCACGAAGGCTCCGGCTCCCATCCCCGAGCGCCGTCTCGGCATGTGCGATGGATTGGAGACACGATGGATTGGAGACACGATGGATTGGAGACCTTGTCAGGCCACTCGGGATCCGATAATCCTCTGCGCGTGAAAGGTCTCGCTGCTCTCGCATTCTTCCTCGTGTTCACCGTGCTGATCGCCACCGGAATGGTCCTGGGCGTCCACGGCAATTCGAAGGGATGGTGGATGATGGTCGCCTCGCTGGTGGCGTACCTCGGCTTCTTCATCAAGAAGGGGTGCCTCACGCAGGCCCACTGAATCCCGGACCTCGGGATCGTTTCATCGGTACCCCGGTTCCGGATCCGTTCCGGTAATCCGTACCGATGGCATCCTCCGATCCGCAACGCCGCATGAGTTCCCGAAAAACGAAAGAGGGTAATGCCCTCAGGTTGGGTCTTCCCAAGGGTTCCCTCCAGGACGCCACCCTCGAGAAGATGGCCAAGGCAGGCTGGAACGTGACCGTCTCCAGCCGCAGCTATGAGCCGTATGTCGACGATCCCGAGCTGACCATCCGCCTCATCCGCGCGCAGGAGATCAGCCGCTATGTGGAACTCGGCTACCTCGACGCCGGCATCACTGGACACGACTGGATCATCGAGAACCACAGCTCCGTCCACGAGGTGGGCGAGTTCATCTTCAGCAAGGTTTCACGGCAACCGACCCGCTGGGTCCTCGCCGTGCCCGAAGAGTCTTCCATCCGGTCCGTACAGGATCTCGAAGGCAAGCGGGTCGCCACGGAAGTGGTGGGCCTGACCAAGCGTTGGCTCCGCAAGCACGGCGTGAAGGCCGAGGTGGAGTTCTCCTGGGGAGCCACCGAGGTCAAGGCCCGCGAGTTGGTCGACGCCATCGTGGAGGTCACCGAGACCGGTTCATCGCTCCGGGCCAACAAGCTTCGGATCGTCGATACGCTCCTAGTGTCGACGCCCCGCCTGGTTGCCAACCACGACGCGTGGAAGGACCCCTGGAAGCGGCACAAGATCGAGACGCTCGCGCTGCTCCTCCGCGGGGCCATCGAGGCCGAGGCAAAGGTCGGGCTCAAGATGAATGTCCGTGAGGGCAATCTTTCAAACTTGTTGCAATCGCTCCCCGCGTTGCGTAATCCCACCGTGTCCGGACTGAGTCAGTCGGGCTGGGTTGCGGTCGAGACCATCATTGATGAGTCCGTCGTCCGTGAACTGATCCCACAACTCAAGGCCGCCGGAGCGGAGGGCATCATCGAATATCCTCTCAACAAGGTGGTTTACTGACCGCCGGACACACACAAGCCGTATGGGTTCACTGAAGAAACGCCGTAAATCGAAGATCAACAAACACAAGCGTCGGAAGAAGCTCCGCCAGAACCGCCACAAGAAGCGCACCTGGCAGAAGTGACCGGCGCACCGGTTGATGACGCCTTTTACCGCGCGGTCCTGGTTCTCCCGGGACCGCGTTCTTGTTTCCAGATGCCCTCTTCATCCCACGCCGCAGCACTGCTCCTGGTCCTCCTCGGACTGGTGGTGACCGGCTGCCGGTCCGTGCCGGGGTCCCCGACCTCCAAGGCCGCGCGCGCGGCCGCCGAGTCGGAAGCCGAGCTGGATCGGAGGGTGCGTGCCATGGCCGCCTTCTCTTCCGGCGTGCTCTTGGCCGAACGGGACGAACCCGAGGCCGCCTACCAGCGGTTCGCCCAGGCCGCCGAGAATGATCCGGGCAACGAGGCCCTCGCCACTGACCTCGCGCGGCACTACTTCCAGAAGGATCAGACCGACAAGGCCATCGCGGTCCTCGAGCGGACCGCGGCCCAGCCCGGCGTCTCCGGGGTGACCCTGACCCTTCTCGCCGATGCCTACGCCCGGACCGGCCGGGAACCGCAGGCGGTGCAGTACTTCGAGGCGGCGATCCGTGCCACGCCCTCACTCCTCGCCGCCTACCAGCAGTTGGCCGCTCTTCATCTGGCCTCCAAGCGACCCAAGGAGGCCCTCGCCACCCTTGAGAAGGCCCTCCGGATCGAGTCCCACAACCCCATCGTCTGGCTCAATGTTTCGGATCTCTTCTCGTGGTACCTCCGCACGGAGGAGTCGGGGAAGGAGCAGGCGCGCAAGGACCTCCGGGAGTCCCTCAGCCGTGCCGAGGCGAGAGGGGCCAAGGAACCCGCGGAACTCGTGCGCCTCGCCGAGGTCGAGGTAGCCCTTGGCGACTCCCCCCGGGCCCAGGAACTCCTCGCGAAGGTCAATGAACTGGTGCCCAAGAATCCCGCGATCGCGGCGACCCTTGCCGAGATGCTCATCCGGGAAGGACGTCTCAAGGAGGCCAAGGACCATCTCGAAACCCTCAGCCGGGCCAATCCAGCCTCCCCGATGCCGTGGTACTTCCTCGGCGTCGTCGCCCTCCAGCAGACCAATCATGCCGAGGCAGCCCGCCTGTTCGAACGCGTGATCCAGATCAACCCCGACTTCGAGCCGGCCCATGCCGACCTCGCAGCCGCCCTCCTGAGCCAGGACGATCCCAAGGCCGCATTGGAGGCCCTGAAGCGCGGGCTGGAGAAGTTTCCGGCGTCCTTCCGACTCGTCTATCTCAGCGCACTCGCCGAGGCCCGACGCAAGGACTACGACCGCTCGCTGGCCGCCTTCCGCAAGGCCGAGGCCCTCGCGGGTGATGATGCCGAAAAATTCATCGACCACCGATTCTACTTCCAGATTGCCGTCATGCTCACCGAGGCGAAGCGCGACGCCGAGGCCGAGGAGTACCTGAACAAGTCCCTCGCTATGGAGCCGGACTACGACGAGGCCCTGAACCATCTCGGCTACACCTGGGCGGAGAAGGGGAAGAACCTCGACAAGGCCCTCGACATGATCCAGCGGGCGCTCCAGGCGGAGCCCGAGAACCCGGCCTATCTCGACAGCCTCGGCTGGGTGCTGTTCCGCCTCGGCCGTCCCGCCGAGGCCTTGCCTCACCTGGAAAAGGCCATCCGTCTGTTGCCCAAGCCCGATGCCACGGTGCTCGACCACCTCGGCGACGTCCTGGAGGCCCTGGGCCGCAAGGACGAGGCGCGCAAGGTCTGGACCCAGTCGCTGGCAGCCGAACCTTCCGACGCCGTCCGCAAGAAGTTGGAATCCCCGCAGTGAGGATCCCGAACGGGACTCAGCGGTCCTGGAGGAATCCCGAGATCAGGCGGCGTTTCAGATCAAGACGCTCCCGCGCCATCGACAGGACCTCCTCGTGGTTGACGGTACGGCCACGCTTTCCAAGACCCGCGGCGAGGTTGGTCAGGCAGCTCAAACCCGCGACCCGGACGCCGCAGTGCCGCGCCACGATCACTTCCGGGACCGTGCTCATGCCAACAGCATCCGCCCCGAGGCGACGGAACGCGCGGATCTCCGCGGGAGTCTCGTAGCTGGGACCCGGCACCGCGAGGTAGACACCCGAGTGGACCTTGATCCCGAGCCGCCGAGCCCCCTTCAAGAGGCGTGTTCGGAGGGCTGGATCGTAGGCTTGTGAGAGGTCCACGAAGGGCATGGCCCCCGAATGGATCATCCCGCGCAGGGGATTGGCATCGATGCCGTTGATGTGATCCGAGAGCGCCATGAAATCCCCGGCTCGGAACCCCGTGCGGATGGCCCCTGCGGCGTTGGTGACGAGGAGTTCCTGGATCCCCAATGCGGCCAGAACTCGGATCGGAAACGTCGTCTGTCCGAGATCAAAGCCTTCGTAGTAGTGGGCGCGGCCCCGGAGCACCGCCACGGGAGCCCCATTCCAGTGCCCCAGGACGAGTCGGGCCTCGTGTCCCGGAACCCGACCCACCGGAAATCCGGGCAGGTCGGCGTAGTCGACCTCGTACACGGACTCCATCTCGTCGGCAACTTTTGCGAACCCGCTTCCGAGGACGATGCCGACTTCTGGGGTGAAGGGGATCCGCCGCTGGATCCGAGAGGCAGTCGTGCGCGGGTCGGGAAGGCGAACTGGGGGCATGCCGGAGACATCATGGGACCGGGTCGTCGGACCGGCGAGCCTGGTCTGGGAACGTGTGGTCGGGACCTCAGCCCCGGTTTTGGCCTTCCTGGGCTGGGTGAGCAGTGCCCTGCGAACAGGCGGACCTGGGGTGGCAGTCGTTCTTTCAGTCTGGGTGTTGGTGGCGCCTCGGGGGGAGTGTGTGCTGTCGCACCCAGTGCTGCAGGGCGCTGCAGCACCCACCGGTACGACGGATGTGGCGAAGGCGTACAACGCCTTGAATCGGTCGACGAACCGGGTGGACGCGATTGGAACGACGGGATACTCCTACGTACAGTGAGCGGAAATAGAGTTGCAGGTCCTCTGTGGGACCGAGATGACCGAGATAATCCGGACGCCCCGCTGAACTATCTATGAAATGGACTGAGATGAGGTCTAAGTGGGATCAAAATGTCGATGCAGAGTAACCGTCCGGCGGACCCGTGTGAGGCCCGCGGGGGGTGAGTTCGAGATGGACGGTGGATTGGCGACCGATTGTCGGTGTGCCATTCAGGCCGGGGGCGCTGGGGCGTCGGCGGCTTTGG
>JBDLQQ010000372.1:0-3693 GCA_039800465.1 Verrucomicrobiota bacterium
GCCGGGTGGATCCCACAGGCGGTCGGCCCGGTTGGATCCTGGGGTTGCGGCGGGGTCATGACGCGGGGTTTCGAGTCGGGCTCAGCGCCGGAAGTCGGGCTTCGCGACCACGCGATAGAACTGCCCGGGGAGTATCCCGGTCCGGGTGTCGGTCAGCGTCAGCGGTGTCCCGGTGCCTGGGACCGCCTCCCCGAGGGCACTCCAAGTGTTCAGGTCGGCGCTCGCCTCCAGGGTGTAGAGCCAGTGTTCGTGTCCCACGAACCCAACCTGTCGCGTCTTCGGGTCGAGCTGGACCTCGGGACGGGGCGCCTCGGTGGCCACGAGGGTGAAGGCGTCGAGCTCGACCTCGCCGGAGTCGATCTCGAGGCGGACAACCGAGACGGAGGCAAGCGGGATGGGATTCCCGGAGGCGTCCTGGGCCCAGTCGAGGTCGAATCCCACGCCACCTCCGGCACCATCGTAGGCTTTCTGGACCTCCCCGAGGGTCATGCCCGCGAAGCGCGCCGGGTTGAACACGTCACCGACGGGCCGATGGAAATCACCGGTTCCCTCGGTGGGGAACACGTCGCCGAGCCCGGGGATCTTCTGGGGGTTGAGCGTGATGAAGTCGACCCCGTTGGTGCTGACCTGGACGCGTCCGGTGAGGGGTTCGACGCCGAAGAGGGAGCCGTCGGTGGTGGGGATGCCGATGTAGTTCCAGTCTGGATCGAGGTCGTTGGTCACCATGAACCCGGTGCCGCCGAACACGAGGAAGTCGAATCCAAACCGGTGTCCGGGAAGGTTCTGGATCGGGGGATCGAACTCGACGGTGAGGGAGCCGCCGGCGGTGATGCTCAGGAGCTGGGAGGGGAGGTAGGCGGGGTAGAACGGGGTGACGGGACCGCCCCATTCTCCCGGGGTGACCCGGCTGGGCTCGCCGAGGATGACCGGGGCGTTGGTGTAGAGGGACGTGTTCTTGGTGCCGGGGTGGTAGTGCAGGACCCGGGTGGCGAACTGCGCGTGGCCGCGGGGGATCCCCCCGGGCGCGAGGAGCGCGAGGAGGAGCAGGAGGGCGGCGATGGGGAGCGGATGATGCGGTTTGGACTTCACGGGATCTCGTTCGACGGGCACCCACGCCGTTCCGGGCGCGGGTCATGGGTCCACGAGACCTGAGGGTGGGCGGGGTGGCTGGGGGCCACCGCGTCGACCGAGTCCACGACGGGGAAGGAGGCGTTGCTTCTCCCCGAAGGTTCCGACGCCGCAGACAGGCGGCACGGACGGGTCTCGTCCTTCGCTGATGCGGCGAAGCGGGCGGCCCTGGGCCCGATGAGGGCCTGGGGTCCGCTGTGACGAGCACGACTGGCGCGATATCCGGACTCCGGGTTTCCGACCTCGCTCCCGCCTTCCCAGAGAGGATCTCCAGTGGCGTCCCGGGGACGTTGCCGTCGCCGTGGGAGTCTGTAACCCGATACCGTGGCGCTACCGTCCCCGATTCCCACGGGGTTCCCGCACTTCCGGTCGTGATTGAAATTCGGGTTCCGCCGGGTGTGGCGGAACGTTTCAAGGAACGGGATGGGGTATAGCGACACCCCGGTTGTCGGGGCAATGGGGAATCCGGGAAAACTGTGGGGAGAGGTCAGATCTCCACCTGCATGCCGAGCTCGACGACCCGGTTGGCGGGGAGCTTGAAGAAGCCGGTGGCGCTCTGGGAGTTCCTGGACATGACCGCGAACAGGCGTTTCCGCCAGGTGCGCATGCCGCGCGCGGACGAGGGGATGATGGTCTCGCGGCTCAGGAAGTAGGAGACCTCGGTGTCGCGGATCTTGAGTCCGAACTCCGAGCACCGTCGCAAGGCCTCGGGGACGTTGGGTTCCTCCATGAACCCGTAGTTGACCTTCACCCGCCAGAACCCGTCGCCGAGTTCCCCGACGGTGATGCGGCTGTCGTTGTCGGCCCGGGGCTGGTCGGACACGACGATGGTCAGGAGGATGGTGCGTTCGTGGAGCACCTTGTTGTGCTTGAGGTTGTGGAGGAGCGCGATCGGGACGCCGTCGGGATTACCGGCGAGGTAGACGGCGGTGCCGGCCACGCGGGGCAGTTCCCGGCGTCCGATGCTCTCGAGGAACTGCTGCATGGGGAGGGAGGTGGTCCGGACCCGTTCCCACAGGATCCTGCGGCCGCGGCGCCAGGTCGTCATGAGCGCGAAGAGCATCGAGGCGATGAGGAGGGGGAACCAGCCCCCGCTGGCGATCTTGAGCATGTTGGCGCCGAAGATCGGCAGCTCGATCAGGAGCGGGGCGATGCAGAGGGCCCCGGCCCGCCAGGCGCTCCAGCCCCAGACGCGCTGGGCGGCGACGAAGAGGAGCAGGGTGGTCACCAGCATGGTGAGCGTCACGGCGACGCCGTAGGTCGCGGCGAGGTTCGAGGACGACCGGAACCCGAGGACGAGGGCGATGCAGCAGAGGGCGAGGAACCAGTTCACCTGTGGGATGAAGATCTGGCCTCGCTCCCGCTCGTTGGTGTGCTCGATCACCATCCGCGGCAGGTAGCCGAGCTGGATGGCCTGCATGGTCAGCGAGAACGCGCCGCTGATCAGGGCCTGGGAGGCGATCACGGCGGCCGAGGAGGCGAGGATCACCAGCGGCAGGAGCATCCAGCGGGGGGCGAGGTTGTAGAAGGGATTCGCGGCGGCCTCCGGGTGGGCCATCACCAGCGCCCCCTGGCCGTAGTAGTTCAGCAGCAGGGCCGGCAGGACGAGGGCGAACCAGGCCCGTCGGATCGGCTTCACCCCGAAATGTCCCATGTCGGCATACAGCGCCTCACCGCCGGTCACGACGAGCACCACCGAGCCCAGGACCACGAACCCCATCCAGCCGTTCGTCTGGAAGAGCTCGACCGCATGGTAGGGGTTGAAGGCTTGGAGGACCGATGGGTTCCTCAGGATGCCCCGGATGCCCAGGACCCCGATCACCGCGAACCAGACGACCATGATGGGGCCGAACAGTTTCCCGATGACGCCGGTGCCGGCGCGTTGGATCGCGAAGAGGCCCCAGAGGATGGCCAGGGAGATGGGGATGACGAGGTTGGACATCCGGTGGGTGAGGACCTCGAGTCCCTCGACCGCGCCGAGCACCGTGATGGCGGGGGTGATGATGCCGTCCCCGTAGAGAAGGGTGGCCCCGAACAGCCCGAGCAGGGTCATGAACGTCCAACCCAATCCCCGACCCGTCTCATCCTGGCGTTCAGGGAAGGCGAGGGCGAGGAGGGCCAGGACGCCGCCCTCGCCCTTGTTGTCCATCTTCAGGACGAATCCGATGTACTTGACCGAGATGATCAGGAGCAGGGCCCAGGTGATCAGGGAGAGGACCCCGAGTACGTTGCCGGGTTGCGGGGGGATCCCGTGCGGTCCGTTGAAGCATTCCCTCAGGGCGTAGAGGGGGCTCGTCCCGATGTCACCGTAGACCACCCCGAGCGCGGCCAGTGTCAGTCCTGCGAGGCGGAAGCGGTTGCCCTGGGAAGGATCCATCGCGGTGGCGGGAGTCTCAGGGTGGGGATGGCGGCAGTGCAAGCACGGGGCATGGATCTCTGAAGGGGCGAATTGCGCCAAAAGTTTTGTTACCGGCGGGGGTACTGTGATGGGTGGTCGAAGGGATCGATGCGCCAGAAGTCCTGTTACCCTGGTCTGAATGGACGAGACGATGAGCAAGGGAACGC
>JBDLQQ010000373.1:0-6142 GCA_039800465.1 Verrucomicrobiota bacterium
CCGGCGGAGGCCCCGCTGAGGTGCAGGGCCACCAGACGGCCCCGGTCCGGATCCAGCACCAGCGCATCCAGTCGGGTCGGGGAGAAGAGATGCCCGAGGGCCAGGCCGGTGATGCGGTTCTGGACCGACCACGTCCGCGGCGGCGCAAAACCGCCGCCCGGGGTGCCGAGCGACACACGGACCGCCCCTGTGGGCTTGTCCGCGATCAGCACGTCGGGCCAGCCGTCCCCATTGAAATCAGCCGACACGGCGAACTCCCGCACGGACTCCTCCGGCGACACGGCGGCCTCGAGACGGGCCGGGATCAGGCCCGACACGACGGCCGCGACGACGGCCCAGGGCAGTAGGAATGGAGGTCTCATGGCACAGTCACGGAGTTGGGCACGGGGATGACATCCCGCGGTTCCTTGGAGGTCGGGTCGAAGCGCACCAGCACATACCGGTAGGTGGCCCCTCGGACCACCGGGAGGGTGTCGGTCAGGAAGAGGTTCAGGACGCTCTTGGTGGCGACGTTGCCCCCATAGATGAGGCGGATGAACGGATCATAGATCCGGGTGTTGGGACCGCCCGCCACCGGCTTCCCACCGGCGTCGACGAAGCCGTAGGCGATCGACTCCATCAGCGGGGTGACCTGCACGAGGTCGTTGCGCACCCCGGGATCCGTAGGCGTCGCAATCCGGTACCGGTAGAGCACGCACGGGAAGAGGCTGTCCGCGTCGAGCCCATCCCCCGAGGTCCGGTAGATGCTCCGATTCGGATTGATGCGGAGGCTGGTCAGGGTCACCCGACCGCGTTCGTCGGGCTGGGTGCGGGTCGGGTACAGGATCCTCCCGATCGACACGCCGATGCCATCGAAGGACCCCGTCTCCGCCGGCGAGAGCACCTTGGCCTCCAGCGCGGCCGACGCCGGAAAGGTCTGGAGCGAGGCGGGAGCCGACGGACCGAGGTACAGCCAGTCCGGCTTGAACCCGGGCGGCACGGGCCGCGCCGGCCAGGGCACCGACACCACCGCGGTGAGGGTCTCCGACCACTCGCCGGAGCGGACATTGCCGACCTCGCCCAGGGTGGAGTCGGCCGACACGGCCTGGACCGCGACGGTGTAGACCGAGCCGTTCTCGGTCGGCAGATCGATGGTGAACTCGGCCGGGGCCGGGTTCTCGGTCGCGGAATTGGCCTCGCCGGCGAAGCGGCCCGTCACGCGGGAGGTCTCATACACCCCGAACCGCTTGGTTCCCTCCTCCGGCAGCAGCTCGCCCGATCCCAACGCGGAGTTCGACTTCAGCTCGTCGACCCCGAAGTTGGACGGCGGCAGGTGGCCGTCCTGGGAGATGAAGACCCGGAACCGGTCGACCCCCTGCGGCGGACAGGTCCAGGTCAGGCGCAGGGTCCGGGTGGTCCCGGACGGGGGATTCGCCACGATGTGGTCGAGGTACGGAACCGGCAGGCTCAGCGACGGGAACTCCTCGCAGTCGAGCCGGAGATAGGGTCCGGCATTGCCATCCCTATCAGAGGCCTGGGCGTACCAGCAGATCCGACCTCCATTGATCGGCATCGGATTGAGATCCTGCCAGGGAACGGACTGCACCGCGGTCGACTCCGGCACCTCGGCCCGGTAGATGAAGGTCATCGGGCCATCATCGACGCGGCGGTAGAACTTCACCTCGCGTGTCCCGCCCGGGACCAACACCTCGCCGTCCGGGGCGGTCACAACACCGGTACCCGCGTCGACCGGGCTCGGATCCCCCCCCTCGGGACATCCCTGGCGGGAATCCACCAGAGCCACCACGACGTCGGCCTCGAATGGGATGAGGACCTCGAGGACGCGTCCATCCTTGCCGAGGCCCGCCGTGTTGGCGGCCGCGATGGGCGAGATCGCCCCGGTGTCGGCACCGACACGGCACCGGATGTTCGCCAGGGAGGGCGCGGTCTGACCGAAATCCTCGGCATCGAAGGCCAGTGCATGGCGGGCAAACCCCGAGTCGTCGAAGGCCACCCGGGCGAGCACGACCGGTCCAGCACCGGAGGTGTCATTCGGATCCTTGTAGGTGAACTCGGCCCAGACGAGGTCCGGCTTGAGACGTCGGCAGCTCAAGGTGACCGGCACGCGGCGTCCCACCTCGGAGGTGTCACCCGGTCGGATCTCGGGCGGCAACGCCACGACCCGAGGCCGCTTGCAGGGGATGCGCATCCGTCCGCCCACGAGCCCTGGACCCTCCCGATCCCGGATCACACCGAACACCGGGGCGCTGTGGCCGCCGCGGATGCGACGGCTTCCATAGGCGCCGGCCGAGACCTTCCGGACGGCACGGACCGTGTACCAGTAGGACTTGTTGTGGTCGGCCTCGGTCGGACTGCCCACGATGTCGTCGGTGAAGGCCGTCGTCGTCGACATCGCCACGGGATCGGCCCCCAACGAGCGCTGGGCACCGTCATACGTGCGCCACCGGTAGATCTCGTACTCGATCGTCCCGGTCTCGGCGGTGGTGGGCACCGGGTCCCAGCGGAGACGGAGCCGCTGCTTCCCGACCCCGGCGGACCAGTCGTACACGTTGTCGACCTCCAGGCCCTTCACCGCAGCCGGCGGCATCCGGTTGAAGAGGGCGATCCGGGTCCCGGGCGAGACGAGGCCGTCCCGACCGAGGACATCGACAGCGGTGACGAAGTATGCGAACTCGGCGAACCCGCCGGTGAGGGTCACCCCGGCATCGACCTGGTCGGTCAGGAACACGGTGGCGGTGTTGGCCGGATCGGCGGCCTGGGCGGCGGTGAGGTCCTCGGGTGTGGCGATGGGCAGTGCGTTGACCCGGGTGGCGCCGGCCGCCTGGAGGGCGGCGAGGGTCGGCCCGGCGGCCCCGCCGATCCACGCAGCGGGCGCCGCGGCGACCGGGAGACGCCAGAGGTTGTAGCCGTTCTGGAGCACCGACCGCTGGCGCAGCGGATCCGGCGTGGACCAGCGGACCCGGACGGCCCGGTTGACCCGCTGGGATTGCAGCTGGACCACCTGCTGGCCGAAGGCGGCGATCGACTTGGCGTCGTTGACCCCGTTCGTCCGGAAGGTCGAGAAGGCGGTCGGAGGGAGAGCGACCGAGGAGACGTCGACCCCGGCATCCACCGGCGACCCCGGAGCCGGGAGCGCCACCGGCGCGGCGGTGGGATCCAGGGTCACCCGGCCGACCACGGCGAGATCACCGCCCGTGTCGGGATCGCGGAGCCGGATCTCGAACGTGGAACGATTCCCCGCCGGGATCGAACCCGCCCACCCCTGCCCCAGGCAGAGGTTCACGCCCGGGAACGTCTTGCCCAGGAGCTGCAGGTTGCCGCGGTAGGCGGCGTCGGACCGCGCCGCCGCGATGACATTCGCCAGCTTGATGGCCAGGGACTGGCCCGAGATGGCGTTGGAGAGGCTGCCGAACATCTGGTCGAGCTTGCCCGCAAGGGATCCCTCCTGGGCGGTGGGACTGAGGTCCGGCCGGAGGGTCCAGGACCGCTGCAGCAGCGCCGCCACCGTGGCGGGATCCGTCACGGACTGCAGGATGCCCACCCGGACATAGGTCGCCGGGTCGGTCGGCAGCCCGTCCTTGCGGTACACGGCAAAGGTCGGGTCGGTGCCGGCGGCGGCGGGGAGTCCGCCCTGGATCTGGCAGATCAGGTATCCGGTGGCCTGGCCGCCGGCCAGGACATGGGTCCCGCCGGTGACGAGCGCCATGTCGGAGATGTCGCAGTCGGCACAGTTCGGGACGATGGGCGCCGGGACCCGCAGCGGGAGCAGGAGGGCGGTGAGCCAGAGGACGAGAAGACGCATGTTCATGTCAGTAGCTGAGTTCCGGTGAACTGATCTGGCCCTGGCTCACACTGAACCGGATGCCGACGCTCTCCTTGAATTTCACGCAGAAGGGACAGACCCCGACCTTCCCCTTGAGGGTTCCGTTCCCCGAGAAGCGCATGGGACTGGTGAGCTCGAGCCCCTCCTTGACGCCCACCAGCGACATCCGGCCACTGATCGACACCAGACACAGGGCCTCGCCACTGACCTCGCCGACGAGCTTCCCGCCGAAGGTCGGTCCCTCCAGGAAGAAGAAGGCCCCTGCCCCGGCGCCGATGTTCACCTGCAGGAGGCAGGATGACGGGATGCCGATCAGCTCGTTCACCGGCAGTCGGGCCTCTCCATAGACATAGGCGCCGGTGAAGGGCGGGGTTCCCAGGACACTCGCCACCTCGGGATCGATCAGGAGGATGGGGTCGAGGGTGCAGGTCCGACCAAAGAAGGCGCCGCCTGCCAGCCCATAGCCTCCCATCTGCAGGTCGAGGTTGGCCGCCAGGTAGTTCTCCGCGGCGGTCGGATCCCCATGGATCGCGCCGAACGCCACCGCCGCGGCCATGTCCCGGATCTCGAAGGCCTCGAACGTCAGCGGCCCGCCCGTCATGTCGAACGACCCGCCCAACCCGATCGGCTCGCCCCCCATCACGGTGAACTTCACCCCGACGTTCCCGGAGAGCCCCGGCGAGATCCATTTGAGCGGCACGTCCTCGGCACCGATGAGGATCTCATTCGCGGTCTCACCCGGCGGGATGCAGCCCCCGGTGTTGTCGGAGGTGAGCTGCTTGATCTGGAGGTAGGCCTTGAACTCCATCTCCTCCGGGACCTTCCACCGGAACAGCCCGTCCACCCGGAGCATCGTCAGGGAATCCCCCTGGATGTGGGCATACCCGGCGAGGCGTCCGGACCCGATCATGTCGCTCATCGGTCCCAACACCTCCTGGTTGATCGACTGGTCGACCTCCGCCAGCTGCGTGGCGATGACATCGCGCAGCGCGGTGTTGACCTGCTGGAGCCCGCTGTCGAGCTCGGCGGTGACGGAGTTGATCGCGTCCTGCGCGTGCTGGCGGAGCTGGGTCTCAAACTGGGCGACGATCTGGTTCTGGATGAGCTGGTCGTTGATCTGCTGCCGGATGTATTCCCGGAGCTGGAGCCGCGGGACCTCGGGGAGGTCGATGGTTCCGGAGACCTCATACCGGCCCAGCTCCTCCTCCACCGAATCCGCCACCCGTTCACAGATGCCGGCCAGCTGGGAGGACACGACCGCCTGGATCTGGGCCGACATGCCCGTCGAGGGATCGGTGATCTTGGTTCGGACCTGGCTGATGATGCCGTCGACGTTCGTCAGGGAACCCCGGATCTGATCGAGCGCCGGCGAGTTGATGACGTCGTTGACCGCGGCCCCGGCGAGGGCGCCGGCGATGACGCTGACGAACTCGGGGGCCTCGCGGGCCACCAGTGAGCTGACCAGCTTCTTGACCCCTTCGGTCCGGAGCAGGCCATTCGGGTCGGCCACCAGCTGCTGGATGCCGGTCTGGACCTTGGCCAGCTTGTCGTCCGCCAGCCCCGTCGCGGTGTCCACCCCCGTGCTGGCGAAGGCCGAGTCGATCGCCTGCCGGACCGAACCACCGACATTCCGGATCCGGGCCGCGACATCCGCCCTCGCGTCGGCCGATAAGACCGTCACCGTCGCGGTCCCGGGCAGGCCGTACAGGTCATCCAGGAGCCGGTCGACCCCGGTCATGATCGGACCATCCAGCAGCGGCGAGATGAGCTTCTCGATCTCGTTCGACAGCAGGGTCCGCCCGGCATCGATCCCCGACAGGAGCGCATCGGCCCCGGACGTCCCGAGGGCATCGATCAGGTTCTGGGTGTAGCCCACGCCCGCATCCAGCGCCTGGGTGGCGAAGCCGGCCATGTTGATCTGGGGCAGGCCATCGTACTCGAGTCCGAACGTCAGCTCCGCGGTGTCGGGACACAGGTACTTGGCCCGGTGGGTGAGGGAGAAGACGAAGAAATCCTTGGTGACGTCCTCCGCCGAGAAGGAACGTCCCCCCGAATTCCACTGGAGGCTGTAGTGGAAGGCCTGCGTGATCCCGAGCCAGTCCTGCTCGGCCTTCACCGCATAGGTCCCACCCTGTTGGGACGATTCCCGGTAGGCCTCCGCGGTGGCGCCGGTGAACCCCTGGTGGGCCGGGTCGAAGAACACGTTGCTGAAGAACGAGTCCGACCCGGAGGTCCAGCCCGACATCACCGCGTACAGGGTTGGCGACAGCCCGGCCGTGTACTTGGCCCGGGTGTGGACATGCCATTTGAGGTCCTTGA
>JBDLQQ010000374.1:0-9844 GCA_039800465.1 Verrucomicrobiota bacterium
GACGAGCACCTCGGGGATCTCGCCACGCTCCGGGAACTGGTCGACACGGCCCACAGGCTGGGGATCCGAATCCTCCAGGATCAGGTCGCGAACCACGTGGGGCCGTACCACCCTTGGGTTCAGGATCCGCCGACGCCGACGTGGTTCCATGGGACCGCAGCGGACCATCCGGAGAACACCTGGCAGACCTGGACGATCCCGAACCCCCACGCGACTCCGGACCTGCGTCGGACGACCCTCGATGGATGGTTCATCAACCTGCTCCCGGATCTGAACCAGGACGATCCGGAGTGTGCCCGCTACCTCATCCAGAATGCCCTGTGGTGGGTGGGTATCACGGGGATCGATGGCATCCGTCAGGACACGCTTCCCTACGTCCCAAGGACCTTCTGGCGGGACTGGTCTCGGGATCTCAAGCGTCAGCACCCGCATCTGAACCTGCTGGGCGAAGTCTTCGACGGGGATACCCTGAAGGTGGCCTTCTACCAGTCCGGGGCAGCGAGGTTCGATGGTGTCGACTCTGGGATCGATACGCTTTTCGACTTCCCGCTGTTCTACCGGGTCCGCGACACCTTCGGAGAGGGTCGTTCGATCAAGGGATTGGCGGAACAGCTGGCCCGGGACTGGGTGTATCCGGATGCCACGCGCTTGGTAACCTTCGCGGGACTGCATGATGTGGACCGCTTCATGAACGTGTCCGGCGCGACCCGGGAGGGCTTGAGACTGGCGACGGTGTTCCTGCTGACCTCGAGGGGCATCCCGCTGATCTACTACGGGGACGAGATCGGACTACCGGGGGGCGGTGATCCCGACAACCGGCGGGACTTCCCCGGAGGTTTTCCCGGGGATGCCCGGAATGTGTTCGAGATCTCTGGCAGGACCCCGGAGGAGCAGCGGTTGTGGACGGACATCCAGACCGTTGCGCGCTTCCGGAAGCAGAGCCTGGCGTTGCGTCGGGGCGCCTTGATCCAGTTGGTCGTCGAGGACCAGATCTACGCCTATGCCCGTCAGACAGGGGCCGAAATCGTTGTGGTGGTCTTCAACAACGCCACGACGCCTCAGTCGGTGACGGTGCCAATGGGTTCCCTTCGGCTTCCATCTCAGGCTGGCTGGACAGCGGTCCTAGGCGAGGGGCCTGTCGAGGCGAAAGCCGATCAACTCACGCTCTCCATGTCGGGTCGGTCGGTCGGCGTCCTCAGATGGACCGGTGTTTGGGAGGGAAAGATCCACACCCAGACCGGGAGACGCTGAGGATGAAACGGCAGACCAGGGAGCGGGTACAGCGGACGCGGCTGAGGGGTGCTCTCTGGCCTTTGGGACGATGCCGATGTGCGAATGAAGCACCGTTCCGAATGGGTTTCGGCATTTGGCCCCGCATCCAATCCACCCATTCAGGCGAGTAGTCCTGTGATGACCTCGCCGTGGACGTCGGTCAGGCGGCGGTCGACACCGTTGTGACGGAACGTCAGCTTCGTGTGGTCGATCCCGAGGAGGTGCAGGATCGTGGCGTGGATGTCATAGACCGTCGTCGGCTGGTTCCGGTCGAGCGGCTTGTAGCCCCACGGATCGCTCTCGCCGCAGACGACTCCACCGCGGATCCCACCACCGCAGAGCCAGTTCGTGAAGCAGTATGGGTTGTGGTCCCGACCCTTGCCGCCCTGAGAACTGGGCATCCGCCCGAACTCGGTAGTCCAGAGGATGATTGTGTCCTCGAGCAGGCCGCGCTGCTGGAGGTCCTCGATCAGGGCTGCCGCACCCCGGGCGAACCCCCGGGCGAGGGGGCCGTGGTCGCGTCGGATGTCCTCGTGCGAGTCCCAGTTCCGTCGCGGGAAGCTGTTGTCGTTGCCGCTCCAGATCTGCACGAAGCGGACGCCGCGCTCGATGAGGCGTCGGGCCACGAGACACTTGCGGCCAAAGTGGTCCATCTCCTCCTCCGCGTTGATCTCGCTGGGCCAGGTCGGCGGATTGCGGTGCACCCCGTAGAGCTCGAGCAGGTAGTCCGGTTCCTTCGAGAGGTCGAGGGCCTCGGGCGCGGCCAACTGGAGACGGGCGGCGAGCTCGTAGCTCCGGATCCTGGCATCGAGCCGGGCGTCGCCCTCGTGGACGGCGTGTTCGCGGTTGAGACGCGACATCAGCTCCCGGCTGGCGGCCTCGCTCTGGGGGGTGATGAAGGAGCCGGCCGGTCCGGGGAAAAGGTCGCTGATCGGGTTCGGACGCCCCGGGAAGAGCGTCGTGCCCGAGTGCTGACCGGGCAGGAAGGCGGAGTCCCAGTTCTTCGGGCCGTTCGAGGCGAAGCCGCGGTGGTCGGGCAGAACGACGAACGTCGGCAGGTTGTCGTTCAGGCTGCCGAGGCCGTAACTGACCCATGAACCCATCCCGGGGAAACCCGGCAGCTGGAACCCGGTCGCCTGCAGGTAGGTCGCCTGGCTGTGGACGCCTGTCTTGCCGACGAGGTTGTGGACGAAGGCCATCTCGTCGGCGACCCGACCGAGGTCGGCGACCGGTTCGCCGAGGAGTTTCCCACACTGGCCGTAGGGCTTGAAGTCCCAGACCGGTTTCATCCAGGGACCGAGTCCGTCCTGAAACGCCTCGACGTGTTCCCCGAAGTCGCTCTTCTCGCCGTGGCGTTTCACCAGCTCGGGCTTGTAGTCGAACAGGTCGATGTGGCTGGCGGCACCGGCCATGAACAGCTGGATGACCCGCTTGGCCTTGGGACGGAATCCCGGGAAAGGCAACACCGTGGTGTCCGTTGGGCTGGCTTGGGTCGACAGCAGGCCCTGTCCACCGAGAAGGCTGGCCAACGCAACGCCGCCCAGTCCACCGCCCGACTGCCAGAGGAACTCCCGGCGCGAGAGGCCTGCCGCAGGCTGGAGCGGCGCACGGTGGAAGGGGGAGTTCGGCGTCATGTTCAGTCGACGAAGGCAAATTCGTTCAGATTCAGGAGCGCCCGGCAGAGGTTGGGCAGACCGTGCTGGGCGGCGAGCGTCGTCAGTGCCGAGAGCTCGTCGTCGGTCGGGGGACGGCCGAGGGCCTCGAGGTGAGCCGAGCGGACCTTGGATGCGAGGTCTCCCCCCCGGGCGTCGAGCTGGGCTGCGAACTCCGAGGCCATCGTGAGCATCAGGGGATTGTTCAGCAGGGCGAGCGCCTGCAGCGGTGAGACCCCTTCATTGCGCTTGGCGACCTGCATCGAGGGGTCGGCGCAGTCGAGGACCGTCATGAATGGCTGGGGCTGGGATCGCACAATGAAGCGGTAGATGGATCGCCGGTGGGTGGTCGGGTCCCGCGGATCGTGCAGGTGGTACTCGTAGTGTGGGGAATGCTCGGGCTTCTCGACCACGAAGTCGCGGTAGCTGGGTCCCCCCATGCGCAGGTCAAGACGTCCGGCGACCGCCAGGGTAGCGTCCCGGATCGCTTCCGCCTCGAGCTTGCGGCGGTTCTGACGCCATACCCAACGGTTGTCGGCATCGCGTGCCACGGCGTCCGGGTTGTCGGCGGAGGAGACCTGGCGGTAGGCGTGGCTGGTGACGATCAGCCGGTGGAGCTCCTTTAGCGACTGGGAGCCGTCCCGGAAGGTGGCTGCAAGCCAGTCGAGCAGCTCGGGGTGGGAGGGGAGTTCGCCCATCCGACCGAAGTCGTTCGGCGTGTCCACCAGGCCTCGTCCGAAGTGGTATTGCCAGACGCGGTTGACGATGGAACGCCAGGTCAGGGGATTCTTCGGATCCGTGAGCCATCGGGCCAACGCAGCGCGGCGGGCGGACTCGGCATGCCCCTCAGGCAGGGTAAACCGGGTCGGGAGGTCTGAGACACAGCTGAGGGTGCCTGGGCCCACTTCCGCGCCCGGCTTCTGGATGTTGCCCCGGGCCAGTACGCGGATCGTCCGCGGCTTGCCGCCCTTCGCGCCGGTCCCGGTGAACGCTCCGCCTCCCTGATACACAGCCGCCACGTAGGCGACGCTCTGGGCAGGGAGTCCGCGTCGGGCCTCCTCCACGGTTGCGAGATCCCGATCCAGCTGAGTGAGAGTCTCCCGCTCGGCTGCGGTCGATGAGGCGTTCCGCAGCTCGATCCGCTCGAACTTCAGCTTCGCCAGCTCGGGGCGATTCGCGAGGTCGAGCCCGGGGTAGCCGCCATCGGTGAGGTTGGGTTTCTGCCAGCGGACCGGGGCCTCGATGGAATCCAGCGCCGTCACGGGTTTGCGGAGGGCAAGGTTCCGGCCGTCGGTGCCGAGGACCTCCAGCTCCGCCAAGGCGAAGATGTAGTCGTCCTGACGTGGGGCGAGTTCCACCGCCGTGACCCGCACATAACGGGCGGAACGGGCGCTGGCTGAGACCGTCTTTGGGGTGAGTTTCGGATTGGGAACCTTGGCGTCGGTGAAGTCGCCGATGGCGGTCACGCCGGTCTTGAACTCCGGATCATCGGAGACCTCGACCCGGAACCGGACTGGGAAGCCGAAGCCCTTGCCGATGCCATTGAAGTCGTCCTCGCAGGGCCGGAGCACCACCTCACGGAGCGTCTGGGGCTGGCCGAGGTCGACCTGCACCCATTTGGTGACGTTGGGCTTGGGCTCGATGGCGCTGTGGTAGCCCATGGCATCCTTCGCCCCTGCCAGCCGTTCCTCGGAGGCGATGGCGGCGTCGAGATCCTTCAACCGCGTCCCAGCCCGTTGGTCGATGGTCGCCTCGAGTTCCTTCTTCCGGGTCAGCAGCGTGGTCCGGCGCTCCTCCAACTCCCGCCGGGTCCGGGCCACCGCCGGGTCCGGATCATACTTCTGGTCAGCCTTGTCGACCGCCGCGAACACCGCCTGGAGGCTGTAGTAGTCCTCCTGGCTGATGGGGTCGAACTTGTGGTTGTGACACTGGGCGCACTGGACCGTCAGGCTGGTGAAGGTCTGCAGGGTGTTCACCACCATGTCGTCGCGGTCGAGATGCCGTGCCACCTGGCCGTCGAGCTTGCTCTCGGGCACCTCGGCGTGGCCGATGAGGTCCCAGGGGCCTGCGGCGACGAAGCCAAGGGCCTCAAACCCGTCGCGTGTGCCCGGGAAGAGGACATCCCCGGCGACCTGTTCCTGCACGAACCGGGAGTAGGGCTTGTCCTCGTTGAGGCTGCGGATGACGTAGTCGCGGTAGGGCCAGGCGTTGGGACGGGGCTGGTCCTTGTCGTAGCCGTGGGTCTCGCCGTAGTGGACGACATCAAGCCAATGCCGCGCCCAGCGTTCCCCATGGCGGGGCGACTCGAGGAGTCGATCCACCAGCTTCTCGTAGGCCTTGGGATCGGGATCCTGGACGAAGGCCGCAATGTCTTCGGGGCTGGGGGGGAGGCCAATGAGGTCGAAGTACAGCCTCCGGATCAGGGTCTGGCGGTCGGCGGTGGGGGAGGGCTGCAAACCCTTCTCGGCAAGGGTCTTTTGGAGGAAGGCGTCGATCGGGTGGGACCCCGTGGTCGTGACGGTGGTTGAGAGGCTCGGGGCGTTGAGGGGACGGAGGGACCACCAAGTGTCCGCCGTGGGTACTGCCGTCCCGCCCGTGAACGCCAGCAGGGCGGAAAGCGCCGTCAGGTAGCGTCGGATCCCAGAGCGTCGTGGGGATGGATCGATGAAATTCACGGAAGAGCTTCGGGCATTACCCGTGGAAGATCGTGAAGACTTCCATCGACGCCAAGGCCGGAAATCGGGAAAGGCGGGACGGTTCGGTGGGCCTCTGGTGTCAGGAGAGGCCGCGTTTTTTGAGGACCTCTTCGGTGGGGCTGAATTGCCCTGTGACGGCTCAGCGAATCCCAGCAAGCAGCCCAGATCTTGTCTCCACGGCGACTACCTCAGAACTCCGGTTGGTCGACAGTCGGCTTGGAGTCCGAAGTGGTCAGGAGCCCCACCTGGTGCCCTCGCCCTCCCAATAGGAGGGACTGGCCCCGCCTACTTCTTGGCGAGGGCGGTCTCGATGGCCGATGACAGGTCCGCCGAGTCAGGAGCCACCCCGGAGTCGAAGCGCTTCAGCACCGATCCGTCACGGCCGATCAGGAACTTCCCGAAATTCCACTTCACGTCGCCGGGGAATGCAGCCTTGGGACCGGTCAACGCGGCGTAGAGGGCATGCTGCTCGGGCCCCTTCACATGGATCTTCTCCAGCAGAGGAAACGTCACCTGATACTTGGTCGAGCAGAACTCCTTGATGTCGCTGGCGGATCCGGGCTCCTGGGCCCCGAAGTCATTGCAGGGAACGCCGACAACGACCAACCCCTTGTCCTTGAATTTCCGGTAGAGCGCCTCGAGCCCCTTGTACTGGGGAGTGTACCCGCACTGGGAGGCCACGTTCACCAGCAGGACCACCTTGCCATCGAAGGCCTTCAGGGACGTGTCCTTCCCATCGATGTCGTGGATGGGGATCGACTGGAGGCTGTTGGCGGCCAAGAGAGTGGTCACGGAGGCGAGGAGGCTGAGGAGGCGGACGATGGGTTTCATGCCGAGAGGTTGGGGTGAAGTCCTTGCGTGTCAAACGGGCGGGTTACTGGTTGACCCGCATGCCCTGCTTGGACCAGTCGGCCAGCAGCGTCTTGCTCTTCGAGTTGAGGGGGTTGCCCTTGAGATAGAGCTGGAGGTAGGGAGCGAATGACCGTGGGCCCGCCAGGTCCTTCGAGACCCATTCCGACCAACCCGAGAGGTCCTTCACGCGGTTCTTCTCCAGAAAGATGAACGTGGGGGACCGCAGGCCGGCCAGGGAAGAGGCGTCGCTGATCCTGTTCCCCGACAGCGAGATGCCGGAAAGTGAACGGACATTCTGGAGCCCGGCGATGGAACGGATCTCGTTGGACTCGGCGTAGAGGGTCACCAGACGTGGCAGGGACGTCAGCGGCGCGATCGAGGCGACCTTGTTGTGGCCGACATAGACGGAGGCGAGGTTGGTGGCCTTCGACAATGGGGCGATGTCCTTCACACCGTTGTGGGAGAGCTCGATGTACTGCAGGGCGGGAAGGGTGCCCAGCGGCGTGATCTCGGAGACCTTGTTGCTGGTGAGGATCACCTGCTGGAGCTGACGGAGGCCGGAGATGGGCTTGAGGTCCTTGATCTTGTTGCCGGCCAGCTCCAATGCGGCCAGGGACTTGCAGTGCTCGAGTCCGGTCAGGTCGGAAATGCCCCGGAAGTTGCCAATCACCGCGGAGACATTGGCGACGTCGGCCGCCGTGAGCGGCGAATTGGTGTAGCGCTTGGCGAAGACCTGCTGCCGCACGGCCGCCTCCAGGTTCTTGTCGGGGAAGATCGAGACCTCGTTGGTCGATTGGGCCCTGCTGTTGAGCAGGAGGAGGGGGACGAGGAGAAGGCAGCGGAGGAGACGTGAAACCATGGGTGACCCTTTGTCGGAAGCCGGCAAAGGGACGTCAAGCGGCTTCCTGAATTCAGCGGATTTAATTTTGCAGACCGTCCGACGCAGTCGGCTGAGGGCTCAGTCGCAGACCGCGTGGCGCGCACTCCGGTCGGCCTCCAGGATCTGTTCGAGCGTGGGCTGCTCGACCACCCGATGACGGTCCATCACTCGAGTGACATGGTCGAAGATGCCCGGAAACGACAGGGCCCCGTTCACGAACGCCTCGACCGCCACCTCGTTGGCGGCGTTGAAGACGGCTGGAAGGGTTCCTCCGACCTCGCCGGCCCGTCGCGCCAAGCCCAGGGATGGGAACCGGTCGAGGTCGGGTTCCTCGAAGGTAAGCGTCCCGAGCCGCGCGAGCTGGGTCTGCACCCGGTCGCTGGGGCGCCGCTCCGGATAGCAGAGGGCGTACTGGATCGGGAGGCACATATCGGGCGTCGACAACTGGGCGATCATCGACCCGTCGACGTACTCCACCAGCGAATGGACAATACTCTGGGGGTGGACCACGACGTCGACGCGTCCCATCTCGATGTCGAAGAGCCATCGGGCCTCGATCATCTCGAGCCCCTTGTTGAAGAGGGTCGCGGAGTCGATGGTGATCTTGCGTCCCATCACCCAGGACGGGTGTTTCAGGGCCATGGCGACGGTGATCCCGGGGAATTCCGCCTTCGGGGTCTGACGGAATGGGCCGCCTGAAGCGGTCAGGATGAGCCGTCGTACCGATGCCGTGGGCATTCCGTCGAGGCACTGGAAGATGGCGGAGTGCTCGCTGTCGACCGCTAGGACCCGCACGCCGTGCCGCCTCGCCTCGGTCATCACGATCTCACCGGCCATTACCAGGATCTCCTTCGAGGCCACAGCGATGTCTTTGCCGGCCCGGATGGCGGCGAGGGCGGGGGCCAGTCCCGCCGTTCCCACGATCGCGATCAGCACGATGTCTGCGGAGGGCAGGGTGGCCAGTTTCAGTAGCCCTTCTTCCCCGGAGTGGACCGGCACGCCGGACAACTTGGCCGACAGGGTCTGGGCAGCCTTGGGATCCTGGAGGGATACCGCCTCGGGCCGGTGTCGGAGGGCCTGTTCCTCGAGGAGGCTGGCGTTGTTGCCGGCGGCGAGCCCCACCAGTCTCAACTCGTCCGGCAGGTCCTCGACGACCTTGAGGGTGCTTGTGCCAATGGAACCTGTGCTTCCGAGCAGGACGACGTTCTTCATGCGATGCGGATGACTGGTGGATCCTGCCCCGGATTGTTCGGGCCGGGGAAGTGGGAATCCGGGCTTGAAGGTGCGTCATCTCTGGATCGTCAACTGCGGGTGTGATAGGTCCCCTCATGATGATTCCGCGAATCCTTGGTGCTCTGCTGCTGGGTGCCCCCCTCCTGTTGGCGTCCGGAACGGAATCAGCCACCCGCGCCTTCGAACTGCTGAGGTCCCGGTGTTTCGACTGCCATGGCGGGTCGCGATCCGAGAATGGGCTCCGTCTGGATGTGCGGGCCCAGGCACTGCAGGGGGGCGATCACGGTCCGGCTCTGGTCCCGGGAAAACCCGATGATTCCATGATCGTCCAGGTGGTTGTTGGGACGCACCCGGACCTGCCTGTCATGCCAAGAAAAGGGGAGCGACTGCGGCCCGATGAGATCGGGATCCTGAAGCAATGGATCACGGAGGGCGCCCTCTGGCCCCAGACGTCGTCGGCCGCCGCTGGTGAACCCGTGAGAAAGCACTGGGCCTTCGAGCCGATACGGAGGTTTCAGATCCCCGGGGGCTCATCCCGAAACCATCCGATCGATGCGTTCGTTCGGGATCGTCTCCGCCGGGAGAGGCTGAAGCCGTCGCCCCGTGCGGATGCAGCAACGTTGATCCGTCGACTCAGCCTGGATCTGACGGGGCTGCCACCGACTCCCGAGGAAGTGGACGCGTTTGTGGCGTCGCCCACACCCAAGGCCTATGCGGCCGCCATCGAGAGATTCCTCGCCTCCCCACACTATGGAGAGAAGTGGGCCCGCCATTGGCTCGATGCCGCGCGGTATGCCGACTCCAATGGCTTCGAGAAGGACCGGACCCGGTCGATCTGGCCCTACCGGGACTGGGTGATCGAGGCCTTGAACCGGGATCTGCCATTCGACGAGTTCACCCGACAGCAGATTGCCGGCGACCTCATCGCAGATAGGAATCCTTCCCTAGGTGAGGAGCAGGCGGTCGCGATGCGGGTGGCGACGGGATTCCTCAGGAACTCGATGGTCAACATGGAAGGGGGCGTCGAGCCCGAGAAATTCAGGGTCGAGACCATCATCGATCGCGTCGATGCCGTGGGAAGGACCTGGTTGGGCCTCACGATCGCCTGCGCCCAATGCCACGACCACAAGTACGATCCCATCACGCAGAAGGAGTACTACCAGTTCTACGATTTCCTGAACCAGGATGTGGAGCCCCGGCTCGATCTGCCCACCAAATCCACTGCCGAGCGGCGACGTGAGATCCGCAAGGCGGCGGCG
>JBDLQQ010000375.1:0-4216 GCA_039800465.1 Verrucomicrobiota bacterium
CGCGGGCCCCGACGTCGACCAGCATCAGGTGGTTCTCGGTGCCGCCTGAGACCAGGCGGAATCCATTCCGCTTCATGGCCTCGGCCAGTGCCCCGGCGTTGTCGATGATCTGCTGCTGGTAGCTCTTGAACGCAGGCTGCAGGGCCTCGAGGAAGCAGACGGCCTTCGCGGCGATCACATGCATCAAGGGGCCGCCCTGGATGCCGGGGAAGACCTGGGAGTCGATCGCCTTGGCGTATTGTTCCCGGCACAGGATCAGGCCGCCCCGCGGTCCCCGGAGGGTCTTGTGCGTCGTGGTGGTCACGAAATCCGCGAATGGCACCGGGCTGGGATGCACCCCGGCGGCCACGAGGCCCGCGATGTGGGCGATGTCGGCCAGGAGCAGGGCACCGACATCCTTGGCGATCTGGCCCATCCGCTCGAAATCGATCCGTCTCGGGTAGGCGGAGGCTCCGACCGTGATCATCCGCGGCCGGTGTTCCTTGGCCATGGCGGCCAGCTGGTCGTAGTCGATCCGCTCGTCCTCCTTGCGGACGCCGTAGTGGACGATCTCGAAGAACTTGCCCGAGAAGTTCGCCTTGTTCCCGTGGGTCAGGTGTCCGCCGTGCGACAGGTCCATGGTCAGGAGCTTGTCCCCGGGCTTCAGCATCGCGAAGTAGACCGCCATGTTGGCACCGGATCCCGAGTGTGGCTGCACGTTGGCATGCTCGGCGCCGAAAAGCTCCCTCGCACGGGCGATCGCCAGTTTCTCGGCTTCGTCGACGTGTTCGCAGCCGCCGTACCACCGTCGGCCGGGGTATCCCTCGGCGTACTTGTTGGTGAGGACGCTTCCCTGGGCCGCCATCACCGCCGGGCTGGTGAAGTTCTCGGAGGCGATGAGCTCGATGTGCTCCTGTTGCCGCTGCCGTTCCTTCTGGACGATCTGGGCGATGCTGGGGTCGACGGATTCTAGGCTGGTGTGAGTGTCAGACATGTCTTCGATTTTCTTGATTCTGCGCTCGTGGCGACCTCCTTCGAACCGGGATTCGAGGAATGCGTGGAGAATCTTGATGCACTCCGCCGTGGAGTTGTTCCGGGCACCGAGGCACAGGACGTTCGCGTCATTGTGCTGCCGGGTGAGGCGCGCCATGTCCTCGCTCGTGGCCAGGGCGGCGCGGACGCCCTCGACCTTGTTGGCAGCCATGCTCATGCCGATCCCGGTTGAGCAGCACAACAGCCCCAGCGAGGCGTGGCCTTGGGCAACCTTATGGGCCACCACGTGGGCGTAGTCGGGATAGTCGGTCGACTCCTTCGAATGGGTCCCGACATCCTCGTAGGTCAGCCCAAGCCGCTTCAGCTCGGTCAGCAGGGCCTGTTTCAGTTCATAGCCGGCATGGTCGGAGCCGACGGCGATCGCGGTCCGGGATGCTGGGCGGAAGAACTCCAAGGCGCTGGAGGCCAACATGCACTCGATGCCCCGGTGGATCTGATCCCGGCAGGAGACGTATTCGTCGATGGAGCCACCAATGGGGTCCGCCACGTCCTGGTCCGCCGGATGAAGTCGGGGATCGAGCTGTCCCAGAGTGAAGGTCTTCTCTGCGGCCTGCGGGTAGAGGTAGAGCAGGTTGTCGACGTGGCTGCGCGTCAATCCGATGATCAGCGAGGCATCCTCCACCAGACGGGCATTGACCATCTGGGAGCGGTGCCCCGAGATGTCCACTCCCACAAGTCGCATCGCCTTGACGGCGTTCGGGCTCGGCGGTTGTCCGTTGACGGCGCCGGTACCAGCCGAGACGACCCGCCATCCCGAGGCATCGGTGAGGATATGGCGCGCGATGCCCTCCGCCATGGGACTGCGGCAGGTGTTACCGGTGCACACGAACAGAAGGGTCTTCATCAGCGACGCGGAGGAAAGGTGGGAGCGGTGTCCCGGGGCGTCAACGCATCACTGATCGGAGAACAGGTCCAGCACCCCCTTGATCGAGGCCGCGCGTTTCGATGCCGCTGCTGGCAAGATTTGCATTGATCGGAGCGCAAAAGGATTTGCACAGTACCGGTTCGAAGCGATTCGTCCCGAATGAACGTAGAACTCACCCGCAAGGCACTCGAGAAGGTGGGCAACCCCCATGTTCTGGTGAACATCATCTCCCGCCGCGTCCGGCAGCTGAACAGCGGCGGGGGCGGCATCAGCCGGCCCCTGGTCGAGGTCGATCCCACCATGGGGATCGCCGACATCGCCCTGACCGAGCTGATCCACGAAAAGATCGGCTTCCAGATCGATGACGAGACCCCTGCTGGCGAGGACAAGGCTCCGGAAGCCTCTCGCCGGAAGCGCCGCGTGCGGTCCCTCACCTCGTAGTCGGGAGGACAGTTCCCCGACGGGGCAATGCGCGGAATCAAGCCGGAGGGACTCCCTCCGGCTTTTTTGCTAATGTCGATCATCATCACCAACTCGAAGGCGAGACACGAGTTCCACATCCTCGATACCGTGGAGGCTGGCATCGTCCTGCGTGGGACGGAGGTGAAGTCGATTCGCGCCGGCAAGGCACAGGTCTCCGACGCGTTTGCCAGGGTGGAGCAGGACCAGGTGTGGCTTCACCAGATGCACATCGACGAGTACGGGTTCGGAAACGTCCACAACCACCCTCCCAAGGGGAAGCGTCGACTCCTCCTGAACCGGTCCGAGATCCGCCGGTTGGCGGAGGCCTCGTCCTCGAAGGGGGTGACCCTCGTGCCTCTGGATCTCCACTGGAAGAACAACCGGGTCAAGGTCAGCCTCGCCGTCTGCAAGGGGAAGGTGGACTTCGACAAGCGCCAGGACCTTAAGTCCCGGGAGGCCGATCGGGAGATCCGACGGGCCCTGCATCGGAGGGGCTAGGGAATCCAGATCCTGCAACGCAAAGAGGACGGCCACACAGGTGGTCCGTCCTCTTTCTGGATGCCTCGATTCGAGGCGTGGGTCCACGGGGGACACCCACCATGGGGTGGAAGTGATTCCGTGGCCGTTCTGGGCCCTCAGGCGGCCTTCTTCCAGGTCCGGCGGGGTGCCTTGGCGACAAGCCCCTTCTTGATGACGCTTGCTGCGACGCGGATCCGCTTCACCTGACCGTTGGGCAGCACCACCTTGACCTTCTGCAGGTTCGGGAAGAAGCGACGCTTGGTGATGGCGGTCACGTGGGTACCGATACCGCCCTGCTTCTTGGCTTTGCCGGAGCGCCAGATGTGACTCCCCTTGACGGGACGTTTGCCGGAGATGGGACAGATTCTAGCCATAGGATTAAGCGCTTCAGTAAAGAGCGAAGTTGCTTACCGATCCACCTGTCCCGCTGCAAGCCATTATTTTGAAATTGAAGCGTCTGTCAGGGGTGTCGTCCTGTCCGAAGCCGCCGATGGGGGCGGATCCGAGCGGGATTGGCCGTGGGCCCTCTCCGGTAATCGCAGAGGTCCTCCGCGATTCGCCGGTTTCCCGTCGTCGCGCTCCGGGACCTCCGCTAGGTTTCAGTCTCACCCAAGCCATGTCCTTGCCCGTTCCCTTGGAATGTCGTCTCAAACCGATCCTGATCGCCGTGGGCCTCCTTCTGGGGTTCAGGGCCCACTCGGAGACCGTTGCCGTCCTGACGACCGAGTACCGGCACAACTCCCATGCCGACGTAATCGCGAGCCGGTTGGTGTTGACCGACCGGTTGGATGGCACCGGCAAGGACTCCCCGCTGAAGATGGTCTCGGTCTACACCGACCAGCGGCCGCCGAATGACATCAGCCGTCTCCTGGCCGCCTCGCACCGGTTCCGTGTCGCCACGAACATCGCGGACGCTCTGACGCTCGGGACCGGCTCCCTCGCCGTCGACGGGGTCCTGCTCATCGCCGAGCATGGGAATTATCCGAAATCCGAGACGGGCAACACGCGGTATCCGAAGCGGCGGTTCTGGGACGAGACCCTCGCGGTCTTCCGGAAGAGTGGCCGGGTGGTTCCGGTGTTCGTCGACAAGCACCTTGCCGACAACTGGGACGACGCGAAGTACCTGTATGACAGCGCGCGGGAGCTCAGCATCCCGATCATGGCCGGGTCCTCGGTCCCGGGATCCTGGCGTCGTCCCCCGCTGGCCCCGGTCCCCGGGGAGCCTCTCGAGGAGATTGTGATCCTCACCTATGGATCGACCGACCACTACGGATTCCATGCCTTGGAGTGCCTCCAGTCCGTGGTCGAGGGACGCCGAGGTGGGGAGACCGGGGTGCG
>JBDLQQ010000376.1:0-3601 GCA_039800465.1 Verrucomicrobiota bacterium
GCGGGTCGCTTCGCTCCCCGCAGCTACGCCTCACCCCACCCAGGGGGACACCTCCCAGTGCAGGTCCACCCCAGAGAGAATCCCACACCAAATGTGACAACTGGAAATCAGGACGTGACACCAAGAGACCACTCAACCCTCGCGGTTCAGATGGGGACCCAGCGGAGTGGTTTCCTCGGGGGGGCGCTCCCGCGCCCTGTTCGCAGGGCACTGCTCACCCACCACGCGCAGCGTCAGCCTCAACACTCAGCCGATACCTCAGCTCATCTCCCCCTCCACCTCCTCGATCTGGCCACGGGTGGGGACCACCACGTTGGCCTTGGGTCGACGCGACCGGATGGCATCGGCAAAGGCGAGGGATTGGTCCTCCTCGCCGTGGACCACGAACACGCGCCGGAGTGGTCCTCGGATGTGGTCGAGGTGGGTGAGGAGCTCGTTGCGGTCGGCATGACCCGACAACGCGTCCATGGAACGGACCCGGGCCCGGACTTCCACCGGCTCGCCGAAGATGTTCACGGGGTTGCGTCCGGCGAGCAGCTGGGCGCCGAGGGTGTGTTCGGCGCAGTAGCCGACGAAGAGGACCAGGTTCTTCGGATCCCCCACGGCATTGCGCAGGTGATGTCGGATCCGTCCGGCCTCCGCCATGCCGGAGGCGCTGACGATGATCATCGGACCCGGCTTCTCGTTCAGCTGCTTGGAATGCTCGAGGTTCCGGATGTAGGTCAGGTGGGCCATCTCGAAGGGACTGCCCTCCTGTAGCAGGAACTCGTAGGTGGTCTCGTTGAAGCACTCCGGATGCAGCCGGAAGACTTCCGTGGCGTTCACGGCGAGGGGGCTGTCGACGAAGACCGGTGCGGTCGCCATACGACCGCCCTCCATGCACCGCTTGAGGGCGTAGACGATCTGCTGGGTCCGTCCGACGGCGAACGCGGGGATGATGACCTTCCCGCCCTGCCGGAGCGTCTCGGTGACGTCCTGGAAGGAGCAGGGGTCGGCATCACGCGCCTCGTGGAGGCGGTTGCCATAGGTGCTCTCGATCTGGAGGAAGTCGACGTCCTCGACCGGCTGGGGATCACGGAGGATGGGATCACCGCCGCGACCGACATCCCCGGTGAACAGATACCGGAAGCGTCGACCGTTCTCCCGGACGTCGAGCACGACCTGGGCGGAGCCGAGGATGTGGCCGGCATCGAGGAATGTCGCCGTGACCCCGTCGGCGACCGGGATGGGCCGCTCGTAGCCGACCGCGACAAACTGCCGGACCACCTGCTCGGCCTCATGGACCGAGCACAGGGGGGCGACGGGGGGTTCGCCCCGTCGGGCGCGTCGCTTGTTCAGGAACTCGGTGTCGGACTGCTGGATGTGGGCGGAGTCGGACAGGAGGATGGCGGCGAGGTCCCGGGTGGCGAAGGTGCAGTAGATGTTTCCCCGGAAGCCCTGCTTGTAGAGGTTGGGCAGGTTGCCGCAGTGGTCGATGTGGGCGTGGCTCAGGATGGCGGCGTCTACCTGTCGGGGATCGAACGGAAACGTCTGGTTGCGCTCGATGGACTCGCCGCGTCGACCCTGGAACAACCCGCATTCGAGGAGGATCCGCTGGCCGTTCACGGTCAGGAGATACATGGAACCGGTCGTGGTCCGGGCAGCGCCGAGGAACTGGATCTGCATGGTATGGGATGAGTCGACCCGTGATCGAAGCCGGGCACAATCCCCAACTCGTCCTCGGCTAATGGGTCGAAGCAAAACCTTTTGTGGACCGTCCCCGAGGAGTTCGGGTTAACTCGGGCGTTCCACTTCCAACCAACAAGGGAATTCCACAATGAGTAACGCGAACAACGCAGGCATTGCATCCAATGCCAAACGGCTTCTTTTCGCCGGCTTCATGGCCATCCTGGCCGCGGGAATCGGCTTCGGGATCCGTGGCGGCATCCTGGCCAACTGGGCTGCCGATTTCGGTTTCACCGGAGCCCAACTGGGTGACATCGGTGGCGCCGGCTTCACCGGCTTCTGCTTCGGCATCATCATCGGTGGTGTCGTGGTGGACAAGATTGGCTACGGCAAGCTTGTCGTCGCCGCCTTCCTGTTCCACGTCCTCTCGGCGTTCGTCACCTTCGCCGCCTCGAAGGGGCAGGCCCAGGAGGTCGCCTACAACTACCTCTATTGGGGGACGTTTATCTTCGCCCTCGCCAACGGAACGCTTGAAGCCGTGGCGAATCCGCTGGTCGCGACGCTGTTCCCGAACAACCGCACCCACTACCTGAACATCCTGCACGCCAGCTGGCCGGCGGGTCTCGTGATCGGTGGGCTGGTGGGCTGGTACCTCGGTGAAGGCGCCAACGCCATGAGCTGGAAGCTGCAGCTCAGCCTGTTCCTCGTCCCGACCGTCCTTTATGGACTGCTCTTCATGGGCCAGACCTTCCCGAAGTCGGAGGCGTCTGCGAAGGGTCTCAGCCTCGGCGAGATGCTCAAGGACGTCGGCATCCTCGGCGGCGCAGTGGCGTGCTACCTCCTGGTGCTGTTCTTCCAAAATGCCCTCCAGCTGCCCGCTATGGCTGCTTATGCGATGGGTGGGGTGATCTTGGCAGCGGTCGCGGTCATCACCGGATTCTCCATCGGCGCTTGGCTTTTGTTCGTGCTCCTCGTGACCCACGTTCTGGTCGGCGCGGTGGAACTGGGAACCGATGGCTGGATCCAGAACATCACCGGCAACATCCTGAGTCCCAGCCAGGGCAAGATCCTGTTCGTCTACACTTCGATGTTCATGTTCGCGCTCCGGTTCTGCGCCCACTTCATCGAGAAGAGCCTGAAGATCTCGCCGATCGGACTGCTGTTCATCTGCGCAATCCTCGCCTGCATCGGACTGAATATGGTCAGCGGCATCACCACCTTCGCGGGGGCCTTGATCGCCCTCTCGGTCTATGCGTTTGGAAAAACCTTCTTCTGGCCCACCATGCTGGCCGTCACCAGTGACCGTTTCCCCCGCACCGGTGCCATCGCCATCTCCATCATGGGTGGCTGCGGCATGATGTCGGCCGGCCTGCTCGGTTCTGCCGGACTCGGCTACGCCAAGGATCGCTTCGCTGCCGATGAGCTGCAGAAGTCCAATCCTGCCCTCTACGCAACCTACAAGGCCGAAAAGAAGAGCTCCTTCCTCTTCCTCGATCCGGTCAACGGTCTCGACGGTTCCAAGCTCTCCGCGGCCCAAAGCGCCGCGTCCAAGACCCCCGATCAGAAGGCCGTGGTCGAGGCTAGCATCGCCGGCGATCGCCGGACCCTGAAGGCTGACTCGTTCATCCCGGCCACGATGGCGGTCATCTACCTGCTGCTGTTCCTCTACTTCAAGGCGATCGGCGGCTACAAGCCGGTCACGATCGAGGCTTCCAGGGCGCATTGAGGCGCTCCAAGCATCGTTCCTTTCCACAGCGGCGGCTCCACCCGGAGCCGCCGTTTTTCTTTGTGCGCCCGGCAGGGCGCACTTTCCAACGGGTTGAAGTCCCGAGCAGGCCCGACAAGGGGAACTGCATAGCTGCACGACAAGGGTGTCCGCCGCGAGGCGGGATCTGAAGGAAGTCGGAGGCAAAGCACTGGATCGACGAACAGGAAG
>JBDLQQ010000377.1:0-4344 GCA_039800465.1 Verrucomicrobiota bacterium
CGTCCAGCAGGTCCACGAGGGTGGATTCTCGGTCTTCGCAGGATCACCGGACCGGCTTCAGGAACGGTTCTTCGGACCCGGAACCTACGTGGCATTCATGGACGACCGGGGACCGGGTCACGCCTCGAAGGTGGGTCCGGATGGCATCCGTCGGACCCTTCGGGTCCTGAAGGGGCACTTGGCTGTCTGAGACCGCCCGCAGGACCTGCGGTGGTTGGCTGGGTCTAGCCCCCGGCTTCTATTCCCGGATGGCGGGAACGAGGAAGTCGAAGGTGTGACGCCATGTTCCGTCCGCCAGGTGCTCGGACCGCACCGAGCCGATGGCGCCCAAGTACTGGCCAGAGCCACCGATGATCGGTCGGACCAGAGTCGACCCGGTCGCGATGGTGCTCGAGATGCTGGGATAGAATCCACTGCCCGCCACGAGGATCTGGTCTGCTGAACCGGTAAACTGCACGTCGCCAGTTCCAAACACGAAGTTGAGTTGGCTCATCCGCACCTCGTCCCCCGCCGCGGGAAAGTCGACGCTGGTGGTCGTCTGGGTTGCATCCAGACGCCCGATGATCAGGCCAGCAGTGTCCCGGATGGCTGTGGCCGTCAGGACCCGGATGTCACCGAGGCGCCCCCCGGACGATCCAGAAGTGGCGAGGGAGGTTTGCACCGCGGCATGGGTGACGGAGAACCGGAATGCCATGAGGTCCTGGCCAGTCCCATTCCTCGCAGGGGGCACCACTTGGGGCTGCCGTTTGGGGCCGGCTTGGGCGACCCAGGCCCCTGTCACGAGCGCACCTGTGGCGCCGAGGAGTTGGCGTCGGGAACCGGATTTCTGGAGTGGATTCATCGGGAGAACCGTACCCACGGGACCTCGGATTTCAAGGGACAGTTCCTGACCCGCTATCGGGACACTGAACAAGGCATTTGAGGCCTCATCCTGGTCCTAACGGCTCGGTCACTGGACCTCGCGACAGGTCGAGAGGCGCACCCCGTCCCTCGGATATCGGCCGAGGCATCCTGAAATCAGTGCCTGTGGATCCGGAGACCGGGACACCGTTCGCTGAGCTACCCAGGACCCCTGAGGGCGTCGATCCCGCCATGAGGCGATTGGCTCCGGAGGACGACTGTTGGGGCGCATCCGGCTTTGGTATCCGTTCGGCTGCATTCCTCGCTTGGCGACCGGCACGGCCCGGGACACCGTTCGGCCATGGCCTTTGATGGTACGGATTTCGTCGACGCCGACGTGTCACCGACCCGGACTCCGTCCGCCGGAAACCGGGCTCCGACCCGGGAGGAGCTGGACGCGCAGCTCACGGGCACCCAGCAACAGCTGGCGAAGCTCAAGGAGGCGCAGGACCAGCTTGAGAGGGCGAGGGCTGCGGTCGAGGAAATGCGCCGCCGTCGTTCCGAGTTCAGCAATGGACGTGGTGAGATGCTGCAGTCGCTGACACGGGGGATCGGGATCCTCGAGCAGTCGGAACACGAGGCCCGTCAGAACGCGGAGCAGATGGCCAAGTCGCTTGTCGGACTCCGCGAGGCCCTCGGGGCGGTCGAGCAGCTCAATGAGCAGGCCTGGACCGCGGAGACCTGGGAGAAGGAACTGACCCGGGCGTTGACCACCATCGAGAATGCCCGCCGCGAGTACCTGGGAGCCTGTCGGAGCTGGCCGGTCCTCGATGCCAAATCGACGGGGGAAACGGCTGGATCCGGACGGAAGCCGGACCCGATTCAGGGACTTGCCTCGCTTCCGATGATGTCGCTCTGCCGCCTCGGTCTCGCGTTGACCTGGCCCGTGGCCGTCGCTGCACTCGTCGGGGTCATCGTCCTGATTGTGATCTCGGTGAGGCGCTGAGCCAACGAAGCAACGAGTCATGGGGTGGTTTGGCAACAAGGAGGGTGGGGATCCCCTGGCGGCCCGGGAACGGGAGTTGGAGCAGGAGATCGCCCGACTGAGCCGGCAGGTGGAGCACCTTGCCCAGGAGAAGCCGAAGGCCGTGGTTCGTCCCACGGGCATCCCGCCCGAAAGCCCTGCCGGATCGAAGCCCTTTGCCGATCGAGTGGAGCCCAGCGCGGTTCCGTCCCAGCAGCGGCCTACGGGCTACTACAACGAGTTCGGGGTCGCGAAGTTCGATCTCATGGCCGTGATCCGTCGGTGGTCATTCCACTTCAGGGGCCCGACCTCCAACAATCCCCGGATGGCCAAGATGCTCGCCGCGGGGAGCGTCCAGGGACTGCGAACACTCCGCTACGAGCGCCGCGTGGCCCGGAACCGGTTCATCGCCCTCTTCGTCATCCTGCTCCTGATCCTCTGGGGGTTGACCTACTCCTACCTCCGGATCCGTTAGCCGAATGAGGTCGTGGTGGACGGCCCGCATTGCCGTCGCTCCGTCCGCGGCGGTACACTGGCCCGATGCACTGCCTCCTCCGGGCCGCAACGGCTCTCCTGGGACTCCTCGTCACGGCAACCCTCGCGGAGGACATCGTCCTCCGGGACGGTGTGGCGTTCGCCTTCGGGGGTCGGATGGCCCGGGTCCCCTTCCGGATCGACCCGATCGAATCCCGCCTTGTGAAGGGGAGCTGGTCCCTGCCGAGGGCTGGGGATGTCGTGGGACTGCCCGGGGGCACCAATGCCGTCTGGGAGACGGCGGTCGCCAAGCCCAACGGCGACTTCGAGCACGCCGCGTTGCGGGGTGGCTACGTGTCGGTTCCCTTCGTCTCCGATCGTGACCAGATCCTTCTCCTGCAGGCGGCGGGACATCAGATGGTCTACGTGAACGGCGAGCCCCGCGCCGGGGACATCTACCGGAATGGATCGGTGTCGCTCCCGGTCCGGATGAGGAAGGGCACGAACGAACTCCTGTTCGCGACCGGCCGTGGTGCCTTGAATGTTCGCCTGGCGGAACCTACCGACCCCCTTGCGATCGACCCGCGGGACCCAACCCTTCCGGATCTCGTGTTCGGCCAGCGCAATGACACGGTCGGGGCCGTCCTGGTCGTCAATGCCACCCCGGAGCCCATCCAGGGCCTCACCCTTCGAGCGACGGCGTCGGGAGGGACGACCACCGAGACCCGGGTGCCCACCGTGCCGGCGCTCGGGGTCCACAAGACCCCCTTCCGGATCGTCCATCCGGGCCGGTCGCGTACGAACCGGGTGGATCTCGTGCTGGAACTGCGGGATGGCCGAAAACGTCTGGCCACCCGGACGTTCCCATTGTCCCTCCTGTCCAGGGAGTCCACGCGGCGCGAGACGTTCCTCAGCGGAATCGATGGCTCGGTGCAATACTATGGCTTCGTCCCGGCGCGCCCGCTGGAGGGTGACGCAGCCGCCCCTGGGCTCGTGCTCAGCGCCCATGGCGCAGGGGTGGAGGGAGCTGGACAAGCCGCGTGCTACCCCCCGAAGGCCAATCTCCACATCGCTGCCCCCACCAACCGGCGACCGTTCGGGTTCGACTGGGAGGACTGGGGACGCCGGGATGCCATCGAGGTGCTCGACCGGGTCCAGGACCTCTATCGAACCGACCGTTCCCGGACCTACCTCACAGGGCATTCCATGGGGGGTCATGGCACCTGGCAGATGGGGGCCACACTCCCCGATCGGTTTGCGGCCCTCGCGCCCAGCGCCGGTTGGATCAGTTGGGGTACCTATGGCGGAGGACGACGTCCCACGGCCTCCAATGAGGTCCAAAGCCTGATCCAACGCGCCGGGAACCCGGTCGACACCTTCGTGTTGGCGACCAACTACCTGCAGCATGGGATCTACATCCTGCACGGCGATGCCGACGACAACGTCCCGGTCACCCAGGCCCGGACGATGCGGGAGCTCCTGGGAACCTTTCACCACGACTTCGCATGGCACGAGGTGCCGGGGGCAGGGCACTGGTTCGGGAACCAGAGCGTGGACTGGCCACCGATCTTCGACCTGTTCGCGCGTCATCGGATCCCGAAGCCGACCGAGGTCCGACATCTCCGCTTCACCACCGCGAACCCCGGGATCTCGGCGAAGTGCCAGTGGGCGTCGATCGAGGCGCAGGTCCATGCCCTGGCCCCCAGTCGGATCGACCTGGAATGGGAGGCACCGGCGCGTCGCTTCACGGGCAGCACCGAGAACGTCGCCCGCCTCGCCTTGCATCTGGATCTTCTGGAGAAGGGGTCGACGCCGACGGTCACTCTCGACGGGCAGTCCCTGACGAATCTCCTCCAAGGCGATTCGGTCACCGGTAGCACCGCGCCGAAGACGGTGTGGCTGACGCGTCGGGGTGATCGGTGGTCGGTCTCGGGACCGGCTTCGGTTTCGGAAAAGGGCCCGCATCGAGCGGGGCCGTTCAAGGAGGCGTTCGGCCATCGCGTCCT
>JBDLQQ010000378.1:0-5400 GCA_039800465.1 Verrucomicrobiota bacterium
CTCCAGACAGCCGATCCCGCCAGCCAAAACACGGTGCCAAAACGGCATCGGGCGGGATCCCGATGAGGATCCCGCCCGACTCCAGACCGCGGAGGGCCGATCAGCGGTTGGCCATCCGTTCCCGGCTCTCGATCCGGTCCCGGAGCTTCTTGAGCGCCGCTGCCTCAAGCTGGCGGATGCGCTCCCGGGTCAGGCCGAAGTCGACCCCGATCTCCTCGAGGGTCCGGGGCTCCCCGCCATTCAGGGCGAACCGCTCCTGCAGGATCCTCTGTTCCCGGGTGTTGAGCGTGCCGACCAGCTGACGGATGAGTTCCGCATTGGTCTCCTCGCTGACCCCGCTCCATGGCATGGCCGCATTCTCATCGGGGACGAGGTCAGCCACACGTCCGGCATCGGGATCCGTCCCCAACGGGGCCTCGAGCGACGTGGTGCCGACCGTCGCGCTTTCCCGCCAGTGCAGGATGTCGTCCTCGCCCACCCCCAGCACCGCCGCCAGCTCGGAATCCCGGCCCGGCCGGCCGTGCTTGGCCTCGAAGGCCGATTCCGCCCTGCGGAGCTGGGCGATCTGCTGGACCAGATGGATCGGCAGCCGGATGGACTTCACCTGGTTCGAGAGAGCCCTCTTGATGGACTGCTTGATCCACCAGGCCGCATAGGTCGAGAGCTTCGCGCCCTTGGTGGGGTCGAACCGCTCCACCGCCCGCATCAGGCCGATGTTGCCCTCGTTGACTAGGTCCAACAGCGGCAGGCCGTAGTCCTCGTACTCGCGGGCGATCTTCACCACCAGACGCAGGTTGGCCTTGATCATGTGTTCCCTCGCGGCGGGGTCCCCCGCCTGCACCCGATGCGCCAGCTGGATCTCCTCCGCAGGCGTCAGGAGCGGGGTCTCCACCGCCTCGCGCAGGTAGAGACGGAAGGAGGAATTCTCGTCCCAACGGGGCAAGGAGCGCTCGACCACCGGGGCGGCCTCCGTCTCGGTGGACGTGGAAGACGCCTCGGTGAACACCCGCGGCACCTCGACGGCCCGGAGGACGACCGGACGCCCCCCCGCGAGCTCCAGTCCGGGCCCGGCGGGTTTCAGCCGGGCACCGGGGATCCGCGACAGCCCGGACCGCCGGGAGGCGGGAGCCGCCGGCTTGCGGGTCGCGGCACCGCGACGGGACAGCGCCGCATGCGTGAGGGGTCGGTGGACCCGGGACGAGGATTTCTTGGAAGGCAGATTGGTCTTCATGGTGCTGGATTCCACGATGAAGGACCACCGCACCACTGCTTCGTTCAATCCTCGGCAGGAGGTGTCGGCAGGTCCTTCACGATGGGGACCGGTTGGCCCCACTCCCCAGCACAAACGACACCGGAGCCCAGGATCTTTCTGGATTTCTCAAATCTCGCGGAAACCAGCGACCAATGACCCAACAACGCCTTGGAAGCGTGGGACATCCTGGGACGTGCCATCCCGTCCAAGGCTTCCCAAGGCACACCGTGGCGCGGAAAACCGCGCGGGCAGGCGGATCAGACCGCCGCAGCCACCGAGGACGGGCAGGCGGCGGAACCCCCAGCCTGAGCCAGGACATCCTGGACCAGCCGTTCCACCGTCAATCCATGCCGCTGCCGGAGGTAATCCACCGAACTCGCGTGCTCGACGAACACGTCGGGCCAGGCCAACCGGACCACCGGCGTGTGGACACCCGCCTCGTTCAGGGTCTCCAGCACCGCCGAACCATACCCACCCATGGCCACATGATCCTCCAGAGTGGCCACGACATCCGCCGTCCGGCCGTAGAATTCGTGGACGGAACGGTCGAGCGGCTTGAAGAAGCGGGGGTTGATCACGGCGACGTCCCAACCGGCGGCCGCGAGACGGTCCGCCGCCTCCTGGGCGAGTCGCAGCATGGGGCCGAGCCCGAACAGCGCGGCCTTGCGGGCCCCCGCGACGCCGGCGAAGTGGCGCACGACCTCCGCCTTGCCGACCTCGATCACGACCGGCTGCTCCTTGACCGGCACGCCCTCGGCGTTGCCCCGGGGGTACCGGATGGCCACCGGGTGCTGCTGGAAGGTGGCGGTGAACATCATGTCCTGCAGTTCATCCTCATTGGCCGGCGCCATGCCGATCAGGTTGGGCAGGCACCGCAGGTAGGAGATGTCGAACAGTCCATGATGGGTCGGACCATCATTGGCACTGAGGCCTGCCCGATCCATGCAGAAGACCACCGGCAGATCCTGCAGGCAGACGTCGTGGTGGATGCAGTCGTAGGCCCGCTGCAGGAAGGTGCTGTAGATGGCGACCACCGGACGGAAACCCATCGTGGCCATGCCAGCCGCGAAGATGACCGCGTGCTCCTCGGCGATGCCCACATCGTAGTACTGCTTCGGGAAGGCCTGATCGAGGAGCTTGAGGCTTGTGCCGGTCGGCATGGCTGCCGTGACCCCGACCACGTTCTTGTTCTGGGCGCAGAGCTTGACCATGGTCCGGCCGAAGACCTCCTGCCACATGGGCGGGGCACCGGGCTTGGGCGCCGGGGTCTGGCCGGTCTGGACATCGTAGGGTCCCAGTCCGTGGAACTTCTCCGGCTGCTTGAGCGCCGCCTCGTACCCGCGGCCCTTCTGGGTGAGCACATGGATCACCACGGGTTCATTGCAGGTCTTGGCGAACTCCAGGGTGCTGATGAGCTGGGGCAGGTTGTGCCCGTCGATCGGCCCGAGATAGCGGATCCCGAACTCCTCGAACAGGAGTGCTGATCCATGTCCACCCTTTCCATCCGCATCGAGGGCGGATCCGGTGTGCTGGAGTCCGAGCGTGTTCGCCGCCCCCTTGATCGCCTCCTCGGCCTTCTGACCGAGCATCGACACCACCTCGCCCTGGGGCAGCTTCCGCAGCCAGTGGCCGAAATCCTCGCGGAGCCGATTGTAACGCGGATTGGTCGTGAGCTTGCCGAGGTAGGTCGCGATCGCGCCGACGTTCTTGGCGATGGACCACTCGTTGTCGTTCAGGATGCCGATGAACTTCCGGGTGGTGCCGGCGATGTTGTTGAGCGCCTCGAAGGAGATGCCGTTGGTCAGGGCCGCATCGCCGAAGACGCAGACCACATGCTCACCGGTCCCGCGCTGGTCGCGCGCCGCGCACATGCCGAGGGCAGCCGACAGCGCCGTGCCGGCGTGGCCCGCCCCGTAGCAGTCGTGCTCGCTCTCCGTCCGGAGGGCGAAGCCGTTCAGGCCGTCCGTGGTCCGGATCGTGTGGAACCGGTCCTTCCGCCCCGTCAGGAGCTTGTGGACGTAGACCTGGTGGCTGACGTCCCAGACGAACTTGTCGCGCGGGGTCTCGAAGCAGCGGTGGAGCGCGATCGTGAGCTCGACCACGCCGAGGTTGGGACCGAGATGACCTCCGTTCTTGGCGAGTTTCGTGATGAGCTCGTTGCGGATGTCAGCCGCCAGCTCGGTGAGCTGGTCGGGGGTGAGCTTCCGCACGTGGGACGGGTGATCAACCATGTCGAGATAGCGACTCATGCGAGTGTTCAGAAACGGGGTCGGAGAATGGCGTTCAGACGACCGGGGGCAAGCCCGCAGGCAGGGTCATCCGGGTTCCTCCGCGTCGAGATCTGCCGGACGGGTCTGCAATTCCCCGCCGAGATCCTTCTCGAGCTGCCGGATCCGGACCTCGGCCGCGGCCAGCTGGGTCTGGCAGATCCGCGCCAATCGGGTGCCCTGCTCGAACTCGGCCAACAGGGTCTCCAGGGGAAGCTCGGAGGATTCCATCCGCTCCACGATCGCCTCCAGATCCGCCAACGCCTTCTCAAACGGAACCTGTCCGGCGGAGGCCGGAGATGACGCCGAAGTTTCGGATGCAGATCGGGATGCCTTGGACATTCCTCACGCAAGGCTAGGAAACCGCACCCCCGATTCCCAGCAGCTTTTTCAACGGTGACCAGGCCGGCATCACGACTCTGGCACCAGACCACCCGCCACATCGGTCCGATAGGCCTTGAGCGCCGGGGCGACACCCGCGAGCGCCCCGAGCAGAATCATCGCCGCAGGCGCCCAGATCCAGACCCACGCCGGCTGCCAGGGATCGAGAACCACCCCCGTCTGGGATCGGATGACAGCCGCCGCCGATCCCAGGATGGCCGCATAGACCACGAAGCCGAGGAGCATCCCCAGCGCGGCGATCGTTGCCGACTCGAGGATGATGGCCGCAAAGATCGTCCGGCGCCTGGCCCCGAGCGCCCGGAGGATGGCGAGGTCGCGTCGCCGGCTGTGCATCGAGTTGTAGAGGCTGGCCAGGACGGCGCCGACCGCCACCAGGGCCACGAGCCAGGCCACCATGGCCAGGACGGCATCGAACCACCCGAACTTCTCGAACAGGTCCGCCATCTGCTTGGCGATCGGCCAGGCGAAGGTCATGCGGTTCCCCTGCCGGTTGTACAGCATGTCCAACTGCTGTCCCGCCATGGGGGACCGGAGCCGCACCAGCACCGCGCTGACGTCGGTCGCCGTCGCCGCATCATGCCCCCCCATGTTCTGCAGCCCAGCCAAGGGGATCCAGATCACCCGGTCGGCCGGGGTATTGGAGGGTTCGAGGAGGCCCACGACCACGTAGGTCTCCTCATGCTGGGCCTTCGGATCGAAGTTCAGTCCATGGAACGGCTTGAACTCGCTCCCGACCGCGAGTCCCAGCTGATGGGCGGCAAAGCTGCCCACCACGGCCTCCCGATAGCCGTCGTCGAACAGGCGTCCCCCAGGTTGGAGCCGGAAGCGCCGTCCCTTGGCGTATTCGACCTCGAAGTAGTTGGTCGTCGTGCCGACCAGACGGTACCCCCGGTAGTTGTCTCCCACCGCGATCGGCACCGCGTCGGCGACGGCGCGGTTGGTGCGGATCCCCTCGTAGTCCTCGAACGCGATGTTCCCGGGCGAGGCCTCGAGGTGGAAGATGGCGTTGAGGACGAGCTGCAGCTTCGCACCCCGTGCCCCCAGCACCGCATCCCAACCCCCGCTCTGTCCGGTGAAGGTCGATCGCGACTGGTCCTTCACCACCCAGACCGCCATCAGGAGGCCCCCCGCCAGGGCGATCGAGACCACCGTGACCAGCGTCGACAGCAGATGCTGCCGGAGGCTCCGTCGGACCAGCAGCGGCAGGGTCATCGGACACCTCCCTGCCCCGATGCCGAGTTAAGGGTCCTCAACGAGGCTGTCGTCTCAAAGGCCCCGAGGACCTCCCGATCATGGCTGACCAGCAGCAGGGCCGCGCCGTTCTCGGTGCAGGCCTCGCGGATCAGCTCCAGCGCCGCCCGTGCGTTGGCGTGGTCGAGGTTGCCCGTGGGCTCGTCGGCCAGAACCAGCTTCGGACGGTTGGCCAACGCCCGCGCCACCGCGACCCGCTGCTGCTGACCCGTCGAGAGCTGGCGCGGG
>JBDLQQ010000379.1:0-6359 GCA_039800465.1 Verrucomicrobiota bacterium
GCGGGTCGCTTCGCTCCCCGCAGCTACGCCTCACCCCACCCAGGGGGACACCTCCCAGTGCAGGTCCACCCCAGAGAGAATCCCACACCAAATGTGACAACTGGAAATCAGGACGTGACAATCTCCACCTTGAGGGGCGCTCCCGCGCCCGGTCCACTGGGCACTGCTCACCCACCGTAGGTCGAAGAGGTTGAAAGGTGTGGGCATGGGCCGCTTGCGTCGCTAAACCCTCGCCTCTAGCGTCGGTTATTCAGTCATGAGCACGGTCACACTTTCTCCACGCTTCGAGGTGGTCATACCCCAGGCTATTCGGGAGGCCTTGCGGTTGTCCGCAGGCGAGCAGCTTCGCGTGCTTCAGTACTCGAGTCGGGTGGAGTTCATTCCCGTCAAAAAGGCCGCCGAGATGCGTGGTTTTCTTCGGGGTATCGACACCACGGTCGATAGGGAGCCCGACCGCAATCCGGGATGAACCTCGTCGATTCATCCTGTTGGTTGGAGTACTTGGCGGATTCGGATCGAGCCCACCTGTTTGCCGAGGCGATAGAAGAACCAGAAAGGCTGATCGTCCCCGTCATCGTGCTCTACGAGGTCTTCAAGAAAGTGCTTCGTGAACGGGGCGAAGATATGGCCCTTCAGGTCGCTGGTCTTCTCCAGTCAGGGAAGGTGATCGGGATCGATGAATCCCTGGTCTACGAGGCGGCTCGGTATCCCTTACCCATGGCGGATAGCCTCATCTATGCGACGTCCACCCGATACGGAGCCACCCTCTGGACACAGGATCAGCACTTCACCGGTCTTCCAGGTGTCCGCTTCTTTCAGAAGTAGGGGGGCACGCGGAGACGCGGAGACACGGAGGGAAGACGGCGGAGAAAAAGTTCTCTCAACTCTCGACACTCAACACTCAACTGCCCCGAGTGGGATCGAGATGGGGCCAACAGGGATGCCGCAGAACACTCAGCCTCAGCACTCAACTCTCAGCTCGCTCCCCCCTCCTCCACTGCTTGCGTTGACCGTCCCGTCCCGCACTATTGGCGCATGGGTGTTCCCCCCAGGATCCAAGGGTTCCTCGCTGCGCTGCTGGGGCTTGCCCTGTGTGCCTCACACTTGAGCGCTGCAGGCCTGGAAATCCTGGGGCCGGATGCCCTCGGTTGGCTCCATGTCCGGAATGAGGGTTCCTCGAACCAGGTGCAGATCCTCGAACGATCCCTGGATCTCACGACCTGGTCCGAAGCCGGTCTCTTCCATGATGGGCCGATCGACCACGCGCAGCCGACCCCGCTGGTGGATCGCACCCGGTTCTACCGGCTCAAGGCCCGGCCTCGGACCCCCTCGGATGATGGGCGCAACCAGTTTGCCGTGGAGGGGGATCCGTTCCTGGTCCCCAGTTACGTCTCGCCGGCGGAGCCGGGGATCGGCTGGGTCAAGTTCACCCTCGTGCTCGGGACGGAACCCCGGGTGTGGTTCCAGGACAGCAACAAATACCCGTTTCACCACGAATTCGCCCGGCTTCGCCTCGCCCCGTTCCAGGGAATGTCGCGGGAGGAGTTCGATCGCCGGACGTTGCAGCGCGAAGGGCAGGTCGCGGTGCTCGGTGCCGTCCTCCTGCCGGGGCAGAATCCCTCGGAGATCGGGATCCAGATCGTCGGACAGGAGGCCTATCCGATCGACGACGTGGTCCGATGGCTCCAGCTCGTCCGTGCCGCGATCCGTGCCCCGGGTGGGATCCGAACCCTCTACATCCCGACCTATGAGCAGTCCGGGACGGCCGAGGTCGGGCGCGCCCGGCTCATGGCGGCGGGATTCGAGCCCGCGACCGCGGACCGGTGGGTGACCGGCGACGCGGTCTACAACGAGGGTTGGGCTCTTGGGCGGCTGAACTTCGTCCCGGCGGCGGAGATCGACGCGGCCTATGCCCAGGGGACGTTGCTGCCGACCGACATCCTCCTGACCGACCGGATCCCGGCCGAGGTCCCATTCGTGGCGGGGATCGTGTCGCTCTCTCCCTCCACGCCGAATTCCCATGTGGCCATCCTCGCCCAGGGGTGGGAGATCCCGGTGGTCTGGTTGGCCGACCCGGCCCGGCGAGAGGCGCTCCGAACGATGGTGGGACGGGACCTCGCGCTGAGGACGGACCGTCGCTTCAGCAGCAGTGTCGTGGTGGTCGATGTGACGGGGCGCCTCGGGAGTGGCCTCAGGGACGAGTTGCTGGCCACGAAGCGGCTCGAGCCCCTGGACTACGTTCCCAAGCGCGCCATCGGGCTCATCGCCACGAATGTCCAGGAACTGCGTCCCGAGGCGGTCGCGTTCGTCGGGGGCAAGGCCGCGAATTATGGGCTGCTGCGGCGCACGATCCCCGGGAACTGTGATCCGGCCATCGCCCTGACCCTGGATCTCTGGGATGCGTACCTCGACCAGATCGTCCCGGGCGGCCGTACCCTGAGGGCCGAGATCGGGTTCCGATTGTCGGGATTCACCCAACCGCCGGATGTCGGCCGTCTGCGCCCGGTGCTCGAGGGGATCCGCGACCTGATCCGGGACACGGCCGTCTTCTCGGCGGACCAGCAGGCGGCGATCCTAGCGGCGCTCGTCCAGGCGGGGTTTGATCCGGGCCGGAAGCTCCGGTTCCGCAGCTCCACGAACGTCGAGGACGGCGAGACGTTCACGGGAGCTGGGTTGTATGACAGCTACAGCGGCTGTCTGCAGGACGACCTCGATGGAGATGGGAATGGGCCGTCGGCCTGCGATCCCACGGAGTCCTCCGAGCGGGGAGTGATCCGTGCCCTCCGGAAGGTGTATGCGAGCTTCTACAATGAGAACGCCTTCCTTGAGCGGCTCCGGCGTGGAGTTCGGGAGGATCAGGTGGGGATGGCGGTGCTGGTACACCCCTCGTTCCCGGATGAGTTCGAGTGGGCGAACGGGGTCGCGACGGTGTCGTGGGAGAAGTCCGGCAACTTTGAGTTCCTCAATGGATCGCTGGTCTCCCAGGTCGGGGCGGAGTCGATCACGAACCCCGATTCCGCAGCCCGTCCCGAGGTGGTGGAGTTCTACCGGTCCTTTGGTTCGACCTCGGTCGCATTGCGGGAGCGGTCGGGTCGGGTACCCCTGGGGGGAACCGTCCTCGCCTGGGAATCCGACTACCAGCAGCTGGTCCAGCTTCTTGGGACGGTGGCGAAGGGGTATGCGGCGCAGTATCCGAAGCTGACGGCGTTCCGGCTCGACCTGGAGTACAAGAAGATCGCGCCGGGCAAGCTGGTGGTGAAGCAGGTCCGCAGGCTTCCCGATGTCGATGCCACCCCGGTCACCGGATTCCTGATGCCCGGGGAGATCGTGGTGTCGGTGGAGGAGGGGGAGCATTCCGACGTCTTTGCGAAGCACCGGCTCAAGTCGGAGTTCCTGCTGGGTGCGGACGCGGTTCGTCTGACGGATGGCAATCTGGAGAGGACGTTGTATTCGGGGGCTCGGGCCGCACTCCGGGTGGATGGGATCCCGCTGGTGCTCTCGAACGGGATCGCGGCGTGGCCGGGGTTCTCGCACCAGTGGTCGGCCGGGGCGTCCGAGACGCGGGATCGATGGATCGTGGGGGAGGGGGTGTCGCGGTGGGATCTGACGCTGGTCACGGGAATCACCCGGTCGATGAAACCACCGACGGCACCGTGGATCCGTCTGGAGGACTGTCGGTTTCGGCTCGAGGCGACCTATGCCCGGCCGCAGCCGACGCTGGGTTGGGAGGGTCCGGGCACGACCCTGACGGACACGGTGTTCCTGGTGCCGCGTCCGGTGGTGGGGGCGGGGGCGTTGCCGCAGGAACGATCGGTGGCGGAGGGGGCATCGATCCGCATCGTGACGCGGTTCCTCTGGCCGCCGGAGCCGACGGGGCCGACCGCGGGCTATACGGCGCCGAACCTCGGCTTCACGGAGACCCGGATCGCGGGATGGACCTCTGAGCCGTTGGTGTTGCGGGATCCTGCGGCTCAGACCTATTCCCCGGGGCACCACAACTTCACCGAGACGTTCCTCTTCGAGCCGCGACTGGATCCGGCGACCACGGCTGCACAACTCAAGGAACTGGAGACGGCCGGGATCCAGCAGATCGTCATGGATCGGGGGTTTGAGGGGACCCAGATCTGGCTGGTGGATGCGGCGGGGCGGATGAGGAAGGGGCGGTGAGGGGCGGGGAAGTTGAGAGTTGAGGGTCGAGAGTTGAGAGCCGGTCCAGGACCGGGAAGGGAAACTCCTTCGAGGGTACGTGCTCCTGGGTCAGGAGACGTTCGAGAGACGCGACCCGCTTCGGGTGTTCCGAGGCCACATCCCGGGTCTCGTTGGGATCGCGTTCGAGATCGTACAGCTCGGTCCGGACCGTCACCGGCTTGTCTTTCGAGATCAGGTTCTGCCGGACCGCCTTCCAGCGACCCTTCCACACGGCCTGCTGTCCTCCGTAGGCTGGGAACTCGCGGTAGAGGAACCTGCGCTCCGCTTGGCGTCGTCCCAGGAGGGTTGGCGCGAAGCTGATGCCGTCGAGATCCTTGGGGATCGAGTCCTGCCCTCCGGCCAGTGCCAGGAGGGTCGGCAGCCAGTCCTCGAATCCGATCCGACGTCGACTCTCGGTGGCGGGTTGGATGTGTCCGGGCCACGACACGATCCCCGGGACGCGGACGCCGCCTTCGTAGAGCGAACCCTTGCGGCCCCGCAGTCCCGCGGCGGAATTGAAGAAGCCGGTGTCGGTGCCTCCCATCCGGTCCCAGAGTGGGCCGTTGTCGGAGGTGAAGACGACCACGGTATCCTGCTGCAAGCCCAGTTCGTTGATCAGGCCGATGAGCCGCCCGATCTCGCGATCCATCCGGGTGATCATGGCGGCGTAGGCGGCATGGGGGGTGCGGTGGGGCAGATAGGATTGATCCCCCCGGTAGGGCTTTTCCGGGAATGCCCCCGCGTATTCCTGGAGCGAGTCGTCGGGCACCTGCAGGGCGAGATGAGGGATCGTGGTGGGGATGAAGCAGAAGAAGGGGCGATGGCGGTGGTCCCGGATGAACCGAAGGGCCTGCTCGTGGATCCGGTCTGGCGCGTAGTCGGATCCCGAGTAGCTCCGGTACGAGGCTGGATCCTCGGGGTCAGCGGTCTTGGGAAGCTGCTGGTAGGCGGAGAAGGTCGGGTTCCGGAGTGGGAGGCGACGGTCATCATCCCAGAGATGGGTGGGGTAGTGGTTGTGGGCCTGCCGTTGGCAGTTGTAGCCGAAGAACCGGTCGAATCCCTGTTGGAGTGGGGCGCCTGATGAGTCGGGGCTGCCGAGGCCCCACTTGCCGAAGGTACCCGTCGCATAACCGCGGCTTTGGAGGATCCGAGGCAGGGTGTTCAGGCCGCCGGGAAGCCCGATCTGCCCTTCGGGTTGGACCTCCTGGTTGTCCCGGATGACGGCGTGACCGGGGTGCCTTCCGGTCAGCAACACGCATCGGGACGGCGCACAGACTGCGTTTCCGGAATACAACCGGGTCAGGCGGATGCCTGAGCTGGCCAAACGGTCGAGATGAGGTGTCCGGATGTGTTTCTGGCCGAAGGCCCCGAGGTCCCCGTAGCCGAGATCGTCGGCGACGATGAACAGGAAGTTCGGCGGCCGATGGCTCCCAGCGTCGACCCTCAGGACGAAGACGATCCAAATCCACCAGAGGCACCGCAGATGGGATTGCATGCCGTGGATCGGACTTTGATTTGGGCTGGGGCTCAAGAGCGCGGTTCATGGGGGTGATGGGTCGTGAGAAATAGAGGGTTTGTCCCCTTCCGTTCCAGCGCTGCACTTGATCCCGAGGCCTGCAGGTGCGTCAGTGTGAGATGGCCATTCGTGATGTCCTGTTCCTGTTGCCCCATGGATTCCCGGACGGCCCGGGTGCCCCCTACTATTGCCCGGACTGCACCCAGATCGCGGGTTTGTTGCGGCTGAGCCCCGAGCTGATGGTTAAGGTCGAGATCCGATACGCCCCGTTCACCCGTCCGAGACCGGAGATTGTGGCGTTGGTGGGAGAGGCTAACCAATCGTGTCCGCTCCTCATCCTCGATCCTTCGTCCCCGGAGCCGAGCGGGGGTTGCGGGGTGTATCCCAAAACGGGCCTCCGGTTTCTTGATTCCGCCGCGGCGATTGGAACCTATTGGTCGGAGCGATTTGGTACCCCGAGGCCGCATTGAGGTTTGGGGGAAGGGGGGAGGGGGAGGGGGGAAGTTGAGAGTTGAGCGTCGAGAGTTGAGAGAAGATGCGCGGTCCTGAAATAGGTTGACGGGGTGCGAACCAAAAAATCGTCAACCAGAGAGGTACGGGTCTACAGTGAGGCGTTCAAAGCGCAGGTGATTCGGGAGTACGAAGCTGGGGAGTT
>JBDLQQ010000380.1:0-5876 GCA_039800465.1 Verrucomicrobiota bacterium
CGGCGGCCGAAAGGACCCCGAAGAGTCCCTCCCCATAGACCCAGGTGAGCCGCCCCACCACGGTCATCTCACCGATGGCCAACTCGGTCCGACCCTCGAGCGCCAGCGAGGCCTGGGCCGGACCAATCTCGAGGGCGAAGGAGCCCGTGATCGTCAGGGTCTCCGCAACCACGATGTGCCCGACACCTCCGAGTGCGAATGTCCTCGCCTTGAGGGTGAGCGTTTCGGGCGAGGATGCTCCGGGAAGGCTGAGCTGGAGAATCCGGTTCTGATCAGTCGAGTTGAACCGGATGATGGTCTCAGCCTCGGCGGTCAACCCCACCTTGGCCGCCGCATTCCCCAGCCCTGCCTGGAGTTTCAGACCGCCCCAAATCGAGGGGAAGACGCCGCCCGTCCACCCCTCTCCACCCGCCGATGCGCCGAAGGCCATCGTGAAGTTCCCCGACGCAGCCCCCACGACACCCAATCCAAACACCTCAACGCTGCCGGTCATCGCCAGGGACAACTGGGATCCACCGCCATTCGCCCCCGTCCCGAATTCCAGGGTCACCCCACCCCGGATGCGAAGCAGTGGATCAGGAGCTGTATCCCCATCCAGATCCGGGGTGAGGCCCAGGGCGTTGATCGTCACAAATCCGCCGATGTGGATGAAGAAGTTCGACGCATCGGCGGCCACATCGAATCCAAAACTCCCCGACTGCCCGAGATTCCCAGCGGTGTCAGACCAGCTCCCCGACACCACCTCGACTCCCACCTCACCGGTCCCGAACGTCCCGGCGAACCGGTACTCGATGAAGCTCTGTCCATCGATCTCCACCCGCTGGCCCACCCCGCTCAGGACCACCCCCGCGGAGGCCGTGCCCGTCAATCGAACCTCCGGGGCCTCATCCTGGATCGTGGCCATGTCCAAGGCCGTCCCAAACGGTGCGTTGAACTGGAACAGGAGCCGTCCCGAGGACTGGATCGCCGACATGGAGAGCACATTCGAGGGACCGGGCTCGACCAGGACCGCCTGGAGACCCGCCACCCGGAGATCGGTCCGACTGGACAGGGCTCCATGCCCTCCGGAGTCGGTCACGGAACCCGCCAGGGTCTCGAACCCGAGGGCTCCCTCGACGAAACGTCCCTCAAAACGATATCGGAACACCCCGCCGCCGCGGGCCTCGACACTGGACTGGAGAACGGTCACACCGGCCGCAGCAGCCCCTCCGAGAGTCCACTCGGGATCGGGATCCAGAACCGTGGAGGCATGGATGGCAGCCCCCTGGGAGGGTGTGAACAGGACCTCCAGATAGCCCTGCCGGTTCAAGAGGTCCACCGGCAGAAGGCCCCCGGAGATCCCCAGGAGCGTCATCCGAACCCCCTCGACCCGAAGCGGGATCACGGTCTCGAGGTTGGTGTTCCCATTGGAATCCCGGACGGCCCCCGCCGCGGCCACGATCTGGTGCTCACCCACCGGAATCGTCACGCCCTCTGGCAGCCGGAAGCGGAAAGCCCCTCCCGGAAGCGGATTCCGGTCGACGCGGATCTCGATGCGCTCGCCACCCACCACCATCCAGAGCTGGTCCCAGGAGTCGAGGAGGGCGTCGGTGTCCACAGTCGCCCCGGTGGTCGGGGTGAGAATCAGGTCGAAGGCTCGAGTCCGGTTCAGGACCGCCACGTCGATACCATCACGCACCACGGTTGCTGGCAGGGATACCCGGGTTCCCTGCACCAGGAACTCGCGGGTCATCGCGGAGGAGGCGACACCCGCGAGGTTGCGGAACGCCCCGGAAGCGACCTGGACCCGATAGGATCCGGCATTGATCTGGAACCCGTCCGGAAGCCGGAACGTCGCGACGCCATCACGGATCCCGACCGGGGCCCCGAGCGAAACGGCATTCCCCTGGGGGTCGATCAGGATTGCCCCGTTGGGGAGGTCACTCCAGAGGACCGATCTCACGGAGGCACCGCCGAGCGAGACCAACTGGAGGCCCAGCGTCCGGCTTGTGCCCCACTGGACCACATCGAGAGACCGACTCGGATCCGGCGTGGCCAGGACGAGATCCAGCGCTGGCACCACACTTTCGCCACCCGGCGTGGGGTCGACTGGTTTTCCGAAGGTGACCGCCGCGCCCGTGGCGTCGCGGAATCCGAACTCAAGCCCACCCCCGAACTCCAGCAACTGCATCTGGTCCGGCACCGTCGCCAGGAACAGGAACCGACCCTCGCCCTTCGCGATGCGGCTCAGATCCCCGTAGAGACGTCCCGCGATGCTGGCGCTGTCCGCCAGGAAATTGAATGTCCCGATCGCGAGGAACTTGCCGTCCGTGCTGATGCGGATCTCGAGGTCTGCGTTGAAGGCGGACGGGCTCAGATAGTTGGTGAACAGGCGGCCGGAACCGGTGATCACCATCGGTGCCGAGAATGCGGAGAAGAAACCGCCCAAGGCCGGGTTGTCCCGGATCGCGCGGTACTGCGCCGCCACCTGGTCCTGGATCGCATTGGCCCATTGGTCGGCACTCATCACCTGCCGACCACTCAATGATGGGTTCCGCAGCTCCTCCGCCGTCGTGATCGTCGGCAACGTGGTGTAGAAATCGACCCCCGCCGAGAGACTGCCAATGGCCAATCCCGTCACCATCGTGGGATCGATCGGAATGCCCACCGGACTGTTCACCGAGACGAGAACACCCAGCGGCCCCAGCTCGGAGATTGCGAACCGGATCGAGAACCCAGCCAGCCCGGCCACCTCGAATCCCCCGAGGACACCGAGGTAGAGGACACGATCCACGACAGGAGTGTTGGCTGGGGCATTGGGACCGATCCGTTGTCCGTCGGCACCAATCCGGACCAGGCCGCCGACCAGTCCACCCTCGATCTTCCCGCCGAAGGCATCGGCTCGGATCGTCACGCCGATACCCCCCAGCTCGATGATGGGGAAGCGGCCCTGACGCAGCAGACCGAGATCGATCTGGACCCCGTCGATGAACCCGCTGAACGAGGCTCCCGGGAGTCCCTCGATTCCCACGACCGACGCCGAGAGGGTGAGGACGACGTCCAGGGGCGCCTCATTGATCGACCGCCACCGGAGTCCGAGCGTTTCGATCTGGACGGGCATCCACGACGGCATTCCGAGGTCCTTGCCCGCGCCCGGCAGCACCGAAAGCCGGACGCCGAAATTCGTATCCGCCCGGAATGCGCCGCTGCCGAGGATGGAGAAATTGTCGGCGCTGCCGGAGATCTGCAGCGGGCCCGCATTCACGATGACGGTGGCGCTCTGGAACACGAGGAGCGGCTGGTCAGCGGCCGCTGCGAGATCGAACCGCATCCCCACGGTCTCGAAGGAGATCAGTCCACCGAGATCCGCGCGGGCCTGATCGGTCACCAACTGGAATCCCACCACCCCCCATCGGACCGGGGCCAAGCTCCTCTCGGGATCCAGATCGACCTCGAGTCCGAAGACCCCTGCGATGCCATAGGGATCCGCATCCGCGGAGTCCGTGATCGTCAGCCCGAGCTGCGGCCCACCTCGCACCTCCGCGTGCCCCACACCGATCACGACATCGAACTTCACGCGCACGAGGTCGTCCGCTGTGAGTTTCAGATCCAGGTTCTGCACCCCGAGCGATGGATTGCGGAGGGTGACGGGACCGAGCTTGAGACTCAGCGGGAGCGTCACCGCTGCCGGCAGCAGGTCGCCTGTCTCCGGATCGAAACCGTCGGCGTCGCCATGGGAACGGACCTCACCCTCCTTCGGCGCCTCGGAGGTCGATTCGAGGAGCTTGAATCTGGTCACAAGGAACCGATCCAGCGAGAGACCCACGCCATCGACATAGGTGAAATGTCCATTGCCGCCGATCTCCAGCCAGTTGCTGCCCTCATTCTTCCGGACCACGAGGCTGGTCCTGGCAAAGGCCAAGGTCATGCGGGCCGCCGTCTGCCCGTTGGGGACACCCCAGACCAGGCTGAAGTTGCCCCGGAGGGTGAGGACATCACTGATATCGATCCGTCCCTCGGCGATCTGGACCTGTTGGACGCCCGCCTCATATCGGACTCCCCCTAGCATGCGGCCCTGCGCGTAGGACTTGTAGACGAACTCCTTGGCCGAGATGCGGAAGATCTGGGGATCGCCGAACGCCACGCTCGCATCGGTCACCCGCGTGGTGGAGATCCCGTCGGGCGTCGTCGACGTGGTCTGGTAGTTGCCTTCAATGACGAGGGTTCCGATTCGGATCACGGCATTCTCCACCATGAACTCATAGAAGGCCTTGCCCAATGGAGCGGCCACCTCGTCTGCCTTGAACTCGAGTATCAGGGACTCGTCGGCAATCGGGACGAGCGCCTTGACCGCGAGTTCGGTCGTGTTGCGTCGCACCCTCAACCCGATCTCGGCCGAGGCGATATCCCCGGCGGCCCGACCCTGCAACCGGGCGTCCAACGCATAGCCGAGAGCGTCGCCAGTGCGGGAGTCCGAGAGAAACACCAGGCCAAGACTGCCGCCGGTGACCCCATACGCCTCGGTCCCTGCATTCCCCTGCAGATCCTTCAGGCCAACCGTCACCCGGGTCGTATGGCTCGGGACATCGACACTCCGGCTGAACCCGGCCGAGCCGGAGAGATGCACCACCTCGGCGATGATGACCTCGACGGCACCAGACACCGAGAAGAAGGGTGTTTCCGCAGTTCCACGACCGGCGACCAGGGGAATAGCCATCTCGCCTACCGTCACCACCCGGTCGACAGCCTTTCCGGTGCTGTTGTAGGCGAAGGTCAGATCCCGGAGACGCAGATCGATGGTGGACCGCAAGGCCTCCGGCACCGGAATCCGCGGAGTGCCGGTGATTCTTGTGGCCCACTCACCCGAGGCCTCCACAACAACGGCCACAGATCCCTCATCCACTCCCAGCGTCAGCCCCCCACCCGTATCCCACAACGCCGAGAGATTCCGGCCCACAAGCTGCAACTCGCCCTCCAAGTTACGCACCGCCAGATCACCCTGGATCTGGAGTCCGTCGCCGATCGTGGCACGCAGGCCTTTGATCCATACCGAGGTGGACCCATTGGCCACTGTCACCGGTGCTGACACGCTCATGCCGTCCACGGCCGCCGTCAGCATTTCGTCCACGTCATTCCCCGTGTTGTTGAATCCGACCCCCACCTCTGTCGCTGTCGCCGTCGCAAAGCCAGCCCCCAGGTCCAACTCTGCCGCTCCCGCCGTTGCCTGCAACGCCACGGTGCCGTCCGCGTTCAACCACATCCCGATCAGCCCACCGGCCACGCCTACCCGCACCGCCTTCCCAGCCGTCAGCCGAGCCGACGCGTTCGCCGAGACCGCCACCAACGCGGCGTCCGACACCCGCATTCCGAAGTCGCCCATGATGCTGACAAACCCAGAGACCTGAGCCTCCAGCCCCATCACCACCACCGAAGTCGTCCCGTGGGTCACCTTCACTGGCGCCGAGACGCTCATCCCCCCCACGGTCGCCGTCAGCGTCTCGTCCACGTCCTTTCCGGTGTTGTTGAAACCAACACCGACGCCCGTCGCCGTCGCTGTTGCAAAGCCCGATCCCAGGTTCAACTCCGCCGTCCCACCCGTCGCCTGCAGCGCCACCGTGCCTTCCGCGTTCACCCGGAAACCGAGCGCGCCACCACCCACACCGACCCGAACTTCCTCTCCCGCCGTCAGCCAGGCTGATGCGTTCGAGGACACCGCGGCCAGACCGCCGCCCGACACCCGCATCCCAAAGTCTCCGGTGATCCAGGCAAACCCGGTCACCTGCGCCTCCAACCCCGTCACCACCACCGAGGTGGTGCCGTTAGCCACCTTCAGCGGTGCCGAGACGGTCGTGCCGCCCACCACCACCGTCAGCGTCTCATCCACATCCTTCCCGGTG
>JBDLQQ010000381.1:0-6710 GCA_039800465.1 Verrucomicrobiota bacterium
TCTCGGGGCTGAAATCGTTCGTGTCGTAGAACCACTCCTTGGTGCCCTCCGTGACGGCAAACAACCCTTCCCCCAGGTTCACCTTCTCGGAGGGAACACCGAACAGTTTCGAGGGGTCATATTGAGCCTGGCTGGAATTGAGGACCCGTTGCGGATCAGTGCCGATGACCTTCGCATCCACGATCGTGACCGCGAGTTTGGCGAAGGAGTCGCCCGGCGGCAGCACCGGTCTCGGGGAATGGCACTTTGCGCAGTTCTCGGTGAAGAGCGAGCGCCCCGTTTTTGCGAGGTCCATGTCGACCTCCCCCAGGATCTGCCGAGGCCAGCGTGGAGCCTTCAGCGATTGAAGCTGGGTTTCGATCTTTTCGAGGTTCTCGAAATGGATGGAGGTTGCCCACTTGTCTGGTGACAGGTTCGAACTTCCGTCGGGATTCAAGAATGAGGTTGCGACCCTGACCCCCAGAGCCTCGCCGGCATTACGGGCCATGGGCTGGGCCACCGAGCCATCAAACTGTACCCAGTCGAATTTCCAGATGTCCCAGAGCTGTGGGAAGTTCACCGGGGCGTTGGCGACACGGAGGTTCTCGGGTTCCCGGAGGTAGGTCCCGAAGACCATGTTGCCGATCCGCCCGATGGCGTCCGTTCGGCCGTAGCCCTCCTTGGTCGGGTAGAGTCTCAGGGCGGCGCCGTACACCCCCATCCACTTGATCGGCTTCACGAACTCGGCGACCTCGGATCGCAGTTTCTGGTCTGACTGCCTGTTGTAGGCACTCCCGAGGACTCGGCGGGAGAATCGTCTCCACATGACGCCCAAAGAAAGACTCTCAGAAGAGGCTTGGGTGGCGAGGAGGCTTTTGTACGAGTCCTCGATCAGACCCACGATATCGGCCATCGCCTGCGCGCCATCGACACGGAAGGAATGGCCTCGATAGCGGAGTTCACCCGTGTGACAGGCGGCGCAGGTGGTGCCGACGGATCCTCTGGCCGGAGAATCGTCCCCCGCCACGGCCAGGCCCACGGGCAACCCCCAGGGGTTGAGCGTGCTCTTCGGGGAAGAAATGAGCCCAAACCGGGCAAGGTAATCCGGGTTCGACAAGGGGGGCTGCTCTGAAATGGGATCGATCAGGTCGATGATCCCAGTCGGTGGCTGTTCCAACGCCATGAACCATTTCACCGGCATGATGACCGTGCCCTGGGAGGTGAAGTGGTAGAATTCTCGCTGCTCTTCGGTCCAGCCCTGCTCGGCCCAGGTGACGATCGGTGCGACGGATTGCGTCGGTTTCCTGGTCGAGGATTTGGTTGAGTTGGGCGCAGTCCCCGGAGCCGGTGTGCTGCTAGGTCGCTTTGAAGATGTCGTTCCGCTTCCCGTCTGGGGAAGAAACGATGGTTTCTGACCGTGTGTTTTGATTGCCGTCGACAGGAACATCAGGCCTGTCAGGAGCAGCGACTGGTATCTGGATAGTGAAGGCATCGGTGGTCTATGGTTCCAGGTTGCTAGGATCAGGAGATACGGTGACGGGCTCGCCGTCCAGAGCGTGTTCTGGTCCGCCTCAGCGTGCCGGGAACCGGTCGATGGACCAGAGGATTCTGCAATCTGGGATCTTCCAGCCCCTTCCTGCGATTCCTGAACGCTCGGGCCCCGGACTTGCAGGTGCCGGGGCCCCCCGAAGTGAGGGTTGATCCGACACCTCTTGCTGGCCCTGATGCCACCATGCCCATTCGAGTGCTGGCGAGTGGGACCGTGGGCCTCGCCCTGGCCCAGGATCCCCGCAGCGCTCGGAACAGGGGTGCCGACCGTTGAGGGACCAGGGGCCGCTGGATCCGCCTGGAGGTCCAGGTGGTCATCTGCGGCGCGAACCAGTTCCAGCCACGCGTCAGGCTCAGAAGTGCCATGGTGAGGCTTGAGGCCATCGATTCGTCGGCGTTCGGCTCCAGAAAAGCGCCGTCGCGCTGGTCCGTGCAGGGGTTCATGCCCACGGATCGGTGGGTGGATTCTGCCCATGACGACTTCCTTGCCGCTTCTCGATCGACAATCCTTCGGCGTGCCGACGGTCCGCACAGGCCGCGTCGGCCCTTCACAGCAGTCTGTCACTGAATACGTCAACTCCATGAAACGAATACTCACCTTCCTGGGCCGGACCCTGTCGTCCTGGTCCTTGGGAATCGCGCTTCTCGCGTGGCTCACCTCAGCGAATGCGGCATCGATCGGCTTGAACTTCGCTGACGACTGGGGCAGCGGCAGCCCTGCCGACGGGGGTGCCGAGGTCACGCAGGATGCCTTTGGAATCCCTGCTGCCCGATGGTTCAACATGCCGCGCATCCCGGGTTCCGAGGCGGGATCTGGAGTGTCCTCCAACGCGGTCATCACCCTGCCCGAGGGAGGCAACCTCCGGGTCGAATGGTCCTGCATCAACACCTACAGCCTCTATGCCGACGTCCCGACCGGACCCGGTGAAGACCAGGTCATCTATGGGTACCTCGACGACACAGGCACCGGCTACCGGGTGACCGTCTCGGGCTTCCGGAACTCCGTGTCCCAGCTTTCGATCCGGCTGATCGCCTCGACCGATGCCGGCGACGGCTTCACCGATGCGGCGATCCGCCATGATGGGGAGACCGCCAAGGTGCAGTACACCGACGTCCAGACCCCCTTGTTTGCGACTGGCATCTTCAGTCAGAGCAGTCCTTCGCCGGACATCGCGACGCTCTCGGGCAACAATACCGTTGTGATCGTCGGCGATCCCCGGAGCGGCGCTCTGCGATCCACCCTTGCTGGAATCCTGATCGACTACACTCCGGGTGGCAGCAATCCCCCGTTGATGGAGGAACAACCGAAGGCTCCGGTCGACACGGTCTACGTGGGATCCCCATTCCAGCTTGCTGCCCTCGCCTCCGGATCCCCGACGCTCTCCTATCAGTGGCGTCTCAACGGCGCGGCGATTGCCGGCGCGACCAGCCCGACCTATCTCAAGGCCTCGGCGGAGCTGATCGACTCCGGCAGTTATGACGTCGTGGTCCGCAACGGTTTCGGCAGCGTCACCAGCAGCATCGTCCAGGTGGCCATCACCGCCGTCGAACAGCCTGTCATCGTGGTTCCGCTGCCGGCCCAGTCCCAGAGCTTCTACGGAGGCTATCCGGTGACCTTGTCGGTGACGGCCACCGGCGGGCAGCTCGGCTACGCCTGGTCGAGGAACGGCCAGCCCATCCAGGGGGCCACCGGATCGTCGTTCTCGATCCCGTCCCTCTCGGCCCTGACCGCCGGTACCTATTCGGTGACTGTGAGCAATACGAAGGGATCCGTCTCCTCGTCGACCACCGTGGTGCTGGTGGATCCGGGTTCCCCGTACCCGACCGCCGTCGCAGCAACGAAGCCTTTGGTCTACTTCCGCATGAGCGAGACCACCCCGTACGTCCAGACCACCGCGGTCAACCGCGGTTCTCTGGGATCGGCTGGCACGGGTCTGTATGTCGGCAGCTACACCCTCCTGGCCCCCGGGGCTCTGGCAGGCGGCGTCGACACCAGTGTCACCCTCGCCGGCGGTCGGGCCGCCGTGAACTACGCGCCGGCGCTCAACCCGGCAGGTTCGTTCACGGTGGAGTGCTGGGCGAAGCCCATCGATGTGGCCTCCGGAAACCGCGTTCTGGTCCAGTCCATGATCAATGGCCAGTTCGCCGAAAACGCGAACGACCGCTCCGGCTGGGTCCTCCGCCAGAACGGCGCCAACCTCGAGTTCCTCATTGGTGGCGACAACGGCGCGCCGTTCTACACGACCACCGTGACCGCCACGGGGGTGTTCACCGCGGATGCCTGGAAGCACTGCGCCGCCATCTATGACAGTGCGACCCTCACCGTCCGTCTCGTGGTCAATGGCGTCGAGGTGAAGACCGCCACGGCGGCGAGTCCTGTCCTGCCCAACACGGCCGCACCGCTGCTCGTTGGTGATCGCGGGTACGGGGGGTGGACGTTCAAGGGATCCATCGACGAGGTGGCGATCTATCCGTCCGGCTTGACGGTGGAGCAGTTGGCCTCGCACTACGCGGCGGGCACCAACCCCCAGACGTCCTCCAACTACCCGAATCTCGTCACCACAGACGGGGCCGTGGAGTACCTCCGTCTCAATGACCAGCCCACGCCTCCCTCGGACAACGCCGCGGAGAACCGTGGGACCCTCGGTTCGGCCTCGACCGGCAGCTATTCCGGGGCCGGCTCGACGCTGGGCAATCCGCTGATCGCCAAGGGCACGATCGGTGCGCGTCCAGAGGCCTTCCCGGGGCTCGGAGCCGACAACACCGCCGTGGCGATGACCAACGGCTGGGTCTCCACGGGTTCTGCTCGGTTGGGCAACCGGGTGACGGCGCTGGTCTGGATCAACCGACAGGAGGTCTCCACCACGGGCGACCTCAGCTGGCCGGCCTGGCTGGGTGGCGGTGGGCTGCACCTCAACAACGGCAACGCCAGCAATCCGGAGGCGGAACTCCGCTACCATTGGAACGGTGGCGAGTGGGGCTGGAGCTCCGGCCTGTTCGTCCCGCCCAACACCTGGACCTTCGCGGCCTTCGTCGTGGAGCCCGACAAGGCGGTGATCTACATGTCGGAAGGGTCCTCCCTCCTGTCCGCCACCAACACGGTCAGCCACGCCCCGATGGTGGTCACCTCCAACATGTCCTTCGGTGGAAACCAGCCGGGACGCGCGGATCGGAACTTCATCGGCCAACTGGATGAGGTCGCGGTCTACGACAGGGCCCTGAGTGCCGACGAGGTCGCCACGATCTTCGCGAGCACCTTCAAGAGTGGTCCGGTGCCTCCGAGCACCCTCGCCCTCACCTCCACAGGCGGGGAGTATCGCCTCCAGTGGACGTCGGGCGTGCTCCAGTCGTCGACCACCCTCAACGGGACGTTCTCCGATGTCTCCGGTGCCGTCTCGCCGTATCGGATGCTGCCCTCCGATGCACAGAGGTTCTACCGCCTGCGGTCGAACTGAGTCTCCGCACGGATCGCGACCGGCCGACAGCTCCGCTGTCGGCCGGTTTTTTGGTGTCCCATCTCGAGTGGGTGTCTGGCGTTGGCAGTTGTCGCCTGATGGGGAAACCCGTTCACTCTCTCCACCATGTCCGCGCATCGCATCGGCATCATCGGGGGTTCGGGTCTGTACCAGATGGAGGGGTTGACTCGGCAGCGCTGGCAGACCGTCAAGACGCCCTTTGGGCAGCCTTCCGACCAGTTCCTGTGTGGGGAGCTGGAGGGGCGGGAGGTCGTGTTCCTGCCCCGACATGGTCGAGGCCACCGGATCCTTCCGACCGAGCTGAATCATCGCGCCAATCTGTGGGGCATGAAGTCGCTGGGTGTCTCCTGGGTGATCAGTGTCAGCGCGGTGGGTTCCCTCCAGAAGAAGTACCGGCCGCGGGATGTCGTCCTGATCGACCAGTTCGTGGACCGGACCAAGCGGGACCTCGAACACACGTTCTTCGGGTCCGGCATCGTGGCCCACATCGCCTTCGCCGAGCCGATCTGCGAGGAGCTCCGCCAACTGCTTCTGGGATCCGCAAAGACCTGCAAGGCCCGGGTCCACGACGGCGGGACGTACCTCAACATGGAGGGGCCGGCCTTCAGCACCCGCGCGGAGTCGCGGTTCCACCACGAGTGCGGCTTCGACGTCGTGGGCATGACCAATCTGGGCGAGGCCCGGTGTGCCCGGGAGGCGGAGATCGCCTATGCGACGCTCGCCATGGTGACCGACTACGACGCCTGGAAGACCGACGAGGCCCATGTGACCGTCGAGATGGTCATCGACAATCTCCACAAGAACGCAGCACTCGCCCAGGCCATCGTCCGGGATGTCGTCCCGCGGATCCCCGCCGCTCCAGCCTGGCCCTGCCATGAGGCCCTCCGGTACGCGATCATGACCGCCCGAGACCTCTGGCCGAAGGCGACCGTCCGCAGGCTGAAGCCCATCCTCGGGAAGTATCTTTGAGGAGGCGCCTACCCCCGGCCCGGATCTCAGGTCCAGAGCTGACGATCGAGGGACCGATACTGGACGGCCTCGAGGACGTCGTCCTGGTTCGGGTGTTCCCTGCCGGCGAGGTCCGCGATGGTGCGGGAGACCTTGAGGATGCGGTCATGGGCCCGCGCGCTCAGATTGCGGTCCGTCACGGCGTGCTTGAGCAGTTCCCGGGCGGATTCGTCCAGCTGGACGAACTCCTTGAGTTCCCGCGAGCCCATCCGAGCGTTGCAGGCGATGCGTCGCGACCTGAACCGATGCAGCTGGTGCGCGCGCGCTGCGATGACCCGGGCCCGGACGGCGGCGCTCGACTCACCCGGAGCGGCCTGGCTGAGGTCGGCGAAGGGGACCGATGGAACCTCGACATGGAGGTCGATCCGGTCGAGGAGCGGTCCGGAGATGCGCCCCAGATAGCTCTGGATCTCCCGGGGCGAGGAGCGGCTCTCCCTCGGCATCTTGCCATCGGGGGTCGGGTTCATCGCGGCCACGAGCATGAACTGGGCTGGGAATGTCAGCGTGCCGGCGGCCCTGGAGATGGTCACACGCCCTTCCTCGAGGGGTTGTCGCATCGTCTCGAGGACGCTCCGCTTGAACTCGGGGAGTTCGTCGAGGAACAGCACTCCATGGTGGGCGAGGGAGATCTCGCCGGGCGTTGGATGGGCGTTGCCGCCGAGTAGTCCAGCATCGCTCGCCGTGTGATGCGGGGTGCGG
>JBDLQQ010000382.1:0-4285 GCA_039800465.1 Verrucomicrobiota bacterium
CGGAGGCAATGAAGCAGGGCACCTTCGCCTCCGTCGCGACGCCATCCCCCAGCCGCAGGGCAGGGTGTTCGTGTCCCATAATGTGGAACGGCGCGGCTCCCTCGAGGGCAAAGGTCCCGGGAAGGTCCAGGCCGGGCTCGGTGTCCCCGTGGTAGAGGAGACAACCGGTGGCTGAAAAGGTGGGCACCCACTGAACCGGACGGGGTAGACGGCCCAGAAGTCGTTCGAGGTTCCGATCGTGATTCCCGGCGCAGACCGTCCAGGTCACGTCATCTGGAATGGTTCCGGCAAGCTCCTGCAAGGCCTGCTCAAGGCCGGGCTGTGACGTCGCCTGGTGGACCAGATCCCCCAGGATCACCAGATGGCGGGGGCGATAGTCAGCGAGCAGCGCGGCCACCCGGGAGGCGGTGGTCTCGGGCGTGGTGACTGGCATCAGGGCACCCCGACGGCGTTGGACCCAGGAGTAGCCGAGGTGGAGGTCGGCCAGGGCGAGGACCCTGTCGGCCGGCAGGAAGATGCACCGTCGCGCGTCCAGGATGGCCTCGATCCCGGTCGCGAGCCGGACCTTCCTGGCGCCGCTTGGATGCGGGGAAGTGGGCCTCACCACGTCTTCCACGGGGCTTTCCCCTCGGCCCAGAGCCGATCGAGCATCTGCTGTTCCCGGAAGGTGTCCATGCACTGCCAGAATCCGTCGTGGGTGTACGCCTTGAGCTGCCCCTCCTGGGCGAGGCGTTCCATCGGGCGCCGCTCGAAGATGCAGTGGTCGCCCTCCTCGAGGTAGTTCCGGATCCGTGGATCGAGGACCATGAAGCCGCCGCTGATGTAGGCGTTCTCCTCGTCCGGCTTCTCGCGGAAGGCCGTGATGGTCTGTCCATCCATGGCGAGTTCCCCGAAGCGTCCCCGGGGTTTCACGGCGGTCACGGTCGCGACAGCGCCGTGGGACTTGTGGAACTGGATGGAGGCATTGATGTCGCTGTCGGTGACACCATCGCCGTAGGTGAAGAGGAAGGTCTCATTGCCCACGTAGGGCAGGGCCCGGAGCAGACGTCCACCGGTCTGGGTCTCCTGGCCGGTCTCCAGCAGGGTGACGGTCCAGTCCTCCTCGGCGTGGCTCGTGTGGTAGGTGATCTGGGGGTTGCGGCCGAGCTTCAGGGTCACGTCGGACGTGTTCCAGAGGTAGTTGCGGAAGTAGTCCCGGATCGCCTCGCCTTTGTAGCCGAGGCAGAGGACGAAGTCGGTATGCCCGGCGGCGGCATAGAGCTTCATGATGTGCCAGAGGATGGGGCGTCCGCCGACGGGCACCATCGGCTTGGGGCGGTACTCGGTTTCCTCGCGGAGTCGGGTGCCGAGTCCGCCACAGAGAATGACGACCTTCATGGTCCAGGAACCCTATCGCCTGTTCTGCGGGGTGGCGAGGCCGGGCACGAGGCTTGAATTTTGCAGCGATCCGGGCGTCCTCTTGTGCATCCGATGTCGCACCACGCCCCCAATCCCGAGCATCTGGCGCTGACGCGTCGTCAGTTCCTGGACCGCTGCGGCATGGGGATGGGGTCCCTGGGGTTGGCGTCCCTCCTGGGATCGCTTGGCCCGCTTCGGGCGGAGGAGATCGGGTTCGCCAATCCGTTGAATCCCAAGGCGCCCCAGTTCGCGGGTCGGGCGAAGCGGATCATCCACATCTTCCTGAACGGCGGGGCGTCACACGTCGACACGTTCGATCCCAAGCCGTCCCTCGACCGCTGGCATGGAAAGGAGATCCCGGTCCATTTCGCGACGGAGCGGAAGACCGGGGCGGCGTACCGATCGCCCTTCACCTTCCGCCGATACGGGCAGAGCGGGCTGGAGATCTCGGACCTGTTCCAGCACACGGCGCGGCATGCGGATGATCTCTGTGTGATCCGGTCGATGAAGGCGGATGTCCCGAATCATGAGCCGTCGCTGCTGCTGATGAACTGCGGGGAGGCGCGTCTGCCCCGGCCGAGCTTCGGCTCGTGGGTCACCTATGGGCTGGGATCGGAAAACCAGAACCTCCCGGGATTCATCGCGATGTGTCCGGGCGGCTATCCGATCCAGGAATCTCAGAACTGGCAGAGCGGGTTCCTCCCCGGGACCTACCAGGGGACGTACATCAACACGGAGAACACGCGGCTGGAGAAGCTGATCGAGAACATCAACAACCGGTACACCTCACTACCGGAACAGCGTGCCCAGCTGGATCTCCTGCAGGCCCTGAACGAGCGGCACCGTCGGGCCCGGGTCGCGGACGCCCAGATGGAGGCGCGGGTCCAGAGCTTCGAGCTGGCGTATCGGATGCAGATGGAGGCGGCCGATGCGTTTGACATCCAGCGTGAGCCCGCCGCGGTCCGGGAGCGGTATGGCGACAGTGTCCAGGCCCGTCAGCTCCTGATCGCCCGGCGGTTGGTGGAGCGAGGGGTGCGTTTCGTGCAGGTGTGGCATGGGGCGGGGCAGCCCTGGGACAACCACGACGACATCGAGACCAACCATCGGAATCTGGCGGGGCAATGCGACCGGGCGATCGGGGCGCTCCTGACGGACCTGAAGGACCGGGGGATGCTGGACGACACGCTTGTGATCTGTGGCGGGGAGTTTGGTCGGACGCCGACCGTGGAGCTGCCGACCCCGGGGGCCAATGCGGGCAAGCAGAACGGGCGGGACCACAACAACCACGGCTTCACCGTCTGGCTGGCGGGGGGCGGGGTGAAGGGCGGTCATGTGCACGGGGCGACCGACGAGTTTGGATTCGCCGCGGCGGAGAACCCGGTCCACGTCCATGACCTCCATGCGACGCTGTTGCACCTCCTGGGGTTCGACCACGAGAAGCTCACGTTCAGGACGGCGGGTCGGGACTTCCGTCTGACGGACGTCCATGGCCGTGTGGTCCGCGAGATCCTGGCATAAAAAACCCCCGGTAGGCGGGGTGCCTGACCGGGGGTGGTTTGGGGGGCGGGAGGCTGGATCAGCCGGGGTTCCCGCGTTGCATCACTTCGCCTTGGCGGCGGCAGCGGCCTTGTTCAGGCGGAGCTGGAGGCGGGAGCGCTTGCGGCTGGCGGTCTGCGCCTTGATCGAGCCGCGCTTCACGGCCTTGCCGTAGGCGGAGGCTGCTGCGGCGAGGGCCTTCGTGGCGTCCTCGGTCTTCCCGGAGGAGACGATCGAGAGGTACTTCTTCTCGGCGGTCTTCACGCGGGAGATCGTGGCGTGGTTGAGGGCCTGTTTGCGGGCGCTGGAACGGACTCGCTTCTCGGCGGACTTGGTGTTCGGCATGGCTTTTCGCGATTCTTAAAGGCCGCGAAGCTATCGGGGAGCGTCGGGATGTCAACGGGTTGTTGAGGTTCCTGGACGCGTCGCGGCCACCGATGGGGTGCCGGATTCCCCCCCGGGGGACATCACGATCGACCTCGTCGGGGTCGCCAGCCGGATGCCTTCGGCGTCGAAGCGTTCCTTGAGACGCAGGTTCAATTCCTGGAGCACGGCCGCTTGTTTCCGGCCCTCCGTGGTCTTGCACCAGTGGACCACCTCGAGGTTGAGCGACGCGTCGGTGATCCGGGTGAACTGGACCGTGACGTCGTGGGTCAGGGGATGGGCGGCGAAGGTCTCGCGGGTGGTGTCGATGGCCTTCTGGACCTCCGTGGCGGTCATGCTGTGGGGCAGGCCGAGGGTGAAGGCGGTCCGGAAGGTGGGGCGCCGGGAGATGTTCACGATGCGGCTGTTGCCCATCTCGCGGTTCGGCACCGTGATGAGATGGCCCTCGCCATTGCGGATGCGGGTGGAGCGGAGTCCCATCTCCTCGACGCTGCCCTCCACGTCACCAATCCGGACCGAGTCCCCGATCCGGAAGGGCTTGTCGATGAACACCGCGGCGGCACCGAACAGGTTGCTGACGGTGTCCTGCGCGGCGAGGCCGAGGGCGAGGCCGATGACCGAGACCGAGGCGAGGGCGGCCCGGATGTCGATCCCGAGGCTGCCGAGCACCGTGAAGATGGCCACCACGATGATGACCGACTTCACGATCTTGCCGACCAGGACGAGGAAATACTGGTTGAAGGAATAGTCCCCGTCCGTCGAGAGCCGGGATCGCCAGAGGACGATCATCGCGTCGATGGCCTTGAGGAGCACCTGGAGCAGGGACACCCCGACTGCCAGGATCGTCAGCTTGGCGAGCCAGTTGTTGATGATCGGCGGCCAGTCGAAGAGCTGGAGCCCGATGTTCAGCAGGAGGACGAACACGATCACCTTCACCGGGCCGTCGAGGAGTCCCACGAGGATGTCG
>JBDLQQ010000383.1:0-19861 GCA_039800465.1 Verrucomicrobiota bacterium
GAATGACGGACAGAAGGGCATGGGCCTCATCGTCCTGATCCTCGTGGGGCTCCTCCCGGGCACCTATGCCTTGAACCTGTCGGCGGACCGCTCCGAGATCGCAGCCCTTGTCGAGGACTCCACCCAGCTCGCCACCCGGTTCCGGAGCCAGGCCGTCGGCGATCCGATGTCCCAAGCCGAGGCGACCCAGACGCTGTCGCAATATCTGAAGCCGATGTCGGAGACCTCCCCGCGGACCTTCGCAGCCCTGGCCACCACCTGCGACGCCATCACGAGCCAACTCCAACCCCTCCAGACCCTCGCCGATCTCCACCCCACGAATCGGGCCCGGATCCGGACGGATTTCTACCTGGTTTCCAAGGCCATCCGAAGGCTGGATGCCGAAGGCCATCGCCAGGGGGCGTCTCCCATCCACGACATCGAGCGCCGGTTCGCCTCCCACGCGGAGGCCCTGACCCAGTTCATCCCCAAATGGGTGACGGTGGCGGTGGCTCTGGCCCTTGGGCTGGGTACGATGATCGGCTATCGGCGCATCGTCCGGACGGTGGGCGAGAAGATTGGGAAGGACCACCTGACCTACGCCCAAGGGGCCTCGGCTGAGGCGGTCGCCATGGTCGCCATCCTCACAGGCGACCATCTGGCCCTGCCGATCAGTACCACCCACGTCCTGTCCTCGGGCATCGCCGGCACCATGGCGGCCAACGCCTCTGGCCTGCAGACCGCGACGGTCCGGAACATCCTTCTGGCCTGGGTGCTCACCCTGCCCGTGTGCGTGTTCCTCGGCACCCTCCTCTTCGCGGCCAGCCTCAATCTGGGGGTGCTCGTCTTCGGCCGATAAAGGCTCGCGTTCCAACGACGACGGCGAACTCTTGCGGGACGCGCTGCCGCCCACAACCTCGTCCTGCCTCCTTATGAAAATCCGCCGCCTCTTCGCCCACCGGGTGGAACTCCCCCTCCACGAGACCACCTACAGCTGGTCCGGCGGCAAGTCCGTCACCGTGTTCGACAGCACCATTGTCGGGGTCGAGACCGACACCGGACTCATCGGCTACGGCGAGGTCTGCCCCCTGGGCCCCTTCTACCTCCCCGCCTACGCCGAGGGCGTCCGGGCCGGACTCCGGGAACTCGGACCCCACCTGATCGGTGAGGACCCACGTCAGCTCGTCCGCCTCAACCGCCGGATGGACGCGGCCCTGAAGGGGCATCCCTATGTGAAGAGCGGCATCGACATCGCCTGCTGGGATCTCCTCGGACAGGCCAGCGGACTCCCGGTGTGCGAGCTGCTGGGAGGACGGTATGGCGAGGAGGTGCACCTCTACCGGGCCATCTCCCAGGATTCCCCGGAACGGATGGCGGACAGCGTCGCCGGCTACCGCGCCGAGGGATACCGACGCTTCCAGCTCAAGGTGGGCGGCGACCCGGATGTCGACATCGCCCGCATCCGTGCCGTCGCCGCGAAGCTCCAGCCCGGCGACCGGCTGGTGGCCGACGCCAACACCGGCTGGATCCAGCACGAGGCCGTCCGCGTCGCCAACGCGGTCCGGGACATCGACGTCTACATCGAACAGCCCTGCCTGACCTATGAGGAATGCCTCGCGGTGCGTCGACAGATCCCGCAGCCGTTCGTCCTCGACGAGACCATCGACGACCTGGGGGTCCTGCTCCGGGCCCGATCCGACCTCGCGATGGACGTCGTGAACCTGAAGATCAGCAAGCTGGGGGGGCTGACCAAGACCCGGCAGGCCCGGGACCTGTGCGTCAGCATGGGCATCGGCATGACCCTGGAGGATTCGTGGGGCGGAGACATCGCGACGGCGGCGATCGCCCATCTGGCGCACAGCACGCCGACCGAGTTCCTGTTCAGCACGACGGATTTCAACAGCTACGTGACGGTCAGCACCGCCGAGGGGGCTCCCCAGCGGGTGGACGGCCACATGGCCGCCTCTTCCCAACCCGGCCTCGGCATCCAGCCCCGTCCCGAAGTCCTCGGCGAACCGGTGGTCATGATCGAGTAGTCGCCGGATCCATCGACACGTCGGACGCTTGCCGGACCGGAGGCCGCTGTGGACTACTGGGCGGACCATGCAAGGCCGCCGGTCGTCCCAACTGCTCCCCCTCGCCGCCACACTGCTGGCTGCAGGTTGCGCTTCCCTCGCCCACCGAGTGAATCCCCCCATCCCCTCGCCCGCCTACCCCGTCAGCACCGTCACCAACACCGTCGACACCTACCACGGTCAGACCGTCGCCGACCCCTACCGCTGGCTCGAGGATGAGAACGGGGAGGCCACCCGGGCCTGGGTCGAGGCCGAGAACGCCGTCACCTTCCGCTACCTCGAGCAGCTTCCCCAACGCGAATCCCTCAAGCGCCGCCTGACCGAACTGTTCGAGTTCGACCGCTATGGCGTGCCCTACAAGGAGGGCGGGAACTACTTCTTCACCCGCAACCTCGGCCTCCAGAACCAGAGCGTCCTCTACGTCGCCCCCGCCCTCCAGGCCGAGCCCCGCGCGCTGCTCGATCCCAACACGCTCGCCAAGGACGGCACCATCGCGCTCAAGGGGTATTTCCCGAGCGATGACGGCACACGACTCGCCTACGCGCTTTCGGTCGCCGGATCCGACTGGGAGGAATGGCACGTCCGGGATGTCCGGACAGGCCAGGACACCGGTGACGTCCTCAAATGGGTCAAGTTCTCCGGCTGTGGGTGGAGCGCAGACGGTTCAGGCTTCTTCTACTCCCGCTACGACGCCCCGCCCGAGGGCAAGTCCCTCAGCAAGGTCAACGAGTTCCAGAAGCTCTACTTCCACCGCCTCGGCACACCACAAGCCGACGACGTCCTGGTCTACGAGCGGAAGGACCATCCGAACTGGGGCCTCACTGGCGTCACCACCGAGGATGGACGCTATCTCATCATCCCGGTCACCCAGGGCACCGACACCCGGAATCGGGTCCACCTCAAGGACCTCCAGTCCCCGGATGCGAAGGTCGTGCCGCTGCTCGACGAGTTCGACGCGAGCTACAACTTCATCGGCAACCAGGGTCCCATCCTGTACTTCCTGACCGACCTCAACGCCCCGCGGGGACGATTGATCGCGGTCGATGCCCACCATCCGGAACGCTCGAACTGGAAGGAGATCCTCCCGCAGGGCGCCGCGACGCTTGAGACGGTCCGTATGGTCGGCGGGCGGTTCGTGGCCCTGTACCTCGCGGACGCCAAGAGCGTGGTGAAGCTCCATCGGCTGGACGGCTCGTTCGAGAAGGAGCTCCCCCTGCCCGGCATCGGCACCGCAGCCGGGTTCTCCGGACGACAGGATGCGCAGGAGACGTTCTTCAGCTTCTCGTCGTTCACGGCCCCGACCCAGGTGTTGCGGTACGACTTCGCCAAGGGCGAGACGACCGTCTGGAAGTCACCGGCGGTGAAGTTCAACCCGGCGGACTACACGACCCGGCAGGTCTTCTACACGAGCAAGGACGGCACCCGGGTGCCGATGTTCCTGAGCCATCGCAAGGACCTCGACCTGCGGAAGCGGAACCCCGTCCTGCTCTACGGCTACGGCGGGTTCAACATCTCGCTCACGCCGTCGTTCTCCCCGGCGAACCTGCTGTGGATGGAGAACGGCGGCATCTACGCCGTGCCCAACCTGCGCGGCGGCGGCGAGTACGGGGAAGACTGGCACCAGGCCGGGACAAAGCTCCGGAAGCAGAACGTCTTCGATGACTTCATCGGCGCTGCCGAGCACCTGATCGCCGAGAAGGTCACCGAACCCCGTCACCTCGCGATCTCGGGCGGCAGCAACGGAGGGCTCCTCGTCGGGGCCTGCATGACCCAGCGGCCCGACCTCTTCGGGGCGTGTCTCCCCGCGGTGGGGGTCCTGGACATGCTGCGGTTCCACCGGTTCACGATCGGCTGGGCGTGGGTGAGCGACTACGGCAGCAGCGACAATGCCGACGAGTTCAAGGCCCTGTACGCCTACTCGCCCTACCATAACCTCCGTCCCGGCGTGTGCTATCCGCCGACGATGGTGACCACGGGTGACCATGACGACCGGGTCGTTCCCGCTCACAGCTTCAAGTTCGCCGCCCGCCTCCAGGCGGTGCAGTCGTGTTCCAACCCGGTGCTGATCCGGATCGAGACCAAGGCCGGACACGGCGCCGGGAAGCCGACCACGAAGATCATCGAGGAAAGCGCCGACCGCCTGGCCTTCATCTCCTACTGGCTGGGGGTGGGGGTTGGGAAAGTTGAGAGGTGAGAGTTGAGAGTTGAGGGTTCACGCAAACCCCACTCGGGCTGACATGGACTGAAAGTCTCGGTGGGCCTCGCTTGATCCCGGAGGGCCCCTGTGACTCCCTGCCCCGGAGGATGCTGCGGTACCCTCCGGCACGGGTGGCGACACGGCCCCTCTTCGAAGGCTGCACCCCTGCTGCGTCGAAGCTTCCACTGGGGCGTTTGGGGCCCGCCAATCGATCGAAGTCTACTCGATTGTCCCGGGAACATGGGGAACCCCACGGAGGTCAGGGCCTACCAGTCGGGGCACAGCATGACCGCCAGCGGCCAGCGCTGAGTGAGGTCTGGCCGTGTTGGAGTGCGTGGCGACGACATCGGCCGACGCCCGATTCGACACGCCGGAGGTGTCTGCTGTCCGCGTGGAAGCCCATCCGACGAATCCGGTGCTGGAGTGCCGCGTAAGATCCACAGGGGTGGGCACGATCCCGGAACGTCGGAGGCCACCGTCCGGTGAATCCTCGAGCGCCGTGAATCCGGCACGATGAGGAATCCGGGCCCTCCGGACGCGCAGAGATGCTCGATCCAGAGGGAGGTGGCGTGTCTTCGGGTCGAACCACACCGGCCGACCCGTTGCCCGACGACAGACTCTTCGTCCTCTCCGAGGCGAACCCGGCAACCTCGGCAACCTCATGGCCCATCACACAGATCAGAACCCAATGAACACACCACACCTCCTCCCGCTGGCGATCACCCTCTCTGCCATTTTCTGGACTCTCGGATGCCAGCATACCTGCCACACCCACCACACCGCCCAACCGGTCACTCCTGGAAACGTCCCGAAACCGGCACGCACCTCGACCGAGCCTACCGGTGGACCCGTGCAATTGGCCAAGGTCATGCCGAAGCATGCCCACCTGGGAGATACGTTCGAGTATCACCTCGTCCTGACCGCCCTGGATTGTGTCGGGAATGTCCGCGTGACCGATCTTGTTCCCAGTGGGGTCACCTATGTCCGCAGCGAGCCCCCGGCCCACGTGAATGGAGATCTTCTGACCTGGCTCTTGAACCCCATGGATTCAGGGCAGGAGCTCAAGATCCAGGTGTGGCTCAAGGCAGACAAGGTCACGACGCTGTCCTCGTGTGCCACCGTCAGCGCCGATCCAAGGACCTGTGCCGCACTGGACATCGGGTTCGCCAACCTGACGGTGAAGAAGGCAGGCCCTGAGACCGCACAGATCGGGAGCACCATCAACTACGACATCGTGGTGGTGAACAAGGGGACGACCGATGCCCATGATGTGGTGGTCACCGATACCGTACCCGAAGGACTCCAGAGTGCCGATGGGCAGAAGACGCTGACGTTCAAGGTGGGGGATCTTGCACCGAATCAACCCCGCTCGATTCCGGTATCCCTCAAGGCGACGACCCGCGGCCGGCACTGCAATGCCGTGGCGGTGACGTCCAGCAATGCCGGCAGGGCTGCGGACGAGATGTGCACGACGGTGCTCCAGCCCGGGCTCAACCTGATCAAGACCGGGGATCAGGAACGTTTCCTGGGCCGGAATGCGGGCTATCGCATCCTCCTCCACAACACAGGGGACACGACTCTCACCAACGTGGTTGTCACAGACATGGCACCCGAGGCGGTTTCCTTCGTCTCGGCGGAGGGAGCGACCATCACCGGCAACCAGGCCGTCTGGCGGCTCGAAAACCTGGCGCCCGCACAGCAGAAGTCTTTCGATGTCCTTCTGACCTCCTCCACGGCGGGAAAGCACTGCAACGTGGCGACCGTGACGACAGGGGGAGGACTGCAGGATCGGGTTGAGTTCTGCACCCTCTGGCGTGGAATCCCGGCCGTCCTGTTGGAGGTCACGGATGACCCGGACCCCATACAGGTGGGTGACGAGACCACGTATACGATCCGGGTGACCAACCAGGGCACGGCCGAACTCACCCAGATCACCGTCGCCGCCCAATTCCAGACACAGATGACACCCGTCAGCTCATCCCAGGGATCCGTGAGCGGACAGGAAGTCCGGTTCCCCGTGGTGGCTCGCCTCGAGCCCAAGCAGTCGTTCACCTACACCGTCCGGGTCAAGGGCGTGAAGGCGGGTGATGCTCGGAACAGGGTGACGCTGACGGCCGACACCCTCACCTCTCCCGTCGTGGAGGAGGAAAGCTCCCGCGTCTACTGAGGCACGTCCCTGCCCTGCCGGCAGTCTCTCCCCAGTCCACACCCTCACCTGATTCTCATGAACTATCTCCAGACGATCCGATGGCCCCTCCTCGGAGCCGCCCTGACCCTCGCGGGATGCAGCCGAGAGCGGGAGGCCGAGCCCATATCGCCCCCACCCATTCAGGGGGTCTCTACCGGTGCGGTTCAGACCGCACCGATGGTCATCGAGCCGAGGCCCACCAATGCGGCGCCAGCCACGAACGGAACCACGGCGCAGGGGAGCATCGAGGTCCTCCCGAAAGCCTTGGAAACTTCGGTCACCAACCTCCAGGCGGCAGCCTCCGCGACCGTCGATCCGGTGCAGGGAGTCCTGGATGCAGCAAGGAAGCGGATCGATGAGAAGAAGTGGGCCGATTCCTTATCGCTTCTCGAGACACTGTCCGGGCAGCAACTCACCCTCGACCAGCAAACCGTGGTTCGGAACCTGAAGGACGAGATCCAAAAGGCACTCCGGTCGGCTGCTCAAAACAAGATTGGCCAGGAGGTCGGTCGTCTCTTGGAGGACAGCCGCACGCCGAGGTAGCCCGAACCTCCGCCCCGGACAGCACCAGAGCCGAGACCCTTTCGTGTCGAGGCCTCTCTCTGTCCGGATCGGGAGGCGTGGGGGATCCTGCCAGATCGAAAACCCGACTCTCTCTGGCGGGAGTCCGCCCACCCTCTCCTCGCGTCAGTCCGCGGTGGTCACGACCGCGGGTGCGAACCTCGCGAGGAGGCCGTAGTCGCCCGCACCGGAGCCGGCACCGCGGATGGCCAGGGAGTAGATCCCCGCCGGGACGGTGACCGTGAAGTCATGGCCCTCGCCGCCGGCCGGGGAGACCTCCTTGGCCAAGACGGTCCCGGCTGTGTCGGAGAGCGTGGCGACGACATCGGTCGACGCGCGGCTCGACACGACCAGGGTGCCGCCTTCCGTCAGGACCAGTCGGAAGACGTCGACGTCCTCGGAGTTCCCGATCCGTCCTCCCGCCACATCATCCACGATCAAGGTCGTGGCCTTCTCGGCCGTGTTGCCATGGTCGTCACCTGCCTGGATGCCGGTCTGCTTCGTGATCCAATCCCTGAACGCGAAGGTGTTCGCATAGATGCCAGGGTATCCGGCGCGGGCACATCCGGCCCCGAAACTGACAATCCCGGCATGGTACCACCCTCCGGTGATGTCCGAGACGATCAAGGGGCCACCACTGTCCCCCTGGCAGGCATCCTTGCCGCCTCCAGGAACACTGGCCGCCAGGTGGACGCTGGAGAGGCTCGGAAAATAGACACGAGCCGAGTCGATGCTGGTGATTCCCAGATCGACCTGCAGGAGCGTCGGGGATTTCAGCCCACCCTCGGACGTGGTTCCCCACCCGAGGGCACGGGCACGGTTCCCGACGGCAATCAGGCCAGCCGCGTTGACGAGGGGAATCGTCGAAACCCCATTCAGAGGCTGGGCCAGCTTGAGAAGGGCCACATCGTTGATCTCCTCCCCACGATGAGTCGTGGAATAATTGGGATGGCGGATGATTTGGGACACGGCGACCCGCTGCGCCTCCGTGGCGGTCCGGAGATCGTTGACCCCGATGACGACATCGAGCGTGGTCGGGGTCTGCCCAGGCATGCAATGGGCCGCGGTCAGCACCCACTGGGGGTGGATCAGCGCTCCACCACAGAACTGACCGTTGGCCACCGTGTACCCTCGTGCCACCAGGGCCGTCATCCAGGGATAGGAACCTGTGGGCGCCGTGTCGCCGCCCACGATACGGGGCTGGGCCTTGAATCCCTGTCTCGCCACCGCGGTCGGGGTGTAACCCAATTCACGGCGGGTTTGACCCAACACCCAGTTGATGTGCTTCCCGAGAGGCCTGTTGTAGCGCAGCCAATCTCCCCTGCCCCCATTACCCCCGAGGCCCCCAGCACCCCCGTTCCCACCAACGCCCCCGTTACCCCCGTTGCTTAACCAGCCCGCGTCGCCCCCATTACCCCCGGTGCCAAACAAGCCCGCGTTGCCCCCGTTTCCGCCATTACCCCCACGGCCCTTGCCCTGAGCCCAAGCGGAGGTCATTCCCAGACACGCGGCCACGGCCACCGTTGCTGCAATCGATTTCATCCACTCTTCCTAGCAAGATCGACGCAGAAGTCCAACGGGCAGATCCAGGGTTTCTCAGTCAACTCGGTCCAGTCCCACGCCGAGGAAGTCGAGCCTCCAAAGCACCTGGAAGAGGGTCTTTGCAAAAACCTCCCGCGCCACGGGATCCTGAACCGGCAGCGAGCGGATCACCGGCATCTCCGAGACGATCTCGGCAAGGGTACGACTCCCATCCACCCGCTGGACAAAGGCCAGATGGTCCGGTTCCAGGGGAATACTCCAGTCGCTCCGGTGCAGCCGCCCCTCTTCGAGTCGGCAACGGTGACGCAGGAACGGAACCCACCTGGACGCCCCCTCGGCCTCGAAATCCATCTGGTAGGTCTCCCTGGGACGATCCGCCCGACAGGCCATGAAGAAATGACAGCCGTTGTTGAACTGGACCCGTTCCATGATCGACCACTGGCGGGTGGGGGCCTGTGCCGCAACCTCCGCAAAGAAGGGCCCCGCAGCCCATGGTGGCGGGTGATAGGGGGCCTTGAAGAACAGGTCCTGAAAGGAGACCCCGGCGGAGGCGACGAGCCCGAGGCACTCCTCCACCGTGTAGCTCCGTTCCCGCCCATGCAGGAACGTGTCCACAAGACCGGCATCGTATTTCAGGTCGGGCGCGATCTGGAGATAGCTGGCCACTGGATGGTCCCCCGGGAGCCCTTCCAACGCATCGCGGACAATGCCGACCGACGATTCGTCCTGTCCCAGACCCAGGTCCCGGAAGACCGACTGCAGCATCTCGACCCCGATCCTGCCGTACCGCGCATACAACATCAGTGCCGCCACCCCGTGCGGCTTCAGACAACCGGCAAGACTCCGAAGTCCCCTCACCGGATCGGCAAGATGGTGGAGGACACCCGAGGACACGATGAGGTCGAACTCACGACCCAGTGTGTGGACTTCCTCAATCGGGAGGAGCCGGAGATCGAGGTTCTTGAGACCGTGCCTGTCACGGAGTCGGCGGTGGTTCTCGAGGGACGGCCTGCTGACATCGATGGCCACCACGCTGGCCCTGGGGTTGTTCAGGGCGAACACCGCTGCCTGGTTGGTGCCACACCCGGCGACGAGGATGTCCAAGTCCGGCTTGTAGGATCGGTCGGGCCAGAAGATCCGATGCGCATGACTGGGATCGAACCACTCCCAGTGGTCGGCGGACCAAGCCTGCAGGTCGGGGATCGGCTGTGGGTACATCCAGCGTTCGTACTGCTGGGCGACGATGTCGGAACGGGGGTCGTCGGTCATGGTCCGGACTCGACTCTCACCTCCCAAACAGCCCACGTCACGCCAGCACCGGGCGGATGACCTCACCATGCACGTCCGTCAGGCGCCGGTCCGCGCCGTTGTGACGGAACGTCAGGCGCTCGTGATCCAACCCGAGCAGGTGCAGGACCGTGGCATGGAAGTCATAGGTCGTGGTGATGTCCTTCGCCGCCTTCCACGACCACTCGTCGCTCTCGCCGTACGCCACACCCGGACGCACCCCGGCCCCGGCCATCCAGCCCACGAAGGTGCCGCCATTGTGGTCTCGACCCTCGCTGCTCTGCGCGAAGGGCATGCGCCCGAACTCCGTGTTCCAAAGCACCAGCGTGTCCTCCAGCAGGCCCCGCGCCTTGAGATCGGTCAGCAGCGCCGCGATGGGCTGGTCGGTCGCCGCACACATCGGCGGGAGTTCCTTCACGATGTTCGCGTGGTTGTCCCAGTTCCCGGTCGGTCCCCCCGCCCCACTCCACACCTGCACGAACCGCACACCCCGCTCCACGAGGCGACGCGCCAGGAGACAGCGCCGTCCGAAATTCTCCGTCACCGCGTTGTCGAGTCCGTAGAGCCGACGCGTCGCCTCCGACTCCCCCTCGAGCGCGAACACCTCGGGCGCACTCAACTGCATCCGGGCCGCCAGCTCGTAGGCCTGGATCCTCGACTCGAGCCGGGAGTCGGCCGGATGTGCATCCTGATGACGTCGGTTCAACCCCTCCAGCAGCGCGAGCCCGTCGCGGTCGGACGCCGGCGTGATGTACCGGGCCGACGCCGGCGCGGAGAGATCGTTGAGGAGGAACCCGTTGGACCCGCCCGGACTGGATGCCGCATCCGCGGCACGGCTCTGGATCACCGTGCCTTGGAACGAGACGGGCAGGAACCCGGAGCTGAAGTTGCCCCGGGCGTTGTAGGGCAGTCCCCTGGAATCGGGCAGGACCACGAACGCCGGCAGATTGTCGCTCTCGCGTCCCAACGCATAGCTCGCCCAGGAGCCCAGACACGGGAACCCCGGCAGCAGGAAACCCGTGTTCATCAGGTAGCTACCCGGACCGTGGACATTCGTCCGCGACTGCATCGCCATGAGGAAGGCGAGGTCGTCGACACACCGGGAGAGGTGGGGCAGCACGCTGCTGACCCAGCGGCCGGACTGCCCGTGCTGCCGGAACTCGAACGGCGGCTTGAGCACCTTGCCCGGCTCGCTCGTGGGGGCCTCGACATGGACGCCCTTCCCCGGGTTGAAGGGTTCGCCGGCATGGCGGAACAGGGCCGGCTTGTGGTCGAACAGGTCCATCTGGCTCGCCCCGCCGTTCATGAACAGCTGGATCACCCGCTTCGCCCGCGGCGGATGATGCGGCAGCGGAGTCCCGGAAGATCCCTCGCTCCCCAGCAACCGCTCCGCCCCGAGCAACTGGGCCAGGGCCACGCCACCAAACCCGGCACCCAGCCGACCGAGGAACTCCCGTCGGGTTGGGACCAGAGCCGGCCTGTGAGGGAATAGGTCCATGTCAGTCCACGAAGACGAACTCGTTGGCGTTGAACAGGAGCCGACAGGCCGCCGCCAAGCCGTGTCGACTCGTGTAGGCAACCAGTTCCCGGAGTTCCTCGGGCGCCGGCGGACGGCCGAGGGTCAGGAGGAAGGCCAGATCGATCCGAGACTCGGAGGTTCCGGACTCCGACTCCAGCCGGGTCGCCAGATGCTCGGCCTGGCGGGCGACGAAGGCGTTGTTCCAGAGGGCCAGGGCCTGTTGGACCGTAACGCTATTGTTGCGCACCGCCGTGAGCTGGTCGCCGGCCGGACAATCCAGCGCGTCCATGAACGGATCCGGCAGCGTGCGGAAGAGGAAGCGGTAGACGCTCCGGCGCCCCCCCGCAGCGGAATCCAAATCAAAGCGGGTGTAGTCGACCCGCGGGGTGACATGGATCCCGGGCTGGAGATCGAACTGCATGTCGCCCGCGCCCCCCATCCGGAGGTCGAGTCGACCGCTCGCGAGGAGCATCGCGTCCCGAATGCACTCGGCGTCGATCCGGATGGGGTTCCGATGCGAGAGCAGGCGGTTGTCGGGATCCGACTCTACGGCTCTGGACTGTGGGGTCCCCACCGACCGCCGGTAGGTGTCACTGGTGACAATCAGGCGATGCAGGGCCTTGAACGAACCCCGGGCCTCATCTCGGAACCACACCGCCAGCCAGTCGAGCAGCTCGGGATGGGACGGCACGCTGCCCATCCGACCGAAGTCGTTGGGGGTGTCGACGAGGCCGCGTCCGAAGTGGTGGTGCCACACGCGGTTGACGATCGAGCGCCAGACCAGGGGGTTATCCCGCGCGGTGAGCCAGCCGGCGAGAGCCGCACGACGTTGTCCCTCCTCGGCACCGTCCGGGATCCGATAGCGTGACGGCAATCCCGCCACACAGGACAGCGCCCCGGGTCCCACTTCCTCACGGGGCTGGGTGATCTCGCCGCGGTTCAGGACGTGGATTGGACGAGGGTTCAGCGACGGACGCAGGCTGCCATCGGGATCGAAGTCCGCCGCCGCCGCGTAGACCAGCGATGGCGTTGGCAACGCGGCGATCTGCTGTCGGAGATCCTCACGGAGCACATGACCCGCCAGACGGTTCCACTGGTCTGGGGTCCAGGACGACGGCTCCCGCTGAACCCAGTCGGCGAACTCCGCCGGGATGGCCCGATGTGGCCCGGGAACGCTAGTCACCGTGAGCCGGAAGCGTCCGATGAGGTGTCCCCCTCCATGCACCTGATGGAGCACGAAGGCGAGGGTCGTTCCCGCGGGGAACTCGCCCGGATCCTTCAGCTCGAAGATGGCCCGATGCGCCTTGCCCTCCTCGGGATGGATGCCCCAGGCGGTCTTCTCGTCGCCATCGAGCGCGTGGGCGATCGTCCAGCCCTCCTGGCTGAAGTCCGCCGTCGGATTCACGAGCCCGATCACCCGGGGAATCCCACCCTCAGGGGGATAGGCCAGGACCCGGAACTCGCTGAGGTGCAGGTTGCCGTTCTGGGACTGGCGCCCTGGCCCGCGGAACGGCAGCGACTCGTCGGGGAGCAGCTCCAATTGGATGGCCGTCAGACGACCCGCAGGTGCCGGGGCCATCACCGTGTAGGTATCCCGCTCCGGGGTCGTCCCGGTGGCGAGGAACGATCCGTCGGCCTGACGCAGGAGCACGCCCATGGCCGTGGGGATCTGGGTTGGGGTCGCAAGATCCTGCCAGGCGACCGGGCCCGTGACGTTCCGGGTCCTCCAAGCATCGACGGCAGACCGTGTGGCGGTCGAGTGCAGGAGGTTGGCGTCGCTACGGTCGAGTTGGCGGCGCCGATGCAGGAGCTCCTGCCGCCGCCGATGGACGCCAGGGTCCGGGTCATAGACGCGGTTGGCCCGCTCCACTCCGGAGAACACGGCCTGCAGCGCGTAGTAGTCGCGCTGCGGGATGGGATCGAACTTGTGGTCGTGGCACCGAGCGCAGTGGACGGTCGAGCTGGTGAACACGCTCATCACCGTGGCGAGCATGTCGTCGCGGTCGAGGTAGCGTCCGATCTGCCGATCCAACGTGTCCTCCCGGATGTCGCGCAGGGAGCTCTCGTCCCAGGGCCCCGCCGCAATGAATCCCAGCGCCACCGTCGCCTGGGGATCCTCCGGGAAGAGGACATCGCCCGCGACCTGGGCCTGGACGAACCGGGCGTACGGCATGTCGCTGTTGAAGGCCTGGATGAGCCAGTCGCGATAGGGCCAGGCATTGGCCCGGATCCGGTCCTGGTCGTGCCCGTGGGTCTCCGCGAAATGGGCGGCATCCATCCAGTGCCGCGCCCAGCGCTCGCCATGTCGGGGCGAGGCGAGGAGCCGATCCACCTCGCGCGCGTAGGCCAAGGACTGCCCCACGGCTCCCGGTCCGGCGCCCTCGACCGCACAGGCCCGCTCAAAGGCGTCGAGCTCCTCGGGACGCGGTGGAAGTCCGACGAGGTCGTAGCTCAACCGCCGGAGCAGCGTCCGAGGCGACGCCTCCGGGGCCGGAGCAAGGCCTGCGGCGACGAGGCGGGCCCCGATGAAGGCATCGATGGGATGCTTGGCCGACGTCCCCGCGACGGTCGGTGGAACGGGCTGTTGGAGGGGCTGATAGGCCCAATGCGCGGCGTCTGGCGTTGCAGCCCGGAGGGCGACTTCCAGACACAGCGCGACCCCAAGGGCGGCGGTTCTGGACCAGGTCGACATCATGGGATCGCCAGAAACCTGCCCGGAGGGTGCAGGACGGTGAAGCGATGTTTTGAGGAATCCCTCCACACATCACTCCCGGGCGCCTCGCAGCGGTGCCTTCAAACCGAGACCTCTCCGCGCTCCGCGGAATGGCGCGGGCCACGAGTTGAAGGGCGGGGTGCCCCTCGAAGGCATGCCGGAGGCATCCCAGCCTGTAGCCGGTGGTTGAGCGCAGCGACACCACCGGATACAGAGTCGCAGCTCTCGGGCATCCCGGCAGGGATGCCAGCCCGGGCTATGGCTCCCCTCCGGAATCGTGACGGGAACGGGACAGCCCCTCGATGGAGTGCCTCTGTATGGCCCCCAGGTCATCCGTCTGCCCCCGCGGCGGGGCCTTCGACTCACAAAATCCCCCGCGCTCCGCGGCCTCTCCGCCTGCGTCTTCCACTCGTTCCACTCGCTCCCGACTCCGGCTCCGCCGCCGCTCCGCTCCTTGGCCTCCGGCCCCTGAGCTCACCGAACTGAACTGAGGGCGGGGCGGAAGCCGAGGTAGTCGCTCCGGAAGCCCGGAACGTCCCCGTTCCGGCTGGCCGAGCGCGCGAGCCCGGCGCCGCGGATCCAACTGCCGCCGCGGTACACGCGGTAGGAGCCCGAGCCGGGACTTGGCGGGTCCGTCACACTCCCCGTCGGGTACGCCCCATACCAATCCCCACACCATTCCCAGACGTTCCCCAGCATGTCATGCAGGCCCCACGCATTGGGCTGCTTCTGCTTCACCGGACGGGTTTGGCCGCCCGAATTGGCACTGTACCACGCAATCGCATCCAAATCCCCGTGCCGGGCTCCAGTGGTCCCAGCCCGAGCCGCGTACTCCCACTCCGCCTCCGTCGGCAACCGGTACGCCTGCTGAGCAGTGATCCGCCCCGATGCCCGCTCCCGTTCCGTCAGCTTCTGACAGTACAAGACCGCATCCTCCCAGCTCACAGATTCCACCGGCAGAGTGTCTCCATTGAACACCGAAGGGTTGTTTCCCATCACCGCCCGGTATTCCGCCTGCGTTACCTCGTGGTCACTCAGCCAGAACCCCTGCGTCAGCGTCACGGTGTGTTGGATCTCGTCTGAATCGCGGCCCTCCTCGGTCGGTGGGCTCCCCATCACAAACGTCCCGGGAGGAATCCACACGAACCCTGCAGGCCCAACAGGGGCAACAATTGCAATCGCCCGGTAGAACGCCTTCGCCTCCCCCAGGGCGATCGGCACGGAAAGCCTCCCTTCGGGGGGCATATTCGTCCGGGACCACTCGGTCCAGGTGCGGAGATCCAGCGACCTCTGGAGCAGCACTCCACCGGGCATGGCGGTGATCTCCAGGACAGCCTGTCCGCCAGCAACCAAGCCCCATCGCAACGACGGCACCGACAAGGATGCGTCGATCCTTCCCGAGCGGAACCGATCCGCCCGGAACATCGGCCATGCAGACGCGGCCAAGCCGGGGGAGCCCGAGGCGACGGCGAGCAGACGCCCATCGCCAGCCCCGATGTACACGACACCGTCGGTCCCGATCACCGGCGAGGAGGACACCCAGCTGCCGACCGGATGGTCCCAGACCTTCAGCCCCGTCCTGCCGTCGAGGGCATGTACCAGCTTGCCGTCGGACCCCACATACACCGTCCCATCCGAACCCACCGCCGGGGTGGATCGGACGGCCCCGGGAGAGGCGAAGGTCCAGACGATGGATCCGGTCATTCCGTCCACCGCGTAGAGTTTCTTGTCGTCACTGCCGAAGAAGATCCGTCCATCCCCCCCGACAACCGGGGATCCATAGAGCGCTCCTCCCGTGGCCAACTCCCAACGCTTCTGCCCCGTGGCCCCGTTCAGGGCGTACATCCTCTTGTCCTCGCTCCCCACATAGACCGTCCCATCCGGTCCGACTGCCGGGGAGGCGTACACCGGCCCCCCGGTCACAAATCCCCACCGCTTGTTCCCGCTCGCGCCATCCAGCGCGTAGACCGTCTTGTCCGTGCTGCCGACATACACGGTACCGTCCGCTCCGATGGCAGGAGAGGAGGACACGCCACCGCCCGTCGCAAACTCCCAACGCTTCACGCCGGTCTTGCCGCCGAGGGCATGGACCCGCTGATCCTCGCTCCCCACGAACACCGTGCCGTCGGCCCCGATCGCCGGGGATCCAAAGACGGCTCCACCGGTCAGGAACTCCCAGCGCAGGACACCCGTGGTGCCGTCGACGGCGTAGACCTTCTTGTCCTCGCTCCCGACATACACCGTGCCGTCGGGACCGATCGCCGGGGAGGAGTACACACGGCCACCGGTCGCAAACTCCCAGCGACGCACCCCCGTCGACGCATCGATCGCGTACAGTCGTCGATCATCGCTGCCCACATAGATCATCCCATTCGTCCCCAGCGCGGGACACGATCCAATGCCGGCTCCGGTCTTGAACTCCCAGAGTCTCCCTCCCGGCGCCAGCGGGTCGACCGTCAGGACTGCAGGGGCACTGACCAGCTCGACCCCATCCGCGTTCCGGGCGCGAAGGGTGTACGATCCCGCATCCGTGGGACGGATGACCGCGAACACCAACACCGCCTGATCTGCGCCGGGGATCGGGTTTCCATTCCGGAACCACTGGAGACTCGAGGCGCCCGACACCTCCGCTCGGAGGCGGACCTCCGGGGTCCCCTCGGGATAGGTCCCTCCCAGCGGCTGGGACACGAACCGTGGGGGTGGATACGTCACCACGAGGCGGACCGTGGAGAATGTCGACCTGCCATCCGGCAGCGAGGCGGTCAGTCGATAGACTCCGGCGTCCTCGGGCATCGTCTTCGGGAGGACCAACGTGGCATTGGTGGCTCCCGGGAGGGGAAGCAGGCCCGCTGGGGTATCCCTCGACCATTGGAATGCCGGGGATGGGGTCGACGGCTGGACGACCACGGTCAGCAGGGCCTGCCCACCGGCCTCGACAGTCCGTTCCGGGGAATCGGCCTGCAGACGGAGGCTGGGAGCGACGCGGCCGGGGGAATGGTTCAACGATCGGAACCGCGGCCAGGAGGAGGCCGTCAGCCCGGGGGATCCCGAGGCCAACGCGCAGAACCTGCCTTGAAGGTTACCCAGATACAGGGACCCATCATGACCGATCGCGGCGGACGACCAGACGGATCCTCCGATCCAGGACTGCCATATCCGCGTTCCTGAGACGGGATCCAAAGCGTAGACATGGCCGTCATAGATGCCGATGTAGACCACGCCGTCCGCACCGATCGCTGGGGATGCATCGACCCAATCGCCCGTTGCAAACCGCCAACGCTCGGCGCCTGTGACCGCATCGAGGGCATAGACGTTGGCATCGTCACTGCCGACGAACAGCATCCCATCGTTGGCGAGGGTCGGCGAGGACCAGACCTCGCCTCCTGTCTTGAACTCCCACTTCTTGACCCCGGTCTGGCCGTCCAGGGCGTAGATCCGGTTGTCGAGGCTTCCGATGAACACGGTACCGTCCGCACCGACCGCCGGAGACGACCAGATCTCCCCCTCAGTGGAGAAGCTCCACCTCAAGGCACCCGTGGAGCCGTCCAAGGCGTAGACCTTCCTGTCCAATCCACCGACATAGACCGTCCCGTTGGCTCCCACCGCCGGGGAGGAGTAGAGGTTGGTCCCCGTCAGGAAATCCCATTTCTTGATGCCTGAAGCCCCATTCAACGCATAGACCCTGCGGTCATCGCTTCCAAAATAGACCGTTCCATCGGCACCCAGGGCTGGAGAGGACTGGATCTTGTCGCCCGCCTTGAAGTCCCATTTCCTGGCGCCGGTCCTTCCGTCCAAGGCATACAATCGATGGTCGTCGCAGCCGAAGTACACGGTTCCATCCACCCCGATCGCCGGCGACGTCTCGATCGACCGCCCCGTGAAGAACTCCCACCGCTTGACGCCGTTGGCCCCATCCAAGGCATACAGGAAGCCGTCATAGGCTCCAAAGTAGACGGTTCCATCAGGTCCAATCGCCGCGGAGGAGAACACCTGCGTGCCCGTCTCCAAACCCCAGAGGATTCCCCCGGGGGCCAGCGGGAGGACCCTCAGCACCGCAGGGGCGCTGGTATTCGTCCCAAACCGATTGCCAACGCTCACGGTGTAGCCCCCTGCATCCCGCGTCCGGAGCACCGGAATCTCCAGGGTCCTGTTGGTGGCCCCGGGCAGGACCCTGCCATCCCGCATCCACTGGTAGGTGCGGGCCCACTTGGCCTCGACGCTCAGGATCACATTGGTGGCGGACTCGACGAACTCCCCACCCTCAGGTGGACGAAGGAGGGTCGGCGGGGCTGTGATCAGCTCGAGGGGCACCGATGTGGAGGTCACACTTTGAACCTCGTTGGAGACCGTGACCCGGTACTGACCCGCCAGGGCTTCGGTCAGGTTGCGGACGACCCAGCGGTTGGTATTGGAGTTGGGCAGGGCGACCCCATCCTTGAACCACTGGAGGGTCAGAGGTTCCGCGCCTGAGGTCGTCACCTGGAAGGACGCCTCCCCCCCGAGCTCCACCGCCTGTGCCGCGGGTTCCTCGACGATGCGCGGAGCAGCCAATGGCATCTGGGAGACCAGGCATCCGCGTTCCCGGAGTCGCTGCAGGAGCCCGGATCGACCCACCAGATGGCCGACGCGGAGCACTGCAAACGCGGTCTGCCCACTCTGCAGCTGGGATTCGAGGATGGGAACCCATCGGTCGAGCGGTTGGGAGACAAGGCTCGCGTAGACCCTGGGATGCCGCTCGGCCAGCTGGTCCATGATGGATGCCAGCCCTCGTGCATCCCCATTCTTCCACCGGGCCACGATCTGGGCACTGGCGAATCCCATGCGGTCGTTGACCGCCTCAAGCGGAACCCCTTCCCCGCGATCCCGAATCAGATCCACCCACGCCCCGTCCGGGATGCCCGCCGAGGCCTCGACCGCCTGCTGGTAGGTGTCGAGGAATCCCCTCGGCTTGAAGAGGGTCTTGGCCAGGCCCAGCAGGTAGGTGTCGACCGCCCGAGAGGTCTCGAATCCATCCCTCTCCAGGAGCTTCTGGGCAAGGATCTGGTGGGCAAACCAGGGTCGATAGGGCTGCAGGAGGTCCCTCGGAAATCCCAGCCCCTCCAACAGTCCCTGGACTGCCGTGTAATCCGGGTTCCCGAGCAGCGATTGGAGGGTGGACCCAGCGGGCAGCTGGGATCGTTGCGAGATGTAGGTCTCCGCAGCAGGGGTTGAGATCTCCGCAGGGTCGTTGGGGAGGACGAGCTTCTGGCTCTGGGAGAACGCCGTCGAGAAGCTCGGCGGATAGGGAAGATCCGCGGCGCGCAACACCGACACGGAACCGCCCAGATAGAGCGTCCTCCCCGCCTTGGTCACCCGCCAGACGAGATCGCCGGCGGATTTCTCCACCCTGCCGGTGTGTCGGGCATTCTGTCCGAGCATCGGCCATGGACCCGGCGAGAGACCCGATGAACCCGTTTTCAGGGCATAAGTGCGGCCGCCCGAGCCTCCCACATAGAGGATTCCGTCAGGCCCCAAGACAGGGGACGAGAGGACTCCACCTGCCGTCTCAAACTCCCACCGCTTGATGCCCGTCGAGCCATCCAGCGCCAGGACCCACCCCTTCAGATCCCGCTCGTTCCCACCCATTGCATCACCCAGGTACAACATGCCATCGGAACCAACCGCAATGGAGGAGTAGACACCCCCATCCGTCTGATATTCCCACTTCTTGAACCCAGTGGCTCCGTCCAAGGCGTAGATCCTGCCCTCGAGGAATGTGAATGATCTGCATGCCTTCACGTAGACGGTGCCGTCGGAGCCA